>NZ_AP014938.1:982592-1310123 GCF_001548235.1 Rothia mucilaginosa
GACGACGCCGAAGACTTCACCGTGGCCGGGTTCGCTCAGACCGGCGGGAGGGGTGTTGGGGTCCCAGTCGGGGACGGGTTCGCCGGGGTTGGAGTCGAATTCCTGGACGAGGGTGCTGACGGCTTGGGATTGGGTGCGGTCTGCGTCGATGTTGGTCCACCAAAGCTGCCATGCGACGAAGAGGAGCAGTACGACTCCGATGGTGATGAGGAGTTCGCCTGTAATCTGAATGACCCAGTGCAGCACGCTGCGGGGGCGGCGCTCTGCGGTGGGTGCCGTTCCTTGACTCATGCGGTCTCCTTTGTCTTCTGGGTTATGTATGTTCTTGGGCGCCGGGTGGCGTTCCTTATCTTTCAACGCGGGGAGAAGGTGAAATCATCCCGTAAGTCTGCAAAGATAGGTGTGAACATATATTTTTAGGTTACCCATACAACAATAAGCGGAGGAAGTATGTCGACCAACTCGGCTAAGGCATCGTCCAAGAAGAAGTCTCAGAAGTCTGCTAAGTCTGAGGTGGAGGATGCAAGCGAGCTGCGTCTGCGTGAGATTGCTCGTGAGATGGAGAGCGGCACGCAGCTGAAGGAGCAGACTCCGTTGTGGTACCGCGTGATTATGTTCTCGCTGTTGGCGGTGGGCATTCTGTGGATTATTGTTTTCTACATTACGCAGGGCCTGTTCCCGATTCCTGATTTGGGTATGTGGAATGTGAGTATTGGTGTGGGCGCCATGATGGTGAGCATGCTGATGATGACTCGCTGGCGTTAGAGTTTAGACGTTAAGACTTAGGCGTTAGAGCTTATAGAGAGGCGGCCATCCCGTGTGGGGTGGCCGCCTCTCTATATGTTTGGAAGTACCGGGGTTTAGGGAGCCTCTACGGTATTTTTCTGGCCTGAAACGCTGTCCGGAAGATCGCGGTCATGGCGACCATGATGAGCAGTTCGGTGAGGGTTTGGGTGAGTACGGTTGCACTCATGAGTTTTGCTTCGGGGTTGCCGTTGTATGCCAGACGTTGTGCACAGAGCGCTACGACGGGGTAGATGATGAGGGCGTTGCGGGTGACGGCGCTGAAGGTTAAGGAGATACGTTCGGGTCGGCTCATGGCTCTACTCAGGAACCATGCGGCGACTCCTGCGAGGATAGCGTAGGTAAGGTAGAGTCCGGCGAGCCGGGGAATGAGCTGCATTTCGTTCAGTACCGCCGGGGTGTAGGCGGAGCACATGAGCGCAAGAAGCAGGCACATGAGGGGAATCATTGCGGTATCGCTCATGCTACGTACGCGTTCGTAGGCTTGTCGGCGTTGCGGTGAGCGGGCTGACCAGCGTTGTGCGAGGTAGGCGGCTACTAGGGGTAGGATGAGCGGTGTGAGGCTGAGGTAGCTTTCAGCGGGGAGGGGGAATATTTCTCCCACTACCCTCGTATCCAATATTCCTATATATGCATACACACTAGTCCATATAGGAATAAAAATAAATTGGGCACCAAGTAGATAGGGTGTTGCCGCTAGCAAACCTCGATATTCCCCTCCAGCAATACACGTAAAAACCACAACGTAATCCACGCATGGAGCCAGCAAAACAATCACTGCAGCTAGAGCAACGGGGCCACCCTCGGGAATAAAGAGGGAGACCAGGGGCGCAACGAGAATCGGGGTTCCAAAGGTAGCCGCCAGCACGACCGTACAAGCGAGCCTCTTATGCTGACCAACGCTCATGCCGGTGAGAGGCATGAGAGCAAAGTTGGTCCACAGTAGTGCGCCAAGCGCGTAAGGCACGAGCTGTTCAGAGGCGTAACTCCATCCGTTCAAACCCGCGCAGGCAACCCCCACGATCATGGAGCCGAGGTAGAGAGCCACCTGGTGGCGTTCCATAAAGCTCACGGAAGTCGTCCTCTTCTAGTAGATCAGGTCGCCTCGTGCTGCTTCGTGGACGCGGCGGGTTACGGTTTCCATGACGGGCGAGTTAATGTTCCAGCGCTGCCAGTAGAGGGGAAATTCTACGGGGGTTGCGGCAAGCTTCATGAGGTGCCCGCTTGCGAGTTCTTCGGCGCATTGCGCCTCAGGAATGAGGCCCCAGGCGATACCGGAGCTGACGGCGCGCGCATAGTCCGGGGATGAGGGAATGTAGATGGTGGGGCTTTGGGTGAAGGTTTCTTCAGCGTCCAGTCCTACTTCTTGTTCAATGAGGACTCGCGCTACGTCCTGCACGAAGTCTTTGCGGTCGTATTCGACGACGGGGGCACGATTGAGCTCTTCGCGGCTTACGCGCTTGGGCCAGCCGGGTAGGTATAGCTGCACGTAGTCGGGGGTGGCAACGCACCAGTAGCGTGCCACACCGAGGGTTTCGACGGAACAGCCGGGGATTTTTTCGGGTTTGGAGGTGATGACTGCCATGACTTCTCCGGATCGGAGCATGGCGGAGGAGTGGAATTCACCTTCTCGTCGCAGGTCGCAGAAGATGCTGTCTTCTCGACTGAGGGTTCCTACGGCGTCGAGGAACCAGGTGGCGAGTGAGTCGGCGTTGACGGCAACGGAGACGCTCTGGAAGCCGCCGGCACCCATGAGTTCACGTTCCATTTCTTGCTGCAGGAATTCGCTCTGGCGAGCGATGCGCAGCACGCTTTGCCCCGCGTCAGTAGGGGTGACGGGGTTACTTCGGCGCAGCAGGACCTTTCCGGCAATCTGTTCCATGGCTTTGATGCGCTGGGAGATGGCGGAGGGGCTCACCCGCAGAATATCTGCTGCCGCGTCGAAGGTGCCGTATTCGATGACGGTGGCGAAGGTGGTGAGCTGGTCGGTACTGAAACGTGTCATAAGAATATCTTACGCAGTGTGAAAATATTTAGATAGATTTAGGGTCCTTTTTCCCGTATTCTCGTCTCTGACGCTTCACACCTCAGCTAACGCAGGCTTTATCCCTGCGTCGTATGCTTTTGCCTGGCAAGCTGGTACTAGAAGGAGCCACCACCCGCAATATCTGCAAAGCCCATACCGTTTGGTCCACATAGAAAGTTTCACAATGTCCACTTCCCTGTCCCTGCTGTTTCTGGGTGCTACCACCACGATTTCTTTGGTGGCGGCTATCGGCGCCCAGGGAACTTTTGTGCTGCGTCAGGGTATTTTGGGTCGGCATATTACCCCGATTATTATTTTCTGCATTCTGTCGGATGCTCTGATGATTGGCTTGGGCGTTGTGGGTCTGGGCGCTCTGTTGGATGCGGCGCCGTGGTTTATTGAGGTGTTCCGTTATGTGGGTGCGGCGTTTTTGGCGTGGTTTGGTTTTGAGGCTGGCCGCCGCGTGTTTACTCCGCATTCCATTGTGGTTGATGATGCGGAAGGTGATTCTCAGTCGTTGAAGGCGGCTCTGCTGACTACGGCGGCGGTGACTTATTTGAATCCGCTGGCGTGGTTGGATACGACTATTCTTTTGGGTTCGCTGGCGAATGCACAGGGCGATCCTGGCCGTTGGTGGTACTACCTGGGTTGCTGCTGCGGTAGCCTGATCTGGTTTTTGGTGCTGGGGTATGGTTCGCGTCTGTTGCGTCCGCTTTTTGCGCGCCCTTCAGCGTGGCGTGTTTTGGATGGTGCGACGGCTCTTCTGATGGCGTACCTGGTGTTCAACCTGCTGACGATGAACCTGTCTAACCACTAGCTTTTACGCCATGACCTGGCTCTTTATACTTTCTCAGCCTCTTTTTCGGTGTTCTTCTCCTCTTCGAGGGGTATGAGCACTTCGTTTTTGGGCATGGTGAGCAGACCCAGGTAGATATCGCGAATAATCAGGATGTGCTTGATTCGCTCAATCATGGGCTTGAGGAAGCTTCGGGCGTACTTTTCGTCGCTACTGGTGGTTGCGACGAAGCTGAGCCCGGAGAACACGGCAACGATCATGGATACCTTGATGACGACGGCGTTGATGTTGGTGTCCACACCAAGGATTTTGAGGTGTTCGGGTTTGATGCTCATCCAGGATTCGATGGTGGTGTCGCTAATGGCGATGGATGAGAATCCCATGAAGAATCCAAAGACGAGCAGCATGAAGAAGGTCGCCTGAATAATCTGCCCAATCATGGGGATGATGATGAGGTTGCTCCAGGGCGCGACTTTGAGGGGTCGGTGTTCGAGAATTTTCTTCTCTTCGACCCAGTCTTGGGCGGTGTTCCAGATTCCGCCTTCAAGGGCTGCGGCGCGCTCGTAATCGTTCGCGGTAAAGCGTGCGATGTCATCGCCCCTGTAGCGCCCCAGCAGTCGCGCTGTGCGCTCCAGGGAGGTTGTGACGACGACGAACACGGCGAGTAGCCCCATGAGGCCCAGAACCGCCCAGGTGCGTGGGAAGCTGAGTCCGTTGGCGAGCTTCCAGAGGTCTGCGTTCACGAATATGAAGAGCACGGACACCATGAGTACGGGCAGTACTTTCGCTATCATGGGCGGCAGGGAGGCGAGCTGATGGATGGCGTGCTTGAGGGACCACCCGAGTACGGTATCTACGCCCAGGAAGATGGCGAGGTAGATTCCGATAACGATGAGCGGGAAGACTTGGCCGCCGTCGTAGACGAAGTCGAGGCCGTCGAGGCTGCTGGTTTCGAAGACACCGGCAGTGAAGAGCACGCCGGCAAAAAGTACGGTGAGAATACCCGTGGTGATTTGAACCCACTGCGGGGTGCGAACCATGAGTTTGTGGGTTAGAGCGATGAGCACCCCGGAGATTATCGGCAGCACGAGGAAGATGCCACCGAGAACGAGCAAGGGTAGCACTTCATCGCTGAGTGCACTGTTAGTGGTGAGGGCTTTGACGTAGTCCGGGAGGGAGCCTTTCGCGTCATCAACTATGAAAATAAGGAGATCACGCAGGAAGATGTAGCAGATGTGCATGATGCCCGCCCACAGGATCCATGGCACGGAGCGTGGGAACGCATCGAGAGCACGTTGACGTGCAGGAATGATGAGGGGCGCACCCTGTTTACGGAACCAGATATTGCTCTGCTTCAGCATGTCAGCTCTAGTGTAGTGCTGAGATTGCACTGCTTCTGCAGTTGCTTTAGCGCGTAGCCGCGCCCAGCGAGGGCGTGCAGGGCTCTGCTGCGGGGTGTTCTGGTCTGGTGTACTCATGACATACCACTCTACAGGGTTGAGAATCTTCTTTTACCCGTGAGTACTATAGTTCTTCCTTCTGGAGCTCAGCTCCAATAAAGCGGCTGTAGGCCCCCATGAGTAGCGCAGCAGCCTCTTCCTGTTCCTCGTAGATGCCCAGCTCCTCGTCTTCACGACCCGTGTAGGTGCCGCTACTGATTTCGAGCAGGGATAACGGTCCTTCTGCGGTCTCCGGGGTGAGAGCGTCCAGGATGAAGCTCAGGCTTTCTTCTGATTCTTCAGATACGCCCAGGAGGCGCCCTAGGCGTGTACCCGGGTAGGGTGCGATGGTGAGGACGTCTTCGTTCTCGCATTGGATAATACGTGCCACAGGAATGATGTCCTCGTCTGTGGTCTCTTCGAGCAGTAGCTCTGTGGAGAGGTCGATATGGCTCTCCTCGCTCTGTAGGAGCTGCCTGGGCCACCAGAGGTGAATGTATTCGGTCAGTGCTGCCCAGGCTTCGTGAGGCTCCAGTGTGCTCTCTACGTAGAGGGCTGCCGTTCGTTCTTCACCGTTGTGTTGGTGCTGCTGATCGGCTGGTTCTGGTGCGTGGGAAAACATGGGGTAGTGCATGGTTCTACTCTATCCCAGTGTGTCTGGGGAGAGCATTCTTCCTTGTAGACAAGGCTTCATAGACAGGGGTCTGAGGGCACAAAAAAAAGGGGGCAGACCCGCATGGGTCTGCCCCCTTTTTAGCTTTAGCCGTTAAAGCAAAAGAGCCCGCGTAAGCGGGCTCTTTTTATTGCCTATTGGATTGTTATCCAAAAACCATACAGTGAACGCAAACAACAAAACACTTCTTGAAAAGTAAGCCTTCGGCCTATTAGTACCAGTCAACTCCACGAGTCTTCAGTCCCCGCTTCCATACCCGGCCTATCAACCTCATCATCTATAAGGAGCCTCACACACCAAAAAGTGCCAGGAAATCTCATCTCGAAACAGGCTTCCCGCTTAGATGCTTTCAGCGGTTATCCCTCCCGAACGTAGCCAATCAGCCATGCACCTGGCGGTACAACTGACATACCAGAGGTTCGTCCGTCCCGGTCCTCTCGTACTAAGGACAGCCTTTCTCAAATTTCCAACGCGCGCAGCGGATAGGGACCGAACTGTCTCACGACGTTCTGAACCCAGCTCGCGTACCGCTTTAATGGGCGAACAGCCCAACCCTTGGGACCGACTCCAGCCCCAGGATGCGACGAGCCGACATCGAGGTGCCAAACCATGCCGTCGATATGGACTCTTGGGCAAGATCAGCCTGTTATCCCCGAGGTACCTTTTATCCGTTGAGCGACGGCCGTTCCACAACGTACCGCCGGATCACTAGTCCCGACTTTCGTCCCTGCTCGACCTGCCAGTCTCACAGTCAAGCTCCCTTGTGCACTTACACTCAACACCTGATTGCCAACCAGGCTGAGGGAACCTTTGGGCGCCTCCGTTACACTTTAGGAGGCAACCGCCCCAGTTAAACTACCCATCAGGCACTGTCCCTGAACCAGATCATGGCCCGAAGTTAGACATCCAGATTGACCAGAGTGGTATTTCAACAACGACTCCACACAAACTAGCGTCCATGCTTCACAGTCTCCCACCTATCCTACACAAGCCAAACCAAACACCAATACCAAACTATAGTAAAGGTCACGGGGTCTTTCCGTCCTGCTGCGCGAAACGAGCATCTTTACTCGTACTGCAATTTCGCCGAGTTCATGGTTGAGACAGTAGGGAAGTCGTTACTCCATTCGTGCAGGTCGGAACTTACCCGACAAGGAATTTCGCTACCTTAGGATGGTTATAGTTACCACCGCCGTTTACTGGGGCTTAAATTCTCAGCTTCGCCCAAAAAGGGCTAACCAATCCTCTTAACCTTCCAGCACCGGGCAGGAGTCAGTCCGTATACATCGTCTTACGACTTCGCACGGACCTGTGTTTTTGATAAACAGTCGCTTCCCCCTGGTCTCTGCGACCCATACACGCTCCAGGCAGCAAGTGCCCATCACGCTCAAGGTCCCCCTTCTCCCGAAGTTACGGGGGCATTTTGCCGAGTTCCTTAACCATGATTCTCTCGATCGCCTTAGTATTCTCTACCTGATCACCTGTGTCGGTTTAGGGTACGGGCGGCTAAAACCTCACGCCGATGCTTTTCTCGGCAGCATAGGATCACCAAATCCCCCAAAAACGGGGTCCCATCACGTCTCAGGCACACAGCCGGCGCATTTAACAACCGACAACCCTACACGCTTAGACCACGACAACCATCGCGTGGCTTGGCTACCTTCCTGCGTCACACCTGTTAACACGTTTACCTCCAAAGATCGGGTCCCACAACCCACACAACACACAAACAAAAGCCTGCACATCATGCTTCGCATGGTTAGCATCACAATATCAGTATGGGCGGTTTTTCACCGGTACGGGAATATCAACCCGTTATCCATCGACTACGCCTGTCGGCCTCGCCTTAGGCCCCGACTAACCCAGGGCAGATTAACTTGACCCTGGAACCCTTGATCATCCGGCGGATGAGTTTCTCACTCATCTTTCGCTACTCATGCCTGCATTCTCACTCGCATAGCCTCCACCACTGGTTTACACCGCAGCTTCACCGGCTACACGACGCTCCCCTACCCAACAACCCTCAAAGGGTCATTGCCACAACTTCGGCGGTGTACTTGAGCCCCGCTACATTATCGGCGCAGAATCACTTGACCAGTGAGCTGTTACGCACTCTTTCAAGGATGGCTGCTTCTAAGCCAACCTCCTGGTTGTCTAAGCAACTCCACATCCTTTCCCACTTAGCACACGCTTAGGGGCCTTAGTTGGTGGTCTGGGCTGTTTCCCTCTCGACAATGAAGCTTATCCCCCACTGTCTCACTGCTACGCTCTCACTTACCGGCATTCGGAGTTTAGCTGACGTCAGTAACCCGTGAAGGCCCATCGGCCATCCAGTAGCTCTACCTCCGGCAAGAAACACGTAACGCTGCACCTAAATGCATTTCGGGGAGAACCAGCTATCACAGAGTTTGATTGGCCTTTCACCCCTATCCACAGCTCATCCCCTCCATTTTCAACTGAAGTGGGTTCGGTCCTCCACGACGTCTTACCGTCGCTTCAACCTGGCCATGGATAGATCACTCCGCTTCGGGTCTAGGTCATGCCACTCAAACGCCCTATTCAGACTCGCTTTCGCTACGGATACCCCACACGGGTTAACCTCGCGACATAACACTAACTCGCAGGCTCATTCTTCAAAAGGCACGCTGTCACCCCAAAAGGCTCCAACGGCTTGTAAGCACACGGTTTCAGGTACTATTTCACTCCCCTCCCGGGGTACTTTTCACCATTCCCTCACGGTACTGATTCACTATCGGTCATTAAGAAGTATTTAGACTTACCAGGTGGTCCTGGCAGATTCACACGAGATTCCACGAGCCCCGTGCTACTCGGGTGGCCACACCACGGACAGAACAATTTCGATTACGGGACTCTCACCCTCTACGGCCGACCATTCCAAGTCGTTCACCTACCATCCTGAACATCATGCCGGCAGCCAGTTAGAACTGCCACTGTGACTCCCACAACCCCCATGATGCAACGCCTAACCGCTATCACACACCACAGGTTTAGTCTCTTCCGCTTTCGCTCGCCACTACTCACAGAATCATTACTTTATTTTCTCTTCCTGCGGGTACTGAGATGTTTCACTTCCCCGCGTTCCCCCCAACCAGCCTATACATTCAGCTGGCGGTAACTCACCATGAAGATGAGCCAGGTTTCCCCATTCGGAAATCCTCGGATCACAGCCCAGTTATCGGCTCCCCGAGGCTTATCGCAGATTCACACGTCCTTCATCGGCTCTTAATGCCAAGGCATCCACCGTGTGCCCTTAATAACTTACACACAATCAAGAAAAATAAGAATCTAAAATCAACAATCAAACCAACACCAAAGCATTGATTCAACGCAAATTCCAGAAGATGCTCGCGTCCACTATATAGTTCTCAAACAACAACCCACAACACAACAACAACACAAACAAAAACATTTGCATCATCACCATGCCAGGCAAACAAAGGAACAACACAATGTGTTACCCCAAAACCCAACAATGCGCCTCATCCAACCCAAAACCAACATTCCACCCATGAGCAAAACCACCCACCCGACACTCGCGGACAGCATGGCCAACTAAATGTGCTCCTTAGAAAGGAGGTGATCCAGCCGCACCTTCCGGTACGGCTACCTTGTTACGACTTAGTCCCAATCGCCAATCCCACCTTAGACGGCTCCCTCCCAAAAGGGTTAGGCCACCGGCTTTGGGTGTTACCAACTTTCGTGACTTGACGGGCGGTGTGTACAAGGCCCGGGAACGTATTCACCGCAGCGTTGCTGATCTGCGATTACTAGCGACTCCGACTTCATGGGGTCGAGTTGCAGACCCCAATCCGAACTGAGACCGGCTTTTAGGGATTAGCTCCACCTCACAGTATCGCAACCCTCTGTACCGGCCATTGTAGCATGCGTGAAGCCCAAGACATAAGGGGCATGATGATTTGACGTCATCCCCACCTTCCTCCGAGTTGACCCCGGCAGTCTCCTATGAGTCCCCACCATAACGTGCTGGCAACATAGAACGAGGGTTGCGCTCGTTGCGGGACTTAACCCAACATCTCACGACACGAGCTGACGACAACCATGCACCACCTGTATACCAGCCCCGAAGGGAAACACCATCTCTGATGCGGTCCAGTATATGTCAAGCCTTGGTAAGGTTCTTCGCGTTGCATCGAATTAATCCGCATGCTCCGCCGCTTGTGCGGGCCCCCGTCAATTTCTTTGAGTTTTAGCCTTGCGGCCGTACTCCCCAGGCGGGGCACTTAATGCGTTAGCTACGGCGCGGAAAACGTGGAATGTCCCCCACACCTAGTGCCCAACGTTTACGGCATGGACTACCAGGGTATCTAATCCTGTTCGCTCCCCATGCTTTCGCTTCTCAGCGTCAGTTACAGCCCAGAGACCTGCCTTCGCCATCGGTGTTCCTCCTGATATCTGCGCATTCCACCGCTACACCAGGAATTCCAGTCTCCCCTACTGCACTCTAGTCTGCCCGTACCCACTGCAATACACGGAGTTAAGCCCCGGCCTTTCACAGCAGACGCGACAAACCGCCTACAAGCTCTTTACGCCCAATAATTCCGGACAACGCTCGCGCCCTACGTATTACCGCGGCTGCTGGCACGTAGTTAGCCGGCGCTTTCTCTGCAGGTACCGTCAATCTCTCTTCTTCCCTGCTAACAGAGGTTTACAACCCGAAGGCCGTCATCCCTCACGCGGCGTCGCTGCATCAGGCTTGCGCCCATTGTGCAATATTCCCCACTGCTGCCTCCCGTAGGAGTCTGGGCCGTGTCTCAGTCCCAGTGTGGCCGGTCACCCTCTCAGGCCGGCTACCCGTCGTCGCCTTGGTGAGCCATTACCTCACCAACAAGCTGATAGGCCGTGAGCCCATCTATAACCACTACATAACGCTTTCCACCAACACCCCATGCGGAGATTGGTCGTATCCGGTATTAGACCCAGTTTCCCAGGCTTATCCCAGAGTTAAAGGTAGGTTACTCACGTATTACTCACCCGTTCGCCACTAATCCACCTAGCAAGCTAGGCTTCATCGTTCGACTTGCATGTGTTAAGCACGCCGCCAGCGTTCGTCCTGAGCCAGAATCAAACTCTCCGTTGAAAAATAGAAAAGCTTGATAATCTGATCTCAAACAGCGAATCACACACGGGGGTGCGTGACTCAAGCTGACTAAATTTGAAACCATTTGATGATTATCAAATATCAATAAATATTTGGTATTAGTTTCAGTTTCCATCACCATTCGGTGATTTTATTGAACAAAGCACACTATTGAGTTCTCAAGCAACACACCGATTCAACACCTCAACTTACTCTATTTGAGAAGTCTTACCGTTGAACGGTCATTCATGTTTTTTCATCGCTACCGCGTTCCCGCGGCAACCCAATCAACTATACCAGCGTTTCGTTTGCCATGCAAATCCGTTTTCCGTGATTCACACCACAAAGTTTCTTTCCTAAACTCTTCCATTATCACCAATCAGGCGACCCGGATTTCCTTCAAGCAAGAAACCAAAACACTATACAATTGAAAGTCATTCAACCGCTTCTGACTAGGAGAAACACCGAAGAAATCTCTTCGTTTTTTCCTCCTCGCCGCGGCGACTCATACAACTATACAGACGCCTAAACACCCATGCAACCCGAAAACGGGTGAAGTAGACCACAAATACCGGGGTTTAGGTTCATTCTGACCCAAACAGAACATCAAAACACCTAGTCAGAGCGTTTTATGGGTGCTAGAAAATCTTTAAAAAACTTCCAAAAAACCTTATAAACACAGAAGAAACCACTCAAACCCTCGCAGAATGCCCTCCTGCCCCCTCCGCAGCCCCTATTCCTATGCCCTGCCATTGATTTCTAATCCTGCACTTGGGCCGCCCATACCTATAGATACGAAAAATCCCCTCCCCTTCCATCCTGCAAGGAATAGAAGAAGAGGGGCACAGCTACAGAGTACTGAAGCTTAGTGCTGAGCTGGTTAGTACTGGGGAGGCGCCTCATTCGCCATATTGTTGAAGCGCGAGTACTTACCGCTAAACGCCAACGGGATAGTACGAGTTGGACCACCACGGTGCTTCGCAATAATCATGTCCGCCTCACCCACACGTTCACTATCCGGGTTATACATATCCTCACGATGCAGCAGAATCACCATATCCGCATCCTGCTCAATAGAACCCGACTCACGCAGATCCGAAACCATTGGACGCTTATCAGTACGCTGCTCCGAACCACGGTTCAACTGAGACAGCGCAATCACCGGAACATCCAGCTCCTTAGCCAACAGCTTCAGGCTACGAGAGAACTCCGAAACCTCCTGCTGACGCGACTCAACCTTCTTACCCGAACTCATCAGCTGCAGGTAGTCCAGCACCACAAGCTTCAAATCATTACGCTGCTTGAGGCGACGGCACTTCGCACGAATCTCCATCAGAGTCATATTCGGCGAATCATCAATAAAGAGAGGAGCAGAATCAATACGCCCCTGCAAAGTCGCCAAGTTCGTCCAGCCCTCAGTATCCAGGTCACCCTTCTTCAGACGACCCATCGAAATCTTGCCCTCCGCAGAGAGAATACGCATCGCCAACTCAGTACGACTCATCTCCAGCGAGAAAAACACAGTCGTCATCTGATGATGAATAGCCGCAGAACGAGCAATATCAAGAGCCAAAGTCGACTTACCCACACCCGGACGAGCCGCAATAACAATCATCTGGCCACCGTGCAAACCACCGGTCAGCTCATCAAACTCAATAAAGTCAGTCGGCACACCGTACACGCCATCGGGGCGGTTCGAGTTCGCATCAATCTCATTGATGGTTTCCTCCAACGCCTCAGAGAAAGACACATAGTCTTCCTTCGCGTTACCATCAGTCACCGCATAAATCTCAGCCTGCGCCTGATCCACCAAAGTATCGACCTCAGTCTCATTGGCGTAACCCAGCTGAGCGATCTTCGTACCCGCCTCAATCAGGCGGCGCATAATCGCGTGCTCCTTAACAATCTCAGCGTAATACTGAGCGTTAGCAGCAGTCGGAACCGACGCAATCAGCGTATGAATATAGGCCGCGCCGCCCACACGAGCCAGCTCGCCGCGCTTCTTCAGCTCATCAGCAACCGTAATCGCATCCGCAGGGCTACCGTGACCGTACAGAGAAAGAATCGCCTCATAAATCGTCTCGTGCGCCGGCTTATAGAAATCAGACGCACGCAGGCTCTCAACCACATCCGCAATAGCGTCCTTTGACAGCAGCATGCCACCGAGCACCGACTGCTCAGCCACATCATCATGAGGCATAGTGCGGGAACCATAATCAATGGCAGTTTCAGACATACTTATCCTCGCGTTTCAATCCGATATCTACGACGTTCCAGAAACAATTTCTGCAGAACTCCTATGCTAGTTTCTCACGAAGGCACACGCGAAACACATACACGCCTAACGGGCAGCGCACAGATAATCCTCAATCTTCTCAACGGCGAGCGCCGCACCATCCATAGTACGCATTGCCTCACCCAGCTGCCGCGCCTTAGCGCGCATGCCCTCATCGCTGAGCAGACGGTCCAGAATATCGCGCATATTGCCGCGGCGCACATCATTCTTCGTGAAACGCAGGGCGTTACCGTAGCGCACGCACTCCTCAATATTCCAGCTCTGCTCCGCCTGCATCGCAATGCCGGCAAACGGTACACCCGCCAGACACGCCGTCTGCACCGTCCCCTCACCGCCGTGGGTTATCGAGGCATCAATATGGCCGGCGAGCAGATGCGCTGGAATAGTCCCGGGAACAGTCCCGGCGAAATGGATATTGCTGCCCAGCATGCTGGTGTCCGAGAGCTGCACCCCGCCACCGACCAGCACATCCACCGGAGCGGCTGATAGCTGCCGCAGCACCTGCGTCAAAATATCTGCAGAGCCGGACGACCCCATTCCCACGTAAATCAGGGGCCGTTCTCTGGGCTCGCGAACAATCTGCGGCAGCTCACCGGGCGCACGGTAATAAATAGGCCCCACACCGACATCGGGTTCTACTAAAGAATCGCCGCGCAGCTGCGTAAACAGAGAACAGATAAGATTCACGTCGGCACTGAGCATATCCACAGTACGGCGAGGAAGCCTCAGCCCATATTCGCGTGCCACACGCACAAAAGAAGCCGGCTTATACGAAAACACCCGCGCCACCGCACGCAACCACCCCGGTGCCGCAAGCTCGCCGCCTACAGGTTTCTTCGAAAAATACGTCGACGAATAAGCGTACGGGCGCGCATAGAAAATAGGGACACCCGCAATACGCGCAGACAGCAGCATCGTCAGGTTAGAACCAATCACCACAGCATCCGCGTTAAAGTCACGAATAGCCGCGAGCTCAGCGGTGACCCGCCGACGCACCATATCGGTCGTGAAAGGATGCCGCACTCCCCTGCCCTGATCCAGCGCCATAATCTGCTCCGCCTCAGCATCGCTCATGATTGGCTCACGAAGATGCACAGGAAGCCCGGCACTTTCCAGCAGCCCTATGTACTTGGGGGAATACACGTGGAACAAGACCGTATGACCTCGCTCCCGAGCCGCACGCGCTATCTCAATGCAGCGCGTGGTTTCACCCATATTGAAGCTTTCGGGAGAGAAAAGAATACGGCTCATAACAAACTCCGGTAGGCGCACACGTGGCTGAGCCGAAATCTGCGGCTCATAACCTCACCAGTGTAAAACGGAGCCCCAGTATTCCACCGCATAACGAGGAATACCAGGGCTCCGTTTCGTTGTATAAGATTCCCTTACTTCTTACGCAGAATCATGCCGATAGCGCCAATATGGTCGGCGTGGCGGCGGAACACACCGCGCATGCCCAGCACACGCTCACGAATCTGCGGCTTACGCGCCAGGTTGAACGCAATCTTCGCAACGCCAGCGGGACCCTCATCAGCCAGCAGACGCTTCGGCTCCAGCAGAGCCATATCGGTCTGGTACACATCCAGCACCTCAAAGCCAGCCTCTTCCGCTAGTGCGGTCCACTCGGCGACAGTCAGCGGGCGGGCATTCACACGGATCGTGCGCGCCAGGTCCTTCTGAATCTCTTCCTTCAGCTCAGGGCGCAGATAATCGGGAACCAGCGACATCTCGTGAATAGCGTAGTAGCCACCCGGACGCAGCAGACGAGCCGCCTCACGCATAATCTCCAGCTTGTGCTTATCGGTCTGCATAGTCAGCATCGCCTCGCCCACCACGGCGTCGTAGCTTTCCGAGGGCAGACCGGTCTCCTGGGCGCTAGCGTTCACCACACGGTAGTTCGGCTTAGTCGATGCACCGATACGCTCGGTCACGATTTCAGCAGCCTTGGGATCAAGATCCACACCGGTGTAGCTCTTGGGGGAACGCTTCACAATCTCCAGGGCAGTAATACCCAGGCCCGGCGCAAACTCCACGACATCAATGTCGCCACCCAGAGCGCGAGCCAGCAGCCAATTGGTGGTCTCGCGGCCGCCGGGGCGCAGAACCTTCTTGCCCAGCTGAGCCAGAAGCCAGTGACCTGCCGCCTTTTCAGCGGGGCGGTCGGTACCGGGAACGGAAGGGGTCTTAGACACGGAAGACAACTCCTCAATACTTGTATTTAATATGCAAAATTTATCTTTCCCAATTCTAGACCCGCCGCCCCAAGAAAGGAAATGTGACGTTATATAGAAGTGTGGTTGCCCTTTGTTACAGCATGCCGCAACATCACTACAGCCACCCTTGCTGCACGCCCTAGAGATTAAACAGAAACTGGAGCTGGACCTCTCGATCCAACCCCAGTCTCATCACACACACATACATACGAAAATCAGAGCCACTTCCGCAAGGAAAGTCCAACTTTCTGATGGCCCTCTCGAACCATCTATATAAAGTATTACGCGTAAACCTTTATTCCCTGTAGGTTAAAGCTGTAAGAAAGCTGGGAATAGATTTTTCCTCAAACTCGGGGAGAAAATCAGGGTGCAGCATCCCGAACCTCACACGGAAACTACAAGTCGCTTTAAAAGAAGAAAGGCAAGGCGCTTTTGCCTTGCCATCCTTCTTTCGCTAGCGGGCGACCCCGCTACACGAAACACACACATTCACATCGCAGTCCTCTCGAACCAACACTTATAGTAAACACCCCCAACCTTATGGGAGGATTGAATTTCGCTGGAAACAAGCTGGGAGAAAACCAACAGAACCCTGAGAGCTTTGATATTGTGCAGTTTGTGGACTCGAAACCGGGCTAATAAGCCGCCATATACAACCCCAGCAGCACCAACGGGTTAGCCACTACAGAAATAACCGCCAGGCAAATATTAGCCACACGATACTGGCGGAACTTCACCAGACCCACCAGTGCGCACACCAGCGCAACACTGGATGCAAGGCCGCCAACAATCAGCAAAAGAAGCAGAAGAGCAGTCGCGATATTAGCGTCCGCAAATGGGATAACCGCTAGAACGCACAGCAGCAAATTGACACACTCCAACGCCACACCCGTGAACAGAAGCTGGGCACTAGAAGACAAACGTGAAAAAGATCGAGCCATGTACACCAGTCTACGGGGTCTACCAGACTACAGGGTCTACCCGTCTACGGTGCACACAGAGAATGTCGAATGTGCAGACCGGATTGGAATACCAGCAAAAGCCTCGAGGTACTTCCTATATAGAGGTGCTCCATCAAAAATCCCCTGAATAAGGGCGGCCGGATAAGGACGGAATGTCTACGCAACCGGCGCGATAACGAGAAAAACCGCGATGTTTCACGTGAAACATCGCGGTTTTCTGTACCTACAACGCACCCCGAAGAGTGCCCCAAAGGGTAAAGCAAACGGGGTGCCCCTCGCGAAGAGGAGCACCCCGTCCGACACTCAACGCCGCAGCATCAAAGCGCCAGCGTCAAATATCTAAAAACCTACTTACGCAGCAGCAACGACGTCCAGGACAACGTTAGCAACAACGTCAGGGTGCAGGCGGACAGTCACCTTGTACTCACCGGTGCGCTTGATAGCGGAACCCAGGTGGATGGTGCGCTTGTCAACGGAGCCAATGCCAGCAGCCTCAATAGCCTCAGCAATAGCCTCAGCCTTGACGGTACCGAACAGGCGGCCGTCAGCGCCAGCCTTGTGTGCAACGACAACCGGCTTAGCAGCCAGAGCCGCAGCAATTGCCTGAGCCTCTTCCAGAGAAGCCTTAGCACGAGCCGCACGAGCGGCGCGGATGGACTCAACCTGCTTCTCGCCACCCTGGGTCCAGGTCACGGCGAAGCCGCGGGGCAGCAGGTAGTTACGTGCGTAACCGTCCTTAACGGTGACAACATCGCCAGCTGCACCGAGGCCGGAAACTTCCTGAGTCAGAATGATCTTAGCCATGTTACTGTCTCTCCTTCTCTTTAGCGGCCAGCGCCGGAGTAGGGCAGCAGTGCAACTTCGCGGGCGTTCTTAATAGCCTGAGCGATCTTGCGCTGCTCCTGAACGGTCACGCCAGTCACGCGGCGAGCGCGGATCTTGCCGCGGTCGGAGATGAACTTGCGCAGAAGTGCGACGTCCTTGTAGTCGATAACGGTGACGTCAGCAGCCTTGAGGGGGTTCTGCTTGGGTTTGGGCTTACGGATTTCAGCCTTAGCCATCGTGGTGCTCCTTAGAGTTGGGAGCCCGCGGCGGATAACCGCGGGATGGATTGATAAATTACTATTCGGAAAACGAAACCGGCTTAGAACGGAGGTTCGTCGTCGGCGCCGCTACCCCAGTCATAGTTACCGCCGGACTGAGAACTCCACGGATCAGCAGCAGGAGCTGCGGGGGCCGCCGGAGCAGCCGGAGCGGAGTAGCCAGACTGGCCAGAGTAACCATTACCCTGAGCAGCAGCAAAATTATTCTGCTGAGGAGCGGAGAAACCGCCCTGAGCAGCAGCGTTGTACCCAGCGCCACCACCAAAGCCACCCTGCGCAGAGCCACCGAAGTTATTACCTCCGGCAGAACGCTGTGCGCGAGTCACCTGAGCAGTAGCAAAACGCAGAGTCGGGCCGATCTCCTCGACCTCAAGCTCAAACGAAGTACGACGCTCGCCTTCCTTGGTCTCGTACGAGCGAGACTTCAGACGGCCCTGCGCGATAACCTGAGTACCCTTCTTCAGGGTCTCTGCAACATTCTCAGCGTAACCACGCCACACCGACGCACGCAGGAACAGGGTCTCCCCATCCTCCCACTGGTTCGTCTGGCGGTTAAAAGTACGCGGAGTCGATGCGATCGTGAAATTAGCAACCGCCGCACCCGCAGGGGTGTAACGAAGCTCCGGATCGCCAGTCAGATTACCAATAACGGTAATAACGGTATCGCCTGCCATTTGATGCCTCCTCGATAAGAGTTACAAGTATGTTGAATCCAGTACAGCGCAACCCCCTGACATTTTTAGGGGGTCAGCCGACCGGCAAGACCAACTACTTGCTGGAGATCTTCTGATCCTCCGGGCGGATGATCTTGGTACGCATGACGGACTCGTTCAGGTTCAGAACACGATCGAGCTCAGCTGCGGTCTCGGGGGTAGCGGTGAAGTTCACCACTGCGTAGATACCCTCAGACTTCTTCTGGATCTCGTATGCCAGGCGACGACGGCCCCAGATATCGACGTTGTCGATGGAACCACCCTCGTTGGTCACGATCTCGAGGAACTTGGACAGCGACGGCTCAACCGCACGGTCCTCAACCTCGGGGCTGAGGATAACCATCAGTTCATATGCACGCATGATTAAACCCCTCCTTTGGGCTAAACGGCTATGGGATTTCCATAGCAGGAGATTCATAGTGCCCTACACGTGAAACACACCGGGCGGGGAACACGCATAGATTTCTTAACAATACACGAGAAAAAGCAGATAGAACAGTACCGCACCGCGTGACCTCAACCATGCGATGCGGTACCGAAACCGCAGAAGCTACGCCTGCTGACGCTGCTCCCACCACTGCAACAGACGAGCCTTCACCTCCTCCTCAGGAAGCGAACCCTCATCCAGACGCACATTCAACAAGAACTTATACGCCTCACCCACCACCGGGCCCGGCGCAATACCAAGAATCTGCATAATCTGACCGCCATCCAGATCCGGACGAATCGAATCCAGCTCCTCCTGAGCAGCCAACTCAGCAATACGACGCTCCAAATCGTCATACGCCTCAGCCAGCGAGCGCGACAGGCGACGATTACGTGTCGTCACATCAGAACGCGACACACGATGCAGACGCTCCAACTGATCGCCCGCATCACGCACATAACGGCGCACCGCAGAATCAGTCCAACCCGACTCGCGGTAACCATAGAACCGCATATGCAACTCCACCAGACGAGCCACAGCCTTAATCGTGTCATTATCAAAACGCAGCGCACGCATACGCTTCTTCACCATCTTCGCGCCCACCACCTCATGGTGCAGGAACGAGACGGAGCCGTCCTTCTCAAACTTACGAGTCTTCGGCTTACCAATATCGTGCATCAACGCCGCAAAACGCAGAATAAAATCAGGAGCCGGACACGGGCCATCCTCGTCCGTCTCCTTCTCCATCGCCTGCTCCATCACCTTCAACGAATGCGCATACACATCCTTATGGTGATGCGCAGGATCCATCTCCATACGCAATGCAGGAAGCTCCGGCAACACATAATCCGCCAGACCCGTATCCACCAGCAGATTCAAACCCACCCGCGGATAATCCGCCTCAATCAGCTTCACCAACTCATCACGCACACGCTCAGCCGAAATAATCTCAATACGGCCAGCCATCTGGCGCATCGCCTCGAAAACCTCCGGGGCAACCTCAAGATTAAAACGCGCAGCAAAACGAGCCGCACGCATCATGCGCAGCGGATCCTCGGAAAAAGACTCCTGCGGCGAGCGCGGGGTACGCAGAACGCCCTCACGCAAATCCTCAACGCCGCCAAACAAGTCAACAACCTCACCGCTGGGCAAAGCCGCCGCCATCGCGTTAATCGTGAAATCACGACGCACCAAATCGGCGCTCAAATCCGTGCCGAACTCCACCGTCGGCTTACGCGAATCCGAAACATACACCTCAGCACGGTACGTGGTCACCTCATACACCACGCCATTCTTACGCGCACTAATCGTGCCGTACTCCTTACCGATATCCCACGTATGCTCACCCCACCCACGCAGAATCTGCTCGCTCTGCTCCGGAGAAGCATCCGTCGTCAAATCAAAATCGGTAAAATGGCCGCCGTCATCCAGCAGATTGTCGCGGACAATACCGCCCACCAAGTACAGCTCAAAACCCGCCGCACGGTACAGTTCTCCCAGCTCGGCGGCATCCGGGTACTTCGACACAACATCAATAATCAGCGACATAATCCTTTAATCGTGCCAGAAAAACCACCCATGCGCCCACCCCACACCCACAACACCCCACCAAAGACAGCTATCTCACCCCAAACCGAGGCACCAAAACCTCAGCCTATCGGTTAAGGTAGAACCATGAGCATTCCCGTACCCCGCGCCCCCAAAACGCGCTTCACCGCGCCCGCGCGAGCGGTACCCGCCCCCGAAGAAGTCTCCGCAGGCGGACTCATCATCGACTTCGACCGACCCGAACAGCTACCCGTAGCCATCATCGCCCGCATCAACCGCAACGGACAACGCGAATGGTGCCTACCCAAAGGCCATATCGAACACGGCGAAACCACTGTCGAAGCCGCACAACGCGAAATCAGCGAAGAAACCGGAATCACCGGCTACCCCGTAGCCTCCCTCGGCACCATCGCCTACTGGTTCACCTCCAACGGCACGCGCATCCACAAAACCGTGCACCACTACCTCTTCGCAGCAACCGGCGGCGAACTGAGCATCGACAACGACCCCGACCACGAAGCAATCGACGTCGCATGGGTCCCCCTCGAAGAGCTCCCCACCCGCCTCTCATTCGCCAACGAGCAACACATTGCCCGTAGCGCGCGCGAATACATCACCACCCAGCTCTAAACACCCGTTAAATAGAGCCCCAAAAACTAAAAGAAGCAATCACCCGCCGAAACAGGAGAGACATACGTGGCACGTAACGACGCCCGCTCAAGCGCAATCATGGCAGCAGGCACCCTCGTCTCGCGCATCCTCGGATTCGTCAAGACCATCCTGCTCACCGTAGCCATCGGCTCACTCTCAACCGTCGGCGACGTCTTCGAAACCGCCAACACCCTACCCAACCTCATCTACGTCCTCGTAGCAGGTGGCGTCTTCAACGCAGTCCTCGTACCGCAAATCATCAAGGCGGCCAAAGCACAAGACGGCGGCGCACGATATATCTCCAAACTCGTCACCCTCACCGTCACCGCAATCGGCCTCATCACCATTATCACTGTCGCCTGCGCCTGGCCCATCATCAGCATCATGGGCTCAGGATGGAGCCCCGAACAACGGCAGCTCGGCTTCATCTTCTCCCTCTGGTGCCTACCCCAAATCTTCTTCTACGGCCTCTACACCGTCATCGGACAGGTCCTCAACGCCAAAGACGCATTCGGCGCCTACATGTGGTCGCCCGTACTCAACAACGTCATCACCATCCTGTCGCTGTTCCTATTCATCTTCCTCTTCGGCGCACAAACCCCCAACCCCAACCCCATCCACACCGTAGCAAGCTGGACCAACGCACAAACCCTTGTGCTCGCAGGCTCCTCCACCTTCGGCGTCATCATGCAGGCACTCGTCCTGTTCATCCCCCTACGCAAGCTCGGCCTGCGCCTCAAGCCCGACTTCGCATGGCGAGGCATCGGCCTGCGCGCAGCCTCCAAGCTCGCCGCCTGGACCCTCGCCTCCGGCATCATCTCCAACCTCGCGTTCCTCTACATGACCAAGGTCGCCGCAGGCATCGTCGGTCAGCGCGAACACTACGCCGCCCTCGGCATCCAGATCCCCGGCCTGCAGGCGCTCAACTACGCCTCCATGCTGTACATGCTCCCTCACGGCGTCATCGGCATCTCTATCGCCACCGTGCTCTTCAACCGCATGAGCGCCTCCGCTATCGCCGACGACAGCGACAGCGTCATCTACGCGCTCTCCCACGGCCTGCGCAACGCAGCCGTAGCCACCGTCTTCTGCATGGTCGCACTCATGGTCCTGGCAGGCCCCATCGCCGTACTCTTCAGCGGCGGCGACCCCATCGCAGCAACCATCATCGCCAAGCTCATCGTCATCACCGCGCTCGGCACCCCCACCCTCACCATCAACTACCTCTACAGCCGCGTGCTCTACGCCCGCGAAGACGCACGCACCCCCTTCCGCATCCAGGTGTACTCCGCCATCATCATGGTCATCATGAGCTTCGCAGCGTCCCTGCTCGACGCACAGTACACCGTGTACATGCTCGCCTTCATCTACCCGGTGCACAACATCCTGATCCTGTTCATCAGCCACCACATGGTCCGCCGCCGCCTCGGCTACTACGGCCAGCGCGGCATCGTCAGCACCTACGCCCGCACCACCCTCGCATCCCTCTTCGCGGGCGGCATCGCAGCCATCGCACTCTGGCTGCTCGGCGGCTACCAGCTCGACGGATTCGCCTGGGCCTCCAAGCTCACCGCAATCATCACCCTCGCCGTATGCGGCACCGTCATGGGCCTGGCATACCTCGCCGGTATACAAATCTTCCGCGTCAAGGAAGCCAACGCACTACTGGCACCCCTCACCTCCAAACTTGAGCGTTTTGCCCGCCGCTAAAGCAGCACACAACGCCCAATCCGGGTAGCTGCCCACGCACCCACCGCACCCCACACCGGGGCCCGCAGAGGACACAGGCAACCACCCGGACGCCACAAACTATCACTCAACCCCAGCATCCTTCAATGCCGGGTAGAATCTAATAGTCAGGGCCCGCCACACGGCAGGCACTATGAAACCACCTCGGGAGAACACGTTGTCGCAACAGATTCCGGTCGGATCGGTCCTCGGAGGCCGCTACGAGATCACCGCACACATCATCATTACGGCAGAATCCGACATGGTGCTTGAAGGCACCGACCAGATTCTCAACCGTAAGGTCTCGGTCGTCGTCGCATCGCCCAGCCGCAGCGCACTGCTGGAAGCAAACTCCCGCGCGCTCGCAACCAACGCACGCGGCAACATCCAAATCCTCGACCTGGGCATCACCCCCGAAGGTAGCCGCTACCTCGTCACCTCCCACACCCGCCCCGACACCCTGCTGGACACCCTGCTGGTCGAAAACCACGCACTCTCCAACGCAGAAGACGCGCTGGGCACCGAAATCTTCGGCGACTCCGAAAGCGGCAGCTCCCCCAACACCTACGAGAAGGTCTCCACCTCCACCGCCAACCAGGAGAGCATCACCGCCGCCAAGAACTGGAACGCATCCGACGGCACCGCCGTCACCGCGTACTCCGAACCCACCAGCATCTACGAAGATGACGAAGACGAAGAAGACGGCAGCCGCGGCACCTGGGCCGTCGCCCTGGCGGCAGTCCTGCTGCTCGTCATCGTCGCAGGCGGTATCCTCACCTCCCTGGGTGCAATCGGCTCCAACCAGGCAGCCGCACCGCACACCCCCAAGTCTTCTATGTCGGCATCCGAATCGGCTGCGGCAAGCGCTAGCGCATCGGCATCCCCGACCGCTAAGGCATCGAACGCACCGGCTAAGATCGCGTCCGTGGCTCGCTTCGCGCCCTCGAACCCCACGTTCATGAACGACATGGACACCCTCATCCCGAACCTGACCGACGGTAACGCCAACACCGCATGGATCAGCTACGGCTTCGGCACCGCCAACTACGCCGGCACCATCAAGGAATTCGGCCTGGCACTGAAGCTGCAGACCCCCACCGTCGTCTCCAAGCTGACCATTCAGCAGAACACCGGCACCGGCGGCTCCTTCACCGTCTACACCAACAGCTCTGCATCCCTGGACGGTGCGGTTGAGGTCGGCAAGGGCACCTTCGAAGGCAAGGATGCAGTCGTCACCCTGGACACCTCCAAGCAGAGCGCGGAAAAGGGCGCCTACGTGATCATCGTGGTCAACGAGCTGCCCCGCCTCTCCCTGCCGATTGGAACTTGGAATTACGGTCTGCGCATCAACGAAATCAAGGTGGACTAATCAACCCATAACGCGACATCCACAGGGCACTCGCACCCCAGATACACCCTAAATACAAGGGCGGGGCTTCTGAACTCAACAGTTCGGAAGCCCCGCCCTTTTGATGTCCATTTATGACTCTTTATGGCAGGGGCGCTACTCAAAGATTCACAGTGGGCGGAGTATCTGGATAAGGGTTCCCCAAGATGGAATAATCGAGGATAAAGCCCTGTTATATGGGTAGAAAGAAAGACCTACAACGGAAAGACATATCCGATGACTGAGAATCTGGGAGGCCTCTTCGGAGGCGCCGCCCTGGGCAATCTGAACCTCGCATCCGCACCCGCCACCGAAGCGGCACCGGCAGCCGAGGTTGAGGCCGACGCAACCGTCCACAACGTCATTATTGTGGGCTCCGGCCCCGCCGGCTACACCGCGGCAATCTACGCGGCACGCGCCGAGCTGAAGCCCGTCCTCTTCGCCAGCTCCCTGGCACCCGGCGGCGCCCTCATGAACACCACCGAGGTAGAGAACTTCCCCGGCTTCATTCAGGGCATCCAGGGCCCCGAGCTGATGGAGAACATTGGCCAGCAGGCTGAGCGTTTCGGTGCAGACATCCGCTACCAGGACGTAGAAAAGGTCGAACTCACCGGCGACGTGAAGAAGGTCTACACCGCAGACGGCGCCGTTCACCTGGCGAAGACTGTCATCATGACCACCGGCTCTCAGGTCCGCAAGCTCAACATCGAGGGCGAAGACCGACTCTCCGGTTACGGCGTCTCCTGGTGCGCAACCTGCGACGGCTTCTTCTTCAAAGACAAGGAAATCGCAGTGGTCGGCGGTGGCGACTCCGCACTGGAGGAGGCGCTGTTCCTGACGACCTTCGCCTCCAAGGTGTACCTGGTGCACCGCCGCGATTCTTTCCGCGCTTCGGAAATCATGCAGACCCGCGTTTTCAACAACCCTAAGATTGAGGTTGTCTGGGACTCGGCTGTTACTGCCGTTCACGGCGAGAGCAACCTCGAGTCGATTACCCTGACCAACACCAAGGATGGTTCTGAGCGTCAGCTGGCTGTTCAGGGCCTGTTCATCGCTATTGGCTCCGACCCTCGCGTGGAGCTGGTACGTGATCAGCTGGAAATTACCGAGAACCACACCATCGCGGTTCAGGGTCGTTCCTCGAAGACTTCCGTTCCCGGCGTTTTTGCTGCCGGTGACGTCATTGACCCGACCTACCGCCAGGCAATTATTGCCGCCGGTTCCGGTGCTGTTGCCGCTCTGGACGCGCAGCACTACCTCGAAAACCTCTAAACTATTCGTATTACTCGCTTGGGGAATCCGCCCCGTGTCAGAAAGGAGCACTCCGTGAGCAGTGCACAGCAGGCAACTGATGCCACTTTTGACGAACTGGTTCTGAAGAACGACAAGCCCGTTATCGTGGACTTCTGGGCTGAATGGTGCGGCCCCTGCCGCATGGTTGGCCCCGTGATTGACGAGATCGCTGGTGAGTACGCCGGTCAGGTCGACGTGGTCAAGGTGGATGTTGAGGCAAATGGCGATATCGCCATGAAGTACGGCATTACCTCTATTCCCGCCATTTACCTTTTCAAGGGTGGCGAGGTCGTCAAGAAGACCGTAGGCGCTAAGGCGAAGTCCGCTCTGCTGGCTGAGTTTTCCGAGCACCTGGGCTAATCTTTCGAGAAGCTAAAGAAAAACCCTCGGTGATGTTTCACGTGAAACATCACCGAGGGTTTTTGTATATACAACTGATTTCAGTTGCTAAATATTATTTTATGCGAAAATTTAGCCCGAGAAATCAGAATCCAAAACGCGGATAATACGGTTCAGATCCTCAACATTCGCAAACTCGATGGTCATCTTACCCTTGCGGGCACCCAGCGAAATCTTCACCGAAGTATCGAGCTTGTCAGCAAAAGCCTCCGCAATATAGTCCAGACGCTCACGGTGCTTCTGAGGCTGAGGAGCCTTACGCTCCTTCACCTCCGCAGCGCCGGATGCATGGTTCACCAGCTCCTCAGTCGCACGAACCGACAGCCCCTCGTTCACAATCTTCTGCGCGAGAGTCTCAATCTGAGCCTGGTCAGTCAGAGCCAGCAGGGCACGAGCGTGACCGGCAGAGAGAATACCCGCCGCAACGCGACGCTGCACTAGAGCCGGCAGCTTCAGCAGGCGAATCGTATTCGAAATCTGGGAGCGAGAACGACCGATGCGCTTAGCCAGCTGCTCTTGAGTAGTGTCAAACTCATCCATGAGCTGCTGGTATGCTGCTGCCTCTTCAATGGGGTTCAGCTGGCTGCGGTGCAGGTTCTCCAGCAGGGCGTCACGGAGCAGATCGCCGTCTTCAGTCTCGCGAACAATCGCAGGGATGGTGCTCAGGCCAGCCGCCTGGGTTGCACGCCAGCGACGCTCACCCATGACCAGCTCATACTTTTCTGCACCGTTTTCGCGCGAGGGACGCACGACAATCGGCTGCAGAACGCCAATCTCACGTACCGAGTGGATGAGCTCTTCCATGTCCTGCTCATCAAAGTCGGTTCGGGGCTGCTTACGGTTCGGGTGGATATCGCGAACGTTCAGCTCAGCAAACTGGGCGCCGGGAACCGGAACCAGACCGCTCTGCTCTTCGGAAGCGGACTGCGGGGTGGAGACGTCTTCACCAAAGAAGAAGTCCACCGGGCGGCGAGTCAGGGTGGTATTACGCAGTGCCGCACCCATGTCCACGCGGGGTTTCTTCTTCGATGTTTCACGTGAAACATCCTGCGAGGAGGCGGGAGTTTCGACCTTCTGCTCTACCTTCCGGGCTTCAGCAGGCTTTTCCTGAGCGGGCGCAGCTTCGGCAGGCTTATCTTCGGCAGACTCAGCTTTAGCGCTCTTGCGCTGCTTCTCCGGCTTAGCCTCGTGAGCCATTTCGAAGAGGCCGTCAGTCATCGGCTCTTCAATCGGAGCAGATACCTTCTTGGGTGCAGTCTTTACTGCAGTAGTCTTTTCGGATGCCTTCGCCTCAGCATTACCAGAATTCTTCGTACTCTGAGGGATCAGTGCCCCCAGGCCACGACCCAAGCCGCGTCGCTTTTCAGCCATCGTTACTCCTTAGGGCTCCCGGACGAGCCCGCTCATTTTTCTTCTTCATCTAGTGTAAACGAAATAAGCACTCGAAAGCAGGAGTGAAAACTGCACGGCGCATCATCCGAATTATTCCCGATAATTAATTCACTCAGGATGTTTTTTCGAGCTTCATCCAGAAAATACTACATAAAATGAGCCCTTTTGAATCATCAAGAGACAATTCAAAAGGGCTCATTTCAAAAGATTTAGATTATGCGGATCGGCGCGAGAGTTCCTGCGCCGCCTCACGGTAGGCGCGAGCGCCGGTCGACGAAGAATCGTAGGTGATGACGGTCTGCTGATAGCTGGGGGCCTCAGAGATACGAACCGAGCGAGGAATCTTCACGCTCAGAGTCTCCTCCGGGAAGTGCTCGCGCACCTCCTCTGCCACCTGGAACGCCAGGTTGGTGCGGGCATCGTACATGGTCAGCAGAATCGTGCTGATGCGCAGCTTAGAGTTCAGATGCTTCTGAATCATCTGAATATTCTTCAGCAGCTGACTCAGGCCTTCCAGAGCGTAGTACTCGCACTGGATCGGAATCAGAATCTCTTCTGCCGCGACGAAGGCATTGACGGTCAGCAAGCCGAGGCTCGGTGGGCAGTCGATGAAGACATAGTCTAGGCGTTCCATGCCCTGCTTCTCGCGCCATTCGGTGTAGTCCATCAGGGCGTTCTTGAGGCGAGTCTCGCGCGCCACCAGGGAGACCAGCTCGATCTCCGCGCCCGCGAGGTCGATATTGGCAGGGGCACAGAACAGGCCGGGCATATCGGGACATTCCTGAACAATTTCAGAAAGCGGCTTATCCTCAATCAGGACGTTGTAGACGCTGGGAACATCCACGCCGTGCTCAATGCCCAGTGCGGTCGAGGCGTTACCCTGCGGGTCGTTATCGATCACCAAGACGTTGAGCCCAGCCTCCGCGAGCGCAGCTGCGAGGTTCACGGCGGTACTGGTTTTACCCACGCCACCCTTCTGGTTCGACACGGTGAAGACACGCGTATGCACAGGCTTGGGGAGCAAATCTGCAACAGATTTCTGAGCTTGAGGAGTCATCGGGTGCCTTCCATATTCCGGGTGGTGTGTCTACGGTGATGCGTCTTCTGGTGCCTCGCGCGTGGCAATACTCGGCGGTATTTATGTGCGAGGAGGATTCAGCCTCCACTCCCCCACTGTTCACTCATCTCAGCATGTTTCACGTGAAACATACTCCGTGAGGTGATGAAGCCTGCAGTGTTTCACGTGAAACATTGGTGCTGCCCAAATGGTTTGTGGAGGACTCGGGGTCCCTTAGTGAACCATCAGGCTTTGATGTAGAAGAGTCTAAGGTTTCAATCCTTCCTTAAGGGTACCCGGCATCAGGTCAATACTCCACGCGAGAGGTCATTCTATGTACTCTACGGATGCAATTGCTACGCACACCCGAACCGGCGCACAAAAATGGGCGGTACCACCTAAGCTACGCATATTCACTAGCTCAGGCGGTACCGCCCATTCAGGACGAAAACCTTTAGAGGCGAACTCGAACCACCGTCGTCGGCTCTTCCAGCAGATCACCACCGGCGGTGAGAATCTCGGTCTCACGCGCACCGTAACGGTTCAGCTTCTTCTTCGCCTTAGTAATCTCCTCCGCGGCGCTACGGCCCTTCAGAGCCAGCAGCTCACCGGTGCCGCGCAGAATCGGCAGAGTGATGTCCAGCAGGCCCACCAGGGCGGACACAGCGCGTGCAGTCACCACATCGGCCTCCACGGCGCCCACAGCCTGCTCGGCACGCGAGCGCAGCACGGTCACGTTCTCCAGACCCAGGTCCTCAACAACCTCATTCAGCCAAATCACGCGGCGCTCCAGAGGCTCAATCAGGGTCAGCTTCAAATCCGGGCGGGCAATCGCCAGGCACAGGCCGGGCAGGCCGGCACCAGAGCCAACATCGGCCACCGACGCATTCGGTGCAATGTACTCCTGCACCACGGCACAGTTCAGCACGTGGCGAGCCCACAGGCGCGGCACCTCACGCGGACCAATCAGGCCACGCTCAATACCGGTCGTCGCCAAGTGCTGCACGTAGCGCTCCGCCAGAGGCAGACGCTCACCGAACACAGCCTCCGCAGCGGCGCGCTCGCTCTCATTGAGAGCAACCATCGAAGTCTCCATACTAGGCTCCTACCTCGGGAAGAGAAATCACCACATGGCGGCGGGGGCCCTCACCCTCAGACTCACTGTACAGGCCAGCGGCAGCCACCACATCGTGCACGACCTTACGCTCGTACGCGCTCAGCGGCTTCATGTGCTCATCACGACCGGTAGCGCGCACCTTCTCAATCGCGTCGGCAGCGATCTTCTCCAGCTGCTCACGACGCTCAGCGCGGTAACCTGCGATGTCCAGAATCAGACGGGAACGGGTGCCGTTACCAGCCAGGACGGAGAGGCGCACCAGCTCCTGCAGAGCCTCCAGAACCTCGCCGTGGCGACCAACCAGGTGGCGCAGTTCCTCATTGTCATCATCGTCATTGACAACCGACAGGTAGATGCGGTTATTGCGCACCTCAATATCAATGTCGCCGTCCATATCGACAATATCGAGGAGCTCCTCGAGGTAGTCAGCGGCAATATCGCCTTCCTCGTCGATGTCCTCGAAATCGTCTTCTTCGCCCTCAAGGGGCTCCTCTACCAGCTGCTCCTCAACGAGCTGCTCGTCCTCATATTCCATAGCTTCAGTCACAATAATCCTCGGGATGTTCGGAGGGGTGTCCTAGGGGTAAAAAGTATCTCATACACGGCGCCGGGCCCGCGCCACACATGGCGAGAACCCGGCCCGAATCACGGAAGAAAACTACTTCTTTCCGTTCTGCTTATTGCGTTGCTGCTTCTGGCGCTTCTTGCTGACCGGCTGCTGACGCTGACCCGCAGCGGCACGCTCACGAGCCTCCTGCAGATCCTTCTCGTGCTGCTCACGGGTCTTACCAATCGGAGGCAGGCCCTTCTCCGCGCGGCGAGCGTTCAGCTCACGCTCCGCCTGAGAACCGGGGGTCGGGTTATTGCGGATAACCCACCACTGCTGACCCAACGACCAGAGGTTCGACACGGTCCAGTAGTACATAACACCCAGCGGGAAGTTAATACCGGAAACAGCGAAGATAATCGGGAAGATGTACATGATCATCTGCTGCTGACGGAACATCGGAGAGTTCAGAGCCGCCTCCGACATGTTCTTCACACTCAGCTGCTTCTGAATGTAGAACTGGGTCGCACTCATCAGAACAATCATGATGACCGCCTGAACAACAGTCGCGGTAGCGTCACCAGCGCCCGGGTGCAGCATGGTCGCGAACAGCTGAGCACCGAAAATCTGCGAGTCATTGAACTGATGCACCAGATCAGCCGGCAGCATGAGCACGCTCTCATTGCTCTGCGCTGCGGTGGGAACACCCATCAGCACCTGGTACAGGCCGAAGAAGATCGGCATCTGAGCCAGAATCGGCAAGCAGGAGGCGAAGGGGTTCGTACCGTGCTTACGGTACATTTCCATCTGCTCCTGAGCCATAGCCTGGCGGGAGAGCTGGTCCTTCTTGCCCTTGTACTTCTCCTGCAGCTTCGCCATATCGCCCTGCATCGCGGTCATACCGCGCATAGCCTTAATCTGCTTGACGAACAGCGGAATGGTCAGGGTACGCATCACCAGGGTCAGGAAGATAATGCACAGAACCCAAGTCAGACCCGAAGCCGGGTCCATGCCCAGCGAGGTGAAAAGAGTGTGGAACAGCCACAGGACCACGGAGACAATCCATTTAAACGGCCAAAGAATCAAATCAAAAATATTCACGCGGGAATACTCCTTAAGGACTCGGCTAAGTCATTGTGTGGGAGGCGCCGCCTACTCAGGGCGGGCGTCACCACCGGTGTGAGGGGTGTAAAGATGGGGGTGGTTGAGCAGAATAATTTTCGGTTCTGCTCCGGGAGCGAAAGTACGCTTCCCCGCCGGAACTGGGTCGATACCTCCGGTCGCCCAGGGAACACACCGCAGAATGCGGCGCACCGTCAGGGAAAGCCCGCCCATCGCACCGTGGGTGGTCAGCGCCTCCAGGGCGTAGGCTGAGCAGGTCGGGTAGTAGCGGCACACGTCCCCGTAGAGGGGGGAGACGACCTTACGGTAGGCCTTCATGCACGCAATCAGCAGGTTCTGGGGTAGAACGTAGAGTGCCTGCAGGAACGTTTCAGGCCTCACGAATTCGTTAGGTGCTAGCGCCAGCAACTCGTCGGGGCCCAGAGCCTCAGCAGAAGCGTTATAGGTGCCGCTGTGATGCACGTGGAAGCGTTCTTCGCAGCGCTCACGCTGGGGACGACTCACAGCTTCTCCTTGCTCTGAGGCAAATCGAGCTTAGCGAAAGCAGCCTCGAGTGCCGATTCGTAGTCGCGACGCAGCTGCTCCCAGCTGGCGTTCGCGGAGGCGGGAAGCGCTCGCACCGCGATGGCGTAGCCTTCCGGATGCGCGGCGCAGGTGAACGCAGCAAGTTCACGCAACCGGCGCTTGACCAGGTTGCGTGTGACTGCGTTGCCCACCGCCTTCGACACAATGAAACCTACCTGGGTTGTTTTTCCAGGATTTTTCGCCGTAGATACAACGATGTTCCGACGTCCTGTACGGATGCCGGAACGGAAGGCGTGGGAGAATTCTGCGCTGGTGCGCATACGGTGCCGTTGAGGCAGCACGTGTTCCCCTTTACGTAGTGTGGGAGATTCGGCTCGTGTGGCGAGCTGATCTCCGCGTGTATTTCACGCTTAATGATAGTTCGCCCGCCGATGCGTGTGCATCGGCGGGCGAACTATATGCCGTGATTAGGCCGAGAGCTTTGCGCGGCCCTTACCGCGGCGGTTCGACAGAATCGCGCGGCCTGCACGGGTACGCATACGCAGACGGAAGCCGTGCTTCTTAGCGCGACGGCGGTTGTTCGGCTGGAAAGTACGCTTGCTCATACTTTGTCTCCTTGATTTTTGCGGTTCGTGCCCTCACGGGGTATCGGAACCGTACGCTTCTTGGTGCACGGAGGTACCGCGACTATTCGCAGTAGGCGGTGCACACACAACAGCACAACTTTAGAAGAGTGGAGGGCGTAAATCAAGTTCTTAACGCTTTTTTCCGCGTGATTCCGGGCTCGTTTGTGGTGTGGAGGCGGTGATTGCGGCGGGCGCACAGGATGTGGAGACACCACTGACTCAGGGGCGCATACCTGGGGATATGTGTGGCGGCGCGGTATCCACCGCGGTGCATATCCCTATTAAACCTTCTGCTATCACCAAGTTATCCACACCCAGGAACCCCCGAGCTATTCCGCTAAATATCAAGGAAGAAGCCCTGTTGTGCACTTAAATCCACCGCTTATCCACTTCTGTAATTACAAGTTTTCCACCGTGTGGAAAACTCTTGTGGATAACTTTCTCCCCCTGTGCATTAAGCGGGTAGAATCTTAATGACCTCGCGGTGGTTTCCGGCATAATTTCTTTACTGCACCACCGCTTCACATCGAGTGAAAGTAAAGATTTCCATGACCGACTCCCTTCAGGCGCGCTGGGCGCATCTGCTCTCCATCCTTGCCGCCGATCCGTCGGTGACGGCACGTCAGCGCGGTTTCGTGAATCTTGCGCAGCCTCAGGGACTGATGGGTTCTTCTCGCCTCATCATTGAGGTGCCGAATAAGCTCACCCGTGCGGTCTTCGAGGAGCAGATTAGCGCTTCGTTCCGTGCGGCTCTACACGAGGCTTTTGGTCCGTCGACCACCGCGCTTTTCGATGTGAATGAGTCGATGGTTCCGATTGAACCTGCAAGTCAGGACGTTTTCCAGGGTGAGCGTGAGGTGCCTGTTGAGCACCAGCCCGCCCCTTCGGCAGCGACGGCTTCTGCCCATCCCGAGGCGCCTGCCGGCTCGTGTGCTTTTGAGTACTACACGGAGCCGCACCCGGGCCCTGACCACTACGAGGTACCCGCTGATGAGCAGGTTACCCGCCCTTCCCTGCACGATTTGGAGGCGGAGCGTGCAGGATTCCCCTCCGCGCAGCAGGCTGCTCCGGCGGCTCCTGCTGCGGGTGCGCCAGCGCCTCGCGAGTACCCGGCACCCACTTTCGTTCCGGATGCCCCGGCGGTACCGGAGGCCCAGCAGGTGCATCCGCATGAAGACCCGGAAAACGCGCCGACTTGGGACAGCTCTGCCCGCCTGAACCCAAACTATACCTTCGACACCTTCGTGATCGGTCAGTCCAACCGCTTTGCGCACGCGAGCGCTTTCGCGGTGGCGGAGCAGCCCGGCATTGTCTACAACCCGCTGTTCATCTACGGCGGTTCGGGTCTGGGTAAGACCCACCTGCTGCACGCGATCGGCCACTACACCAAGTATCTGTACCCGAATTTGCGGGTGCGCTACGTGAATTCTGAGGAGTTCACGAATGACTTCATTAACTCGATCCGTGATGATGAGGGTTCGTCGTTCAAGCAGATTTACCGCAATGTTGACGTTCTTCTGATTGACGATATCCAGTTTTTGGCGGGTAAAGAGGCGACGATGGAGGAGTTCTTCCATACGTTTAACGCCCTGTACAACCACCAGAAGCAGATCGTGATTACCTCTGATTTGCCGCCGAAGCAGCTGACCGGTTTTGCTGAGCGTATGCGTTCGCGTTTCGGTTCGGGTCTGAACGTGGATGTGCAGCCTCCGGAGCTGGAGACTCGTATCGCGATTCTGCGGAAGAAGGCTCAGAACGAGATTTTGCCGGTGCGCGATGACGTCATGGAGTACATTGCTTCCCATGTCACGGCCAATATTCGCGAGTTGGAGGGCGCTCTGATTCGTGCGAGCGCTGCCGCCTCGATGAAGAAGCCGCCGGAGCCCATTACCCTGGCTGAGGCTGAGACCTATCTGAAGGATTTGCTCTCTGATACCGGTGGTGCGGAGATTACGTCGGCGCTGGTTTTGGCGACGGTGGCGAAGTATTTTGATGTGTCCATTGAGGATATGCAGTCGAAGTCTCGCACCCGTACGCTCACGAATGCGCGTCAGGTGGCGATGTATCTTCTGCGTGAGCTGACCGAGATGTCCCTGCCGCGTATTGGTAACGATTTGGGTGGTCGCGACCACACGACGGTGATGCACGCGGTGCGTAAGGTGAGCGCGCAGATGGCGGAGCGTCAGACGATTTTTAATCAGGTGACTGAACTGACGAATTTGATCCGCCAGGAGCAGCGCGCCGCCGGCTAGATGTGTTTTGTCCCTGTCCCGTAGCTTATTTTGTGCCTCGACTAGGTGTTTTATAGGCTTCGGGGCGGGGGTTCACGCTGGATTCAAGGACTTTAGCGACTCTCAACGCTGGATTTTCGGGGTGTGGATAAGCTGTGCTTTAACTCATGCGTTCATGTGGACGTTAAGTGCATGAATATTCAAAAGGTGTGGAATTGAGGAAATGTATAAATATCCATGCACAATGCATCCTCAGCACTGAGTGGATTCTTCCACTTAATGTCCACAGGCTACTTCCGCGTCATTGCAGGCAAGGAAGGGGTTTTCCACCGTTTCCACAAGCGTTAACAATACTACTGTACTTAAAGAAAAAATCCTCCCCATAACAAGTAGCTCTGCTCAACCGACCGAGCCGGTTCAGGTTTTTCTGTGCGCCCCTACTGAAAACGTAGATTTTCGCGGATTTGGATCGATGGCTGCACGCTATCTCTTAGGTTGGATGTGAAGGTTGGGTTTGAAGAAGAAACCAACATCGAACCATTACCTAATTCGAACCTGTTTTCGACTGGATTTACTACACCTTCCGCCTATCTTTGTAATTACAAAAATACAGCGGCTCTGCATGCCTCATCTCACCCGATTTTTCGCTGCGGGATCGACTTTCGAGTCTCTGTGTAATTACAAAATCCGGTAGGATGGATAGACGCGCGCGCGGAAGATTCACTGCGCATCAGAGCACGCGGTATATCCGGCTCTATCGTCCAAAGCTTTACGTGCGCCCACAAACTACTATCTAATTCCGTGAAAGGCGCCTTCTCGATGAAATTCACCGTTGAACGCGATGTCCTTGCCGAAGCAGTCGGCTGGACGGCACGCTCACTTCCGTTGCGTCCCACCTCCCCCGTACTCAACGGTCTGCTGATTACCGCCTCCGCAGGTGAGGTCAGCATCGCAAGCTTCGATCACGAGACCAGCGCCCGTCAGGTCATTGCAGCCGATGTTGAAGCAGAAGGCGTTTGCCTGGTTCCCGGCAAGATCCTGGCAGAAATTTGCCGCTCTTTGCCGAATGCGCCCGTCGAGTTCACAGCAGATGAGTCCGTGATTCGTCTTCACTGCCGTTCCGCTAACTTCCAGCTGGCTGGCATGCCGGTCGTGGACTACCCCGAGCTTCCCGAGCTTCCTGAAATTTCCGGTACCGTGGACGGTGCCAAATTCGCTGAAGCCGTCAAGCAGGTTCAGATTGCTGTGTCCAAGGATGAGACTCTGCCGCTGTTGACCGGTATCCGCGTAGAAATCAATGGCGACACCATGACCCTGCTCGCCACCGACCGCTACCGCCTGGCAATGCGCGAAATCAAGTGGAACCCGGTCAACCCCGATGTTCAGGCGGCTGTGCTTCTGAAGGCTAAGACCGTCTCCGAGGTCGGTAGCACCCTTTCCGGATCCGGTGAACTGTCTATTGCTCTGCCCGCCGCTGGTGAGCTGATCGGCTTCGCAGCGGGTACCCGCCGCACCACCAGCGTTCTGATGGACGGCGACTACCCCAACATCCGTGCGCTGTTCCCCGAGCAGACCCCGATTCACGCGGTGGTTCGCACCTCCGACCTGGCCGAGGCTGCTCGCCGTATCTCTCTCGTGGCGGAGCGCAACACTCCCCTGCGTCTGAAGTTCACTCAGGGTTCGGTTGCTATTGATGCCGGCCGCGGTGATGAGGCTCAGGCTTCCGAGACTCTGCAGGCGCACCTGTCCGGTGATGACATCACCGTTGCGTACAACCCCGCCTACCTCTCGGATGGTTTGAAGGTTTTCGGTACTGAGTTCGTTCGTTTCTCCTTCACCGATGCGCCGAAGCCCGCCGTGATTTCCGGTCAGAACGAGCCTCTAGCTGAGGATGACCGCAACTACCGTTACCTGCTGATGCCGGTCCGCCTACCGTCGAACTAGTTTCAGCCTTTGCCGCCCCGTACGTCTTTCGGTGCCCTGTGTGCCGCGAGTATGTGCGGGGTTGCGCTGTTTTTCTGTGCTCGTCCGCGCGGAAAAACCTAGTATTGTGACCTCTCGCGGTGCCCTCCAGCCGGGTGCTGTGAAGCCCCCTAACTAAGAACCTCCAGCTAAGAACCCCTAGCTAAGAACCAGCGTTTGAAACCCCGTGAAAGGAGCTTCCGGTGTATATCGACCATATTTCGTTGTTGGATTACCGCACCTACGCTCTGCTGAGCCTGCCTCTTTCGGCGGGAGTTACGGTGTTTCTGGGATCGAATGGTGTGGGTAAAACCAATATTGTTGAGGCGATCGACTATGCGGCGTCGCTGTCTTCGCACCGTGTGAGCCATGACGGGCCGCTGGTGCGGGCGGGGGCTTCGCGCGCCTATATCCGTACCCGTACGGTGCGCGGTTCGCAGCAGACGGTGACCGAGTTTGAGATTGCTCCGGGGCAGAGTAACCGGGTGCGCATTAATCGTGCCGCGCCGGTGCGTGCCAAGGAAGCGCTGGGTATTGCTCGCACGGTGCTGTTTTCCCCGGAGGATCTGCAACTAGTGAAGGGGGATCCCGCCGGTCGTCGTCGTTTTGTGGATGATTTGGCCAGCTCTTTGCGTCCGGTGGTTTCCGGGTACCGTAGCGAGTATGAGCGGATTTTGCGGCAGCGTAATTCGTTACTGAAATCCATGCAGCGTAAGGCGCGGGACGAGAACGCCTTGAGTACGCTCTCGGTGTGGGATGAGCAGCTGTCGACTCTGGGTGCTCAGCTGCTTTCTGCGCGTTTTCGTCTGCTGCAGCGTTTTTTGCCGCAGCTTCGCCGCGCCTACGCGGGGCTGACGGACGGCTCTAAAGAGGTCGGTTTCAACTATGAGTCGACTGTTTTTTCGAGCATGGGCGAGCGCTCGATCGAGCATGCGGCGCTGATGCGCATTGAGGACCTCAAGGAGGCTTTGATGCGTGGTTTTGCGGAGCGGCGACGCGATGAGATTGAGCGTGGCGTGACCCTGGTGGGTCCGCATCGTGAGGATATTACCCTGCTGCTCGGTGGCATGCCGGTGAAGCATTTTGCCTCGCACGGCGAGAGCTGGTCTTTTGCTTTGGCGCTGAAGTTGGCCTCCTGGTTTGTGCATGTTGAGGATGACTCCTCGGTGGGGTCTTCGCCGATTCTGATTCTTGATGATGTGTTTGCGGAGCTTGATTCTGCGCGCCGCCACCGCCTGGGTGCGATGGTTGCGGACGCGGAGCAGGTACTGATTACCTGCGCGGTGCTCAGCGATATTCCGGAGGAGCTGGGCGACTACCGCCTGGTGTCGGTGACGGCGGGGCGCGCCGAGTATGTGCAGCCTGCCGCTGGTCCTGTCACTGACTCTGCGGGGCAGCCGAATTCGACCGTTTCTGCGCTCGCGGAGGGTGACGGCGATGAGTAACCCCATTCACCCTCAAAACCATGTTTCACGTGAAACATTCGATGAATTCGCGGAACCGCAGTTTGCGGAGCCCCAAAACCCGCGCGAGGTTGACGGCGTGGGTGAGTTCTACCGTGATGAGGTGGACGCCCCCTCCGCCCTACTGACCCGTATGCGAGTGGCGGCTCAAGAACGCGGCGAGGCACCTCTGAACGCCTTCTCTGCGAATAAAATCATGCGCGATTTTGGTGCGGTCATGTCCGGTGTCGCCTCGAAAAAGAAATCACGGCGAGCGCAGGGGTGGGACCCCCGCGTCATGGGTGGGTATAGCGGCCCCGGAGAGAGCTCTCGTGACCCCAAACCCCTTGGCGGCATTGTTAGTGCTCTGATTCGTTCTCGCGGCTGGAAAGAGCCCGTGGCAGTCTCTAGCGTGCTGGCTCGCTGGGCCGAGCTAGTGGGTCCTGAAATTGCGGCACACACCCGCCCGATCAGCTTCGAAAACTCCATTGTTGAAGTCCAGTGCGACTCTACCGCCTGGACGACTCAGTTGCGCCTGATGCACGGGCACCTCATCGAGCTTTTCCGCCGCGAACTGGGTGAGGGTGTCGTAGCTCAGGTTCGCGTACTGGGCCCGAATAACGGACGCTGGAACCAGCGAGGCTATCGGCGTGCCACCGGTATGCGCGGCGTGCGCGACACCTACGGGTAGCCTTCTGGGTGCCCCCGACCCTCGAGCACCTTCTGGTTGAACGGTGTTAGGTCAAAATAAGCCTTTTTCTGCACGCTATGAAAGCTATAGAAGCGCCGGCAACCCTCACGAGGCTGTGAACTGTACCCCCTACCTTAAGAGGGGGTTGAACCACTCTAAACTGCCTTTGCGGGCTTTTGAGCGGGTAATAGCCTGCAAAAAGCTCAATAAATGACGCCCGTAGATGGTTTTAAGCTCTCTTGCTCGGTAAAATAAAAGAGACAATGCGTAAAGTGTGCCCACCTATGGGCACCACCGGCAACGCGGGTTGTACGGGCACTTTCTTGTGCTCTCTGTGAGGCGTTCTAGGCTCCCCTCTGAGCGGCCCGCCATTTTTCTTCGCCGGTTGCATCATCTACTCAAGGAGTTCTGCCTCGTGGCATCTGAACAGAATGCATCTGAACAGCAGCATGAATACGGTGCATCCGATATTACCGTGCTGGAAGGTCTGGAAGCGGTTCGCAAGCGCCCCGGCATGTACATTGGCTCGACCACTGAGCGCGGTCTGCACCACCTGGTCTACGAGGTTGTAGATAACTCGGTTGACGAGGCGCTCGCCGGTTACGCCTCCAAAATTGACGTGACCATCCAGGCTGATGGTGCTGTTCGCGTAGAGGATGACGGCCGCGGTATTCCCGTGGATGAGCACCCCACCGAGCACAAGTCCACCGTTGAGGTCGTTATGACCGTGTTGCACGCTGGCGGTAAGTTTGGCGGCGGCGGCTACTCTGTTTCTGGTGGTCTGCACGGTGTGGGTATCTCCGTGGTGAACGCGCTGTCTACCCGCGTGATTACCGAGGTGCACCGTCAGGGCTACGCATGGCATATTTCCTTCTCCAACGGTGGTGTGCCGGATGGCCCCCTGCGTAAGGGTGAGCCGTCCGATAAGACCGGCACTATCCAGACTTTCTACCCGGACCCCGAGATTTTTGAGACCGTCGAGTTCGACTTTGAGACTCTGCGCGCTCGCTTCCAGCAGATGGCGTTCCTGAACAAGGGCCTGACCATCACCCTGACCGATGAGCGCGAGAAGTTCACCGGTGACGAGGTTGCTGAAGAGGAGAAGGAAAACGTCCTCAACCGCGTGCGTGCGAACGCTGACGGTTTCACGACCGTTACTTACCGTTACGACAACGGCCTGTTTGACTACGTACACTTCCTCAACGCTGGCGCGAAGACCATCGTGAACGAGGAGATCGTCTCCTTTGAGTCCGAAGACACCGACCGCAACATGAGCCTGGAAGTGGCGATGCAGTGGACCGGCGCGTACAAGGAGTCCGTCTACTCGTACGCGAACACGATTAACACCCACGAGGGTGGTACCCACGAAGAGGGTTTCCGCGCCGCTCTGACCTCTCTGGTGAACCGTTACGCGCGTGAGAACAAGCTGCTGCGCGATAAGGACGATAACCTCACCGGTGAAGACGTGCGTGAGGGCCTGACCGCGGTCATCTCGATTAAGATTTCTGAGCCGCAGTTCGAGGGCCAGACCAAGACCAAGCTGGGTAACTCGGAGGCTAAGTCCTTCACCCAGCGTGAGGTGAACGATCACCTCAGCGACTGGTTCGGCCGTAACCCCGCGGTGGCAAAGGACATTGTTCGCCGTGCAATCACCGCCGCTCAGGCGCGTATTGCAGCCCGTAAGGCTCGCGAGACCACCCGCCGCAAGGGCCTGCTGGAGACCAGCTCCATGCCCGGTAAGCTCAAGGACTGCTCCTCGAAGGATCCGTCGATCTCTGAGATTTACCTGGTGGAGGGTGACTCTGCGGGTGGTTCGGCAGTGCAGGGTCGTGACCCGAATACTCAGGCTATTCTGCCGCTGCGCGGTAAGATCCTGAACGTTGAGCGTGCTCGCCTGGACCGTGCCCTGTCCAATGCTGAAATTCAGGCGATGATTACCGCTTTCGGTACCGGCATTGGCGACGACTTCGATATTGAGAAGGCACGCTACCACAAGATTGTTCTGATGGCGGATGCGGACGTCGACGGCCAGCACATTACGACCCTGCTGTTGACTCTGCTCTTCCGCTTTATGCGTCCGCTGATTGAGGCTGGTTACGTGTACCTGGCTCAGCCGCCGCTGTACCGCATCAAGTGGTCGAACGCTCCGCACGACTACGTGTACTCGGACGCTGAGCGTGATGAGGCTCTGGCTCGTGGTGCAGCGAAGAACCTGCGCCTGCCCAAGGAGAACGGCATTCAGCGTTACAAGGGTCTGGGCGAGATGGACTACACCGAGCTGTGGGACACCACCATGGACCCGGCTCGTCGTACCCTGCTTCAGGTGAAGATGGAGGATGCAGCTGCTGCTGACCAGATCTTCTCTGTTCTGATGGGTGAGGACGTTGAGGCTCGTCGTGAGTTTATCCAGCAGAACGCAAAGGACATTCGATTCCTCGATATCTAGCCCGAAGCGGCATATGCCTCATAGGCAATATGCAGACTGAGGCATATGTCAATCGAGATATGAAGTAATGAGAAAGTTATGAGCGAAGAACACCAGAATGAGACCACCGCAGTTGACGTAGTCAGCAATGGTGGTTCCGAAAGCGTAGGCCAGCACGGCCACATTGAACAGGTGGACCTGCAGACTGAAATGCAGCGTTCCTACCTGGACTACGCAATGGCCGTTATTATTGGCCGCGCCCTGCCGGATGTACGTGACGGCCTCAAGCCCGTGCACCGCCGCGTGATCTACGCGATGTACGATGGCGGCTACCGCCCGGACCGATCCTTCAACAAGTGCGCCCGCGTGGTTGGCGACGTGATGGGTCAGTTCCACCCCCACGGTGATAGCGCTATCTACGACACTCTGGTGCGTCTGATTCAGAGCTGGATCATGCGTTACCCGCTGGCACTGGGTCAGGGTAACTTCGGCTCCCCCGGTAACGACGGTGCCGCAGCGCCTCGATACACCGAGACCAAGATGGCCCCCATTGCCTTGGAGATGGTGCGTGACATCAACGAGGACACTGTTGATTTCCAGCCCAACTACGACGGCAAGTCCCTTGAGCCTACCGTTCTGCCCGCGCGCATCCCGAACCTGTTGATCAATGGTTCTTCGGGTATTGCTGTGGGTATGGCGACCAACATCCCGCCGCATAACCTGCGTGAGGTTGCCGAGGGCGTGGAGTGGTTCCTGAAGAACCCGCACGCCACCAATGAGGAGCTGCTGAACGCTCTGATGGCGCGCATTAAGGGCCCGGACTTCCCGACCGGTGCGCAGATTCTGGGCACCAAGGGCATTGAGGATGCGTACCGCACCGGCCGTGGCTCTATCACCATGCGCGCGGTGGTCAACGTGGAGGAAATCCACGGTCGTACCTGCCTGGTGGTCACCGAGCTGCCGTACCAGGCGAACCCGGATAACCTGGCGATTAAGATTGCTGAGCTCATCAAGGATGGCAAGGTCACCGGCATCGCGGATCTTCGCGATGAGACGTCGGGTCGTACCGGTCAGCGTCTGGTGATTGTGCTCAAGCGTGATGCTTCCCCGAAGGTTGTGCTGAACAACCTGTACAAGCACACCCAGCTGCAGGAGAACTTCTCCGCGAATATGCTCGCCATTGTTGATGGCGTGCCGCGTACCCTGTCCCTGGATGCGTTTGTGCGCCACTGGGTGGATCACCAAATGGACGTTATCGTTCGTCGTACCCGTTACCGTCTGCGTCAGGCGGAGGAAGAGGCGCACATCCTGCGTGGCCTGCTGAAGGCTCTGGATGCTCTGGATGAGGTTATTGCCCTGATTCGCCGCTCCCCCACCGCTGATGAGGCGCGTAGCGGCCTGATGGAGTTCCTGCAGATTGATGAGGCTCAGGCTCAGGCAATTCTGAACATGCAGCTGCGTCGTTTGGCCGCTCTGGAGCGTCAGAAGATTCAGGATCGCCACGATGAGCTGATGCGCATGATCGCTGAGTACAACGCGATTATTGCTTCGGAGACTCGCCAGCGTGAGATTATCTCTGAGGAGCTGGGCGAGATTGTGAACCGCTACGGCGATGAGCGTCGCACCCAGATTATGTACGGCTACAACGGCGACATGTCCATGGAAGACCTCATCCCCGAGGAAGAGGTCGTGGTCACGATTACTCGCGGCGGCTACATTAAGCGCACCCGCAGTGATCAGTACCGTAGCCAGCACCGCGGCGGTAAGGGCATTAAGGGTGCCTCGCTGCGCGGTGATGATGTGGTGGAGCATTTCTTTGTGACTACTACGCACAGCTGGATTCTGTTCTTCACGAACCTGGGTCGCGTGTACCGTGCGAAGGGTTACGAGCTGCAGGAAGCCGGTCGTGACGCGAAGGGTCAGCACATTGCGAACCTGCTGGAGTTCCAGGGCGGTGAGCATATTGCTCAGGTGATGGAGCTGAAGAGCTACGAGGATGCTGAGTACCTGGTGCTTGCTACTCGCGGCGGCATGGTGAAGAAGAGCCGCCTGAGCGATTACGATACGAACCGTACTGCCGGCCTGATTGCGATTAACTTGCGTGAGGGCGATGAGGTTGTTTCGGCGTTCACTGTGTCGGCTCAGGACGATATTCTGCTGGTGTCGCGTAACGGTATGTCGTTGCGTTTCCACGCTGATGATGCGTCGCTGCGCCCGATGGGTCGCTCCACGTCCGGCGTGACCGGTATGAAGTTCCGTGAGGGCGACGAGCTGATTTCTGCGAATGTGGTTACTGAGGGCTCCTTCGTCTTCGTGGTCACTGAGGGTGGTTACGCGAAGCGTACGAGCGTGGATGAGTACCGCGTGCAGGGTCGTAACGGTTTTGGCATTAAGGTTGCTAAGCTAGTTGAGGATCGTGGCGCCCTGGTGGGTGGCCTCATTGTGGATGAAGAGGACGAGGTGCTGGTGGTTATGGCCAGCGGCAAGGTCGTTCGCTCGAATGTGAATGAGGTTCCTGCGAAGGGACGCGATACTATGGGTGTTATCTTTGCAAAGCCCGGTAAGGGCGATTCTATTATTGGTGTTGCGCGCAACCAGGATCGTCAGCTGGATGATAGCGACGATGAAACCACTGAGAACACCGAGGCTTCGGAGTCTTCTGAGGCGCCCGGTACGGACAACGAGGGTGAAGCGGCAGCTGCCGATCTCACCGCTACTGGAGGTAACTAATGAGCAGCACTCCCGCGAGCTCCTCTCCTGCGTCGGCACAGCGTTCGGCGGCAGCTGGCGCATCCAAGTCTTCGGGTGCGGCTAAGGCTGGCGCGCGTCGCCCGGCTCAGGCGCGTTCGGGCCAGGCTCGTCCTGGTGGTACCGCTAAGCGTCCTGCCGGCAAGCGTCCTGTGAACGCTAAGCGTCCGACCGGTTCGCGTCGTCAGTTGGTGCGTCCGGCGCCGCGTTCGAAGATTCGTCGCGCGCGTCTGGTGGTTCAGAAGGTTGATACGTGGTCGGTGGCTAAGCTGATCTTCCTGCTGTCTATTGCTTTGGGCATTGTGACTGTGGTGGCTTCGGTGATTCTGTGGCTGTTCCTGCAGGCTTCTGGCGCGTTTGCTGGTGTGAACCAGCTGATTAGCTCTTTGGGTACCGGTTCGACCACTGTGGATATTTCGCAGATGATTTCGCTGGGTCAGGTTGCTTTGGTGACTACTATTTTTGCTGTGGTCAACACTGTGGTCTTTACTCTGCTGGGTATGATTGGCGCGATTCTGTACAACCTGGCTGCGAAGCTGGTTGGTGGCGTGACCTTGACTCTGAGCGATGAGTCCTAGTTTGTAGCTCTTGAGCTTTGTGTGCGGGCGGTGCCGTCTCTGGTGGAGGCGGTGCCGCCCGTTCTGCATGCTCTTGCTCTGTGTGCCCGGTATGCCCGGAAACCCCTGACAATAAAATGTGATGCAGAACATGCTTTTTCGATTTGGTGTTACCCGTAAACACCTGTATAGTTATATCTCGTTCTACGGAAGAAATTCCGCAGAAGGAGGGCGTATAGCTCAGACGGTTAGAGCGCTTCGCTGATAACGAAGAGGTCCCAAGTTCGATTCTTGGTACGCCCACTCCACATAACGAAAGGCAATAATGAAGAAATTATTGATTCTTGCTGTTCTTTCGTGTGTCACTGTGATGGTCTTGAAAAAGTACCAGAGCAATGAAGTCGTAAAGGCTTGGAAAAATAACTAAACAGTGGTTTCCGCTGAGACGGGGGCGTGGCGCAATTGGTAGCGCATCTGCTTTGCAAGCAGAGGGTTAGGGGTTCGAGTCCCCTCGCCTCCACTTTCCGGTGATTATAGCAAGAGGGAAACGCCTGGTTCCATTCCGAACCCAGAAGCTAAGACTCTTCGCGCCGATGGTACTGCACTTTTGTGGGTGTGGGAGAGTAGGTCATCGCCGGTTTATTTTTGAAAAAGACCCCGTATCGAAAGATGCGGGGTCTTTTGTTGTGTCTGCTGCCGTGATGCGGTGGATTTAGCATGGGCGCCTCGTGACAAAGCCATAACAAAGCCTCATGCTGTAAAAACCCACAGGGGCATTCTGCATGGGTAGTTTGGTGGCTCAAATGAGGTCTGAATAATAAAGGTGTGTCACAAAAAGAAAGCTGGGAGGTTCCTGAAAGTGAACACTAGGTGAACACACTTTAGCCTCTTGATGGATATAATCACCCCTCTCCCCCGTGCTCTCGCATAAGCCACATAAAACAACTTAAGTATTCCGGTGGATGCACTCTTTTTCCCGCGGAATACCGGGAGTTTCACCCCTAAAATATGGGCTCTGTCGTAAAACCCTCACGAAAACCCGCTCAATACTGTGGGTTTATCTGTTATTTCGTGTTAATTCGGAATACTTTAGATTTCACGAAAACCGACAGATAATTTTCTTGTGACTACAGAACTCATTATTCTCGTGATCGTGGTGCTTACCGCGCTCGCTTTCGACTTTACGAATGGCTTCCACGACACCGGTAATGCGATGGCAACTTCCATCGCGACCGGTGCGCTGAAGCCTAAGACTGCCGTGGCGCTGTCTGCGTCCCTGAACCTCGTTGGCGCGTTCCTCTCTGTTGAGGTGGCGCGTTCGGTCGGTAGCGGCATCGTGAACCTGGATCGTATCGATGTAACAACGGACGGGCCGGCACTGATGCTCATCGTCTTTACCGGCCTGGTTGGCGGCATCCTCTGGAACGTTTTGACCTGGCTTCTGGGTCTTCCCTCCTCCTCGTCGCACGCTCTGTTTGGTGGCCTGATTGGTTCGGCTATTGTCGCGATCGGCTTTGATGGCGTGCAGTGGATGGGTGTTCTGTCCAAGATTATTGTTCCTGCGGTCCTCTCCCCCGTCATTGCGGCTATTGTGGCGGCAACCGGCACCTGGCTGGTCTACCGCATTGCTGCTCCGGTGGCTGACGACCGTAAGCATGGTGGTTTCCGCAAGGGACAGGTTGCGACCGCATCCCTGATGTCTCTGGCGCACGGTACCAACGACGCGCAGAAGACCATGGGTGTCATCTTCCTGGCTCTGGTTGCTTCGGGTACCCTGAGCAACGAAGACGCGATTCCCCTGTGGGTGAAGGCTTCCTGTGCTATCGCTATTGCTCTGGGTACTTACCTGGGTGGTTGGCGTATTATCCGCACCCTCGGTAAGGGCATCGTTGAGGTGGACACCCCGCAGGGTGTTGCTGCTGATGGTGCGTCCGCTGCGATTATTCTGACCTCTTCGCACTTCGGCATGGCTCTGTCGACCACTCACGTGGCGTCCGGCTCGATTCTGGGTAGTGGTCTGGGTCGTAAGGGTGCTGAGGTTCGCTGGTACGTTGCTGGTCGCATGGTGGTTGCTTGGCTGATTACCCTGCCGGCTGCCGCAATTGTGGGTGCTCTGACCTGGCTGATTGGTCACGGTCTGAACGCTTTGACCGGCACCCAGTTTGTGGGCGAAATGACCGTGTTCGCTCTGCTGGTTATCTTCTGCTTCCTGATGTGGCGTCATTCCCAGAAGGACAACATTGACGCTTCGAACGTGACTGGCGACTGGGATGAAAAGGAAGGCGCTGCAGTCACCAGCGCTGACGCATCCGCAGAAGCTCAGATCCTTGCTACTGAGAAGGCAGGTTCGTAGCCGTGGAATATCTGATGGACATTGTGAACAAGGTTATTCCGGTGCTGATTGCCGGTTTGTTCTTTGGTGCGGGCCTTCCGGCGCTGTATGCGCTGGGCCTGCGTCTGCTGGCTGGTCGTACCGAGTACACTGCGGACGGTAAGCTCGTTGAAATTGAGCCTCCGGGAACGGTGGCGAAGATTGCCGCGTCTTGCATTTTTGCTATTATCGTAGCAATCGTAATCATCGGTATTCTCTGGGTCGCTAAGGACTTTATCGACCACACTTTCGGCTGGAATATCTTCGGCGTAACCGGTGGAGGCCACTAATCCCGTGAACACTAAATTGCATATGATGACTGCTTCGAAGGAGGGGCTCGATGCCTGATAAGAGCATAATCTCTCGAGTAATCGACTGGCTGAGCGTCGGGTATCCCAAGGATGTTCCGGTGCAGGACCGCGCGGCTGTGATGGCTATTTTGAAGATGCGTCTGACCGATGAGCAGCTGCAGGAAGTTGTTCGTCAGCTCATGCAGTCTCGTGCTGCTCGTGGTGAGGCGTACGTGAGTGACCAGCGTATTAACGAGTACATTCGTCGAGTGGTGGATCATACCCCGACCCCGCAGGATATTGACCGCGTCGCTAAGATTCTTGGCGCGCACGGCTTCCTGATTGCGGAGAACCACGTGAATGAGGACGCCGAGCCTACGGCTGGCGGTACCGAGTACGTGACCTACGATGATCCGACGACCGGCGAGATCCGTATCGCTGAGTTGGCTGCTGAGTCGGCTAATATCCCGGCGCCGAATGCTACCACTGCGCAGGACGACTGAATAGCCTGCGGTGAGAGTTGAGAGCTCTCATGAAGCTTGTGACCTATGGGGTGGACTGAGTCCACCCCATAGGTTTTCTTTATGCCCTTTGAGCGATGTGCCGCGGGTTGTCAGCTCGCGTGTAGGTGCGGGCGGTATTCTAGAGGGACTCACTCCCTCAAACTCATGGCGGGTTCTGTGCTCGCCCTCATTTTGGAGATTCTGTGTCTTCTTCACCTACCTCTGAACCCGAGAACTCTCACCTTAATTCCGTTCAAGAGGCCTCTCACGACTCTTCTGAGACGGTATCCGTTGCCACTGAGGACTCTGCGGCTAAGGGCCCCTCTACCCGTGTCGATGCCGCTAAAGAGGCTATCGTGGGGCAGGCGCGGCGCCTCGTGATGCCCCGCCGCTCCCTGCTTCTGACCGGTGGCGTGATTGCCGCCGCCGGGGTGCTTGCCGCGATGCCGCAGATTGCCGCCACCGGCGTGCTGGGTGAGGATGCGGCGGTGGTGGTTTCAACTGAGAAGCTGCTGGCGCGCCGTGAGCGTCTGGTTCGCGAAAATATTGATACCCGCTACCTGAAGATCGAGTCGCTGGGGCGTATCTACGTGGGGCAGCAACGCCGTGAACAGGATCTGCGTCTGGTGGGTTCTTTCTCCCTCACGGAGGCGGCGCAGGCCGATTTGGCGGCGGCTGCTACGGCGCTGACGAATCTATCCGTGTATGGTTCTCTGCATCGGCTGAGCGTCACCTACGGTGGTGCGGACTCGGCGAATGACCCGCAGAACGTCGCGAATACGGTGACGGATGCGCCGGTGGGCCCGCTGCGCGTGAACGATTCGGCAACCCTGAAAGAAGAGCAATGGCTGAAGGTGCTGACCGCTAACGCGGCGCTGGGAACTAATGCGAGCTACGCGCAGGTGGGGTTGCTGGCGGATGAGCTGCGCCTGAATGCTGTGGTGATTGATGAGAACTATGAGTCCCTGTTGAAGCGTTTCCGTGCGCTGGCTGAGCTGGATTTGAAGAATGAGCGGGTGCAGCAGATTCACCTGAATATTCAGTTGGCCCCGGAGAAGGCGCTGAGCCTGCCCTCGGGTGCGCAGTCGAAGATTTCGGTGAGTGTTGCCGAGTCTTCGCGTGTGGCAACGGTTGCTGATGTGCTGTCGAAGGCCGCCACGACGAAGGACCTGAATACTTTGGCGTCGTTCTCGCTGGTGTGGAATGCTCGTGAGAAATATCCGTCGGCGAGCCAGTGGGATGGGCTCAAGTTGGGTTTCAAAGCGCCTGAGTCGAAGGAAGAATCCGCGAAGGAGGCGCAACGCACCGCGATTCGTAAGTATCTGCAGGAAGTCAGTGGCCCCCTGCAGGCTCTGACGAAGCGTGAGGCGACGGTGCCGGGCGAGGTTATTTCCTAAAACCCGCCTAAAACCCTCGGCGGTGTGACGGGTCTAACGAAAAAAATATGCCTAAGGATTTGGTAAAGCCGCAAAAGGTGTTATAGACTAGTAAAGCACCGCGGGGGCGTGGCGCAATTGGTAGCGCATCTGCTTTGCAAGCAGAGGGTTAGGGGTTCGAGTCCCCTCGCCTCCACTTTCCGGTGATTATAGCAAGAGGGAAACGCCTGGTTCCATTCCGAACCCAGAAGCTAAGACTCTTCGCGCCGATGGTACTGCACTTTTGTGGGTGTGGGAGAGTAGGTCATCGCCGGTTTATTTTTGAACCGAGAACCCCATGTCGAAAGACATGGGGTTCTTTGTATATCTGGGATATATATCCGGGTATGCCCGGGAAATACCAAGGGTATATGCACGGGGAGGTTCAGTGCTCTATCTGCAGCACCTCCTCTCCCCCCTGATCCCCTCCGAAAAAAGACAAACAATAGCCGCCTACCAGAGTTAAAACTCTGGCGGGCGGCTATCTCTCTCATCGTCTCTTATTGGGCGCTCCCTCACGCCGCTAGCGGCGCCTCAGAACGCGTAGAGACAAAGAATAGGGGGAACGGTGCTTATGCGTTCTTCCAGGGGTCCTCCACGGGACGAGCTGCGTTGTAGGCTGCGGCGCCTGCAACACCCAGAGCAACCAGCAGGCCCAGGAATGCCAGGCCCTTACGGGGGCGCTTGCCGCCGTTACGCTCAATACGAGCCAGTTCCTTCTCAGCGGCGCGAACGGTCTTCGCGGTAGCCTTACGAGCCTTCTTCAGCGCCTTCTTGTTGCCGGTCAGCTTCTCAGCGAACATCTCAGCGGTCTTGCCTTCCAGCGCGGACTCAACGGCAGCCAGAGAAGAGACAACAGCCTGAGCCTTAGCAGCCTTGCGTGCCTTGCGCTTCTTGCAGCAGAACATGGGGTGACCTCCATCGGTTGAAATGCGCCAGCGACCAGAAAACGCCGCCGCGCGCGTAGTGTTCACCTCTCAGGATATTCAATTCCCGCCCAAAAAGCCCGCCCAACGGTGCGCCCGGGGCGAAAAAACATGTTAGATGGCGAATGAGCGCCACCCCGTGCCACAATAGAGCCATGACTAATGCAACTGCTAAGGCAACTATCCACACTAACTACGGTGACATCGTCGTCGAGCTCTTCGGCAACCACGCACCGCTGACTGTTGAAAACTTCATCGGCCTCGCTGACGGCTCCCGTCAGTGGAAGCACCCCCGCACCGGTGAAATCATGAACACCCCCCTGTACAAGGACGTCGTGTTCCACCGCATCATCAAGGACTTCATGATTCAGGGTGGCGACCCCCTGGGCATGGGCGTTGGCGGCCCCGGCTACCAGTTCAAGGACGAGATTCACCCCGAGCTCTCCTTCTCCAAGCCCTACCTGCTGGCAATGGCTAACGCAGGCCCCGGCACCAACGGTTCTCAGTTCTTCATCACCACCGTTGAGACTCCCTGGCTGAACGGCCGCCACACCATCTTCGGTGAGGTTACCGACGAGGCATCCAAGAAGGTTGTCGACGCTATTGAAAGCGTTGAGACCGGCTTCCAGGACCGCCCGGTCAAGGACGTTGTCATCTCCTCGATCGACATCGAAAAGCTCTAATAAACCCCATCAGAAGGCTCATACGAGCATTCTGCTGAAGGTGTTGAGAAAACACGTATAGTTCAGGGGCCCGCCAGGATTCTTCCGGTGGGCCTCTGCGCTTATATGCCCACGTACACCACCTTCGGACGAACCGGTACACAACCCTTGGAGGTTCAGTGGAGAACTTTCCCAACTACGCAGGCTATGGGCAGAGCCCCACGGTCTGCGCCAACCACCCCAACCGCGTGAGCTACGCCCAGTGCAAGCGCTGCAACCGCACCGTCTGCGGCGAATGTCAGGTGGCGCTGGACGTGGGTATGGTCTGCCCCGATTGCTACCGTGAACTCACGGGCGGCAGCTCGAAGGGCTCGAAAGCACAGGGCTCGAAGGCGCGAGGCTCGTTCCTGGCTCGACACTGGCACATTACGTACACGCTCATTCTGATGAACGTCGCGATGTACGGTCTGCAACAAATCATTCCCAACGAATGGGTGGTTAGGCACGGCAACATCTGGTGGCCCTACGTCCAGCACGGCGAGTACTACCGCGTCATCAGCTACGGTTTTCTGCACATGCAGCATGACCCGATGCACCTGGTGTGGAACATGATTAACCTCTTCATCTATGGCGTGTCCCTCGAACGCATGATGGGGCGCTGGAAGTTCCTTGTGGTGTACCTGGGCTCTATCGTCTTTGGAGCCTTCGGCGTGTACGTGCTGGCTCCTGGAACGAGCGTGGTGGGTGCCTCCGGTGGTCTATTCGGCCTCATGGGCTCGTTCTTGACCCTGCTAATCATCAGGAAGCAGAAGGACACCGCACGAGTGTTCGTCATGATTACTGCCCCGAACATCATCTATAGCATTATGACCCCGTCGAATATCTCCCACGCATGCCACGCGGGTGGTTTTGTCGGTGGCGTGCTGCTGACTCTGCTGTTCGTCCCGCTTGTGGATAAGCCCGAGTCCTCGAATCCGCCGCCGCAGAGCCCTCAGCCGTGGCAAAACGGCAGGTACTAAGCCTAAAAATACGTGGAAAATCTTCGGAAAATTCGGCACAAAAATCTTTGGAGGGTCAGTGGAGAACTTTCCCAACTACGTAGGCTACGGGCAGAGCCCCACGGTCTGCGTCAACCACCCCGACCGCGTCAGCTACACCCGGTGTGGGCGCTGCGGCCGAATTATCTGCGGCGAATGCCAGACGGCTCTGGATGCGGGTATAGTTTGCCCCGATTGCTACCGCGAACTCACGGGCGGCAGTTCGAAGGCGAAAGGCTCGTTCCTGGCGCGTCACTGGCACATTACGTACACGCTCATTCTCATTAATGTTGTGGTGTACGGTCTGCAACAGATCATTCCATTCCGTTGGGTGCACAACCTCGGCATGATGTCTGGTCCCCGTGTTCACCACGGCGAGTACTACCGCCTCATCACGCACGGGTTTGTGCACTCGCAAACTGACCCGATGCACCTGGTGTGGAACATGATTTACCTCTTCATCTTCGGTGTATCTCTCGAACGCATGATGGGGCGCTGGAAGTTCCTCTTCGTATATATGGCGGCTACTGTGAGTGCTGGTCTCAGCGTGTACATCTTCGCCTACTACCGTGGCGCCGTGGGCGCATCAGGCGGCGTGTACGGCCTCTACGGCGCCTTCTTCGTAATCCTGCTCCTCAGGAGGCAAAAGGACACCGCACGCCTCTTTATGCTGCTCATCGGTATTGGTGTGGTGCAGAACCTCTTCATCCCGCATATTTCCCACGCGGGACACTTTGGCGGTCTTGTCAGCGGTGCACTAGCAACCCTGCTGATTATCCCGTTCGTGAAGAAGCCGGATCCTTTGGAACCGCCGCAACAGGGCCTGCAGCGGTGGTTCAAGGGCCGCTTTTGAGCCTGAAAAACTGCGGAAATCCGCCGTGGAGGCAGGTTATCCACAGCAGTTTTCCACACTGTGTATAACTACATTCGTGTAATTCCACGAGTGTGAGTACATGCTAAAAACCTGTGGATACAGGCTAGAACGACCGAATTACACAGGGTGAATTACACGGGTGTAAGAGTTTTCCCCAGATTTCTCCACAGATGTGGAAAACCTTAAATACCAGGGTGTGTGTAATTACAAAAATTCCGGTGCTACGCACCGGATACAACAGAAGTGCCCGGAAGGATTAACCTTCCGGGCACTTTCACGTATCGAGCCCCTCACGGGGCGAAGAAGCAGCGGGTGCGACCCTAGTTCGCCTGAGCCTCCGCCTCCTCAACCTCCTCGGGGGTGAGCTCCACGCCGGTGTACAGGCGGAACTGCTCAGCAGCCTGCAGAGCAATCACCTCACCGCCGTGAATAACTTCCTTGCCCGCCGCACGAGCCGCACGAACCAGCGGAGTCTCAACGGGCATCGCCACCACGTCAAAAACCACCTGCGCCTCAGCAATAGCCTCCTGCGGGTAGGACAGCTCCTCGCTCTCCTCACCGCCAGCCATGCCAATCGGGGTCACGTTCACCAGAATCGGCGCTCGCAGATTGCCCACCTCCGGCGCCCAGGCGTACTCGTAACGCTCAGCCAGCGCACGGCCGGTCTCCTCGTTGCGGGCAATAATCATGCCCTGCGAGAAGCCCGCGTCAAAGAACGCACCAGCCACAGCAGCCGCCATGCCACCCGAACCGCGCAGCAGGAACGGCAACGACGGATCCACATTATGCGAACGCAGCAGGGAAGCCACCGCAATCACATCCGTGTTGTACGCCTTCAAGAAGCCGTCAGTGTTCACAATCGTGTTCACCGCACCAATGACCGCAGCCGAGTGGTCCATATCATCCATCAGCGGGATAACAGCCTGCTTGAACGGCATAGACACCGAGCAGCCGCGAATACCCAGCGCACGCACGCCAGCGATAGCACCCTCAATATCGGTGGTGGTCATCGCCTTGTACAGGTAATCCAGACCGTGCTTCTCGTACAGGTAATTATGGAACTTAATACCGTGATTCGACGGGCGACCAGACAGAGAAATGCAGACCGTCGTATCGCGGTTCAGCGCCGGGCGAGCCATCTTAAGCCTCGCCGCCAGCGTCGAGAGTGTTCTCAATCAGCTTCTTTACCTTGTTGCGGCTCACCAGGTCAGCGACCACAAAGTGAGTGTCGCCGGTGTCCACGGTGGGAACGGTTGCATTGCCGTCGTTGAGGGACTTTACGTGCGCCTCAGCCTGCGGATCCTCCCAAATGTTGACCCAGGTAGCGTGGTCGCCCAGCTCGCCCAGCTTAGAATCCAGAGCCTCGCAGTAGGGGCAGCCGGGGCGCCAATAAATGACGACGCCGCCATCCTTCATGACCTCGCGTGCCTTCTGCTGATCGGACTGCTGACGTTCAAACATGTGGTTCCTCCATAGATGGGGTGCTCCGCGGTCTTCAGGAGGCACTGAAACCTACCTGAGGGCGCAGCTCAATAAGTTGACATATCAAGCATAGCCGAGGGCGCAGGCGTGGGGGAGAGATCCTCATAGGACGAACGTCTGCGCATTAACGGCATACGCCCCACACCACGGTTGCCGGACCAATGATGCGGGGCGTATACAGTTCGCGAGAAAGCGCGAGCACTTGTGTCGAGTAAGAGTAAAAGAAGAGTGAAAACAGGCTACCCGGCGGTAACCGAAGCTGAGCAATATGCCGAGTGAGTCAGTGAATGAAAGAACCCAGGCGGGGCAGAACGCCCCATTATTCGAGAGAGATGTTGAGTGAAAGCCTGTATGCAAGCCCAGAGGAATGGCGCCCTACCCCATGAGGAGGCGAGGCAGAGCGCCAATCCCAGAGCGGTCGTCGTCTTACTTGCCGAACTTCTCGGTCAGCTTGGAGACGTTCTCGGTCACGACCTCTTCAACCTTGGCAACGTGCTCGTCGGTGACGACCTCCTTGCCAGCCTTCTCGTTGATGACTTCCTGAGCCTTGTCGAGGCCCTGCTCAACGGTGCCCTTGATATCGAAGCCCACGGGGGCCTCCTTTCTGCGCTTTCGCGCTCTAAAGCCTCACTCTGAGTGAGGGGGTCTGCCCGGGGCGGGCAGAAAACTGGAGTGTGATGCTTTGGTGGACGAAACCTGCAAGCTGGGCTTGTATGTGACGGTAGAACCCAGTGTAGATGCCATCCATATGCCGGACGATGCGCATCGAAACTTTACAGCTCACGGATTGCGTCCGTCGATAAGTGTACATACCCGCGAGGGCAAGAAAAACCACCCTCAGAAAACGTGGCGTCACTTTTGATCAATGACCAAAAAATTGTGGCTTATCAGCGCGTTATTACGGGGGGTCGGTGGAGGAAATTTGCAGAAACTCGCAGGAAACTTCCAGCTATGAATATTGTTCAAAACCCCGAAAAAACGCCCGCATGACACCCCGACGATTTCCAGCATGGCCCCGACGATTTATGGGTGAGTTATGGCAGACCTCAGTGCCCAACCCTAAAACACCGGAATATCCGTAGGATCAGCACCCGCAGCCCAATCATGAGACGCCGCAAAACCAGCAACCATCGGCAAAAAACGAGGCGCCGCATAGCCGCGCACAGCATACGCAGTCGCCACCGCATCCGCAGCAGCCTCCAGACGAGAGGTCGGAATCAGCGCCATCACCGCGCCACCAAAACCACCACCCACAATACGGGCACCCAGCGCACCCTGATCCAGGCACACCTGCACCGCATCATCAATCTCAGGGCGAGAAACACGCAACTCATCACGCATCGACACAAACGACTCCGTGAAAATACGGCCCGCCTCCTCAAACGCCGCGAAACCAAGCTCATCAGCATGCTGCAGTAGATAGCTCGCACGACCCACCAGAGTCATATCGTGGAACGCATGACGCACCCAACCGCGCGGGAACGAACACGGACGACCCGCATCCTCCAGGGCGTCCAGGGCGCGATTCACCGAAGAATCCACCAAATCAGCACGCCACGCCTTCGCCGCGCGCGCATCCATACCCGCGCAGGACAAGTCCTCCGGCAACGCATCACGCAAAAAACGCAGACCCAAAGCCTCAGCGCAGGCCTCAGACGCCGCACGACGAGCCGCAAAACCGCCATCCGTCAGCTCATGCGGAGTGTTCGTATCAATCACCAAAAAACTCAGGCCGTGCTGGGCAATATCCACCGCAACCGGCTCAATCGAAAAATCACGGAAATCCACCACAAGCGCCTGCTCAGGATGCGAACGCAACGACGCCGTCTGATCCAGACCACCCGTCTGCGCGCCAGCCACCTTATTCTCAGCCGTAATACACACCTGAGCCAGACGCGCACGCAACGCATCACTATCAGCTGGGGAAGCATCCGCCTCCGGGCAATCCTTACGCACCGGACACGAAAGCTCCAACAGTGCCAACGCCGTCGAACACTCCAAAGCCGCCGACGACGACAAACCGCCACCCACCGGAACACGAGAATTAATCAGCAGGTCAGCGCCAAACTCATCGGGCAGCATAATATCCCTGCCGCCCTCCTGATTCATCGCCCACGCAACACCCGCCACATAGGTGAACCAGCCCTTCAAATGACCCGGCTGAATATCACGAATCACAACCGTGCGCTCATCGCCGGGCATCTGCAACGACGAAGCACGCAACACGCCATCACGACGCAACGCACCCGCCACATAGGTGCGGTACGGCAGCGGCATCGGCAGGCACGAGCCACCCAAAAAATCAATGTACTCGCCCAAAAGATTCAGACGCCCAGGTGCCGACCACACACCATCCGGCTCATAACCATACGCAGTAATAAACTCCTCACGAACGCGGGCAATCTCCGCGCTATGGTCGGGAAGAGCCGCCCACTGGGCGGTAGTGGTCATCGACATGGAACACCTCTGATAAAGCCCAACAGGGCACTAAGACATCAACGACACCCCACCCGCACCCGATACACCCCGGATGTGAGCACGTGTCACCTCTAGACTAAAACAGAAAACCAGCGAACATCGACTCAGCCGCCAAACCGCACCGGTATCAGCGCGCGGCAGGGCAACCCAACGCACGCAAAAGCCCCGCACCCCCACGAGGGGGCACGGGGCACCATACATAACTAATAAACCAAAAGAAAGGCCAAGCGATTACGCATCCTGCGTATAGGGCTCCTGCACCACCATCATCGAATCAATCGCGGAAAGCAGATCCTGACGGTAACGGTTAAACGCATTCTCAATCAGAGGAACATCGCCACTCGCCACAGCCTCCTGCGGCGAAATCAGCGGCAGAGTCTGATATTCCTCCACCAGGCTCAACGCAATATGAGTCAACAAACGAGCACGACGCAGCGCCTCCGCATGACCCAAACCAAGCGCCTGGAACTCATGAGCCATGGCCACCACAGGCTTCAACTCACGCGGGTGCAGAGTCAGGCTCAAACGCACCACCTCAGGGCACTCACGAATCGGGTACAGCAGAGAGAACAAAAGATCACCGCGGCGAATCATCGAAGCACGAATAGCCTCCGGATTTGCCTCAGCCTCCTCAGACATCGACTTCGGGGCACGAGCCAGAATGTAATCCGCCAACAGGATCAGAAGCTGCTGCTTATTCTTCACGTGGTAGTACAGGGCGCCGGGAGCCACGTGAAGCTCCTGAGCGAGTCGGCGCATGGAAAGGTCCGCCAAACCGTAGGTCGCCAAGACCTCGTAGGCGGTATCTAGAATCTTTTCACGGGAAAGTACCACCCTTTCATTTTAGGGTGTTCAAAACTGTGAAGTGAGCAAGATGCACCCTGTGGCAAACAAAAACCCCACAAATACGCGGCACAAACCCAAAAACCAATGTTGATTCTCACTCACCCGGAGCGAACGTTTCGCGTTTCACGGGCAGTTTTACCATCAAAACGCTCCAGCACACGCAGAAAGAGGCGGTCGCCCACGCTCTCGGCATAAAATCACGTCTTAAACCGCTCAAAACCGCCAAGACAGGCAAACCTCGCGGGCGCACAGGGCAAAAGGGGGTGTTTAATATTCGGTATGAGCAATGCATTTTCTGAACTAATCGAGCGCGCCACCGCAGGTGAAGGCCTCAACCGCGAAGAAATCCACACCCTCCTCGTGGACGGTGAAGGCCAGGACTTCGCCCTCATCGAGGCCGCCTCCGTTGTGCGCCGCAACGAATTCCGCAACATGATTGCGATCCACACCGAAGACGAAGCACTCGCCGAGGCGCTGGGCACCCGCTCCATCGCCGTGGACTCCTACGACGTGCTGGATATCTCCCGCGACATCGACTCCGAAGAACTCGCGGCAACCATCGAACGTATTGCTGAATCCTCCGCCATCGGCGTGACCGTACTGCTGCCCGAAAATGCAGTGCCCATGATGCTCATGCGCGTACTGTCCATCCTGCGCCTGGCGGCACCCGCCAAGGTCATTCACCTGCCCGAAGGCTACGAACAGTCCCTGCGCTCGCTGACCTCCCTCGCAATGCACGTGGTCAGCGCTATCACCATTACCGACGACATTGAGCAGTGGCCCATGGTCAACGAGGTACTCAAGGCACTGCGTCACGGCGGCATCGTCATCTCCGGCACCGGTGGACGCGACGCCCTCGCGGGTTACCTGCGCTACCTCTCCGACCTCGGCGTGGACCTCATGGGTCACCGTGATGCACGCGGCTCCGCCTGCGGCTCGGTCGATGGTGGCGGCTGTGGCTGTGGTTCGGGTGGCTGTGGCAGCCACGAAGAGCCGGCACCTTCCTCCGGTGGTTGCGGCTGCGGTTCGGGCGGATGCGGTTCTTCCGCTGAAGCTCCGGCTGAGCCTCACGGCCACTCCCACGGTGGTGGCGGTTGCTGCGGCGGCCACGACGAGCCGAAGGAAGAGAAGGGTGGCTGCTGTGGCGGCCACGACGAGCCCGAGCCGGTCGTAGAGGAAGCCCCCGCAGGTGGTTGCGGCTGTGGTGCTGGCGGTTGCGGCTCCAAGTAGCTCGCTAGGGTAGTGACTACCTCAAACCTTATATTCCAAATATAGAATTTCCCCTGAATAACCTGCTGAAAAGCAAGGATATTCAGGGGAAAGCTCTATATTCCATACAAGGCATTAGGCTTAGCGGTAAACAACACCAGAATAAACGCTACAGAACCCCCATATCCCGAAAGCGGTATGCGCCACTCCGGTAGAGTAGAAAGACATAGCCGACTAATCCTAGCCGTGCGAAAGGAACAACACCGGACTAATGCTTTACCTCTCCGTTATCGTCATGATCCTGATTGCGACCGTGTTCATGGTCAGCGTCGGTGATCGACTCAACCTTCCCTGGCCGGTCATGATGACCCTGCTCGGCGCCGCCGCGCTCTTCATCCCCAACCGACCGGACCTCACCATCGACAGCGACATCATCCTGCCGATCTTCCTTCCGCCGCTGCTGTGGGCCATCGGCATTAAATTCTCCTGGGGCACCCTGCGCCGCCGCTGGAAATCTGTACTGCTCTACTCGGTGCTACTCACCACCGTCTCCGCCCTGGCAATTGCCGGCGCAGCCATGTGGTGGGTCCCCGGCATGACCGTCGCTGTTGCTCTCGCCGTGGGTGCTGCCGTCTCCCCGCCCGACCCCGTCGCCGTGGAAGCAGTCGCTGAGCCCGTCGGCATTCCCCGACGCCTCATCGGTACTCTGCAGACCGAAGGTAGCTTCAACGACGCTATCGCAATCGTTCTCTTCCACGCCGCAATACACTCCATGACCAGCGGCCACCACATTGACCCGCTCTCCGTTGCCAAGGACTTCGTGCTCGGCTCGATCCTGGCGGTCATTATTGGTTACATCTTCGGTTGGCTCGGCGGCTACGTTCGCCAGCGCGCTCACGACGTGGTCACCAGCAACGCCGTGACCCTCGTGATCCCCTTCGGCGCCTACCTCGCGGCTGAAAGCGTGCACGCCTCCGGCGTTATCGCCGTGGTCATCGGCGCTATCCAGTTCACCAGCACCAAATACATGGCGGCACTCGAAGCGGAAGAACGTCTCTCCTCCACCTCCTTCTGGCAGATCATTGAGCTGCTCATGACCGGTGTCGCCTTCGGCCTCATCGGCCTGCAGGCAAGTAGCATCATCGCCACCGCCGACCCCTCCCGTATCGCGGGCCTCTTCGCTGACGGCGCCCTGGTTGCCCTGGTCGCCATTCTCGTGCGCCTCATCTGGTTCACCATCGTCTGGCTTGCCGGACGCAAGAACCCCATCCACGAGGGCGCTCCCGAAAGCTTTGCCGAAGTTATCGTCATGACCTGGTCCGGCATGCGAGGCCTCGTAACCCTGATTCTTGCCCTGTCCATCCCCGTGGTCAACGGCACCGAACAGGTCCGCCAGGACGCCATCGTCATGATGCTCTCCGTACTCTTCTTCACCCTCGTGCTGCCCGGCCTGACCCTACCCATGCTCGTGAAGGTCCTTGGCGTTCAGGCTAACCACGAAGAAGAAACCGCCGTACCCGAACTACTCAAGATTGCGCAGGATGCGGCTCTTGAAGCACTGCAGGCGGAGGCGAAGGCAACCACCGACCCCGAGACCTACGCGCGCGTGAAGGAAATGTGCTCCGCTATTACCCGCCGCGATGAAATTAGCGAGGCGCTACCCGAAGAATACAAGCAGCACATGGAGAAACTTAAGGACAAGAGGAACGACTTTGTACGCCTGCGCGACGCCGCCCTCGTCGCCGCACAGAACGAGGTCATTGCCGCCCAGGACCGTTACGACTCCCACGACGTGACCCGCGTGGTGCGTAAGCTGGACATCCTGGCGCAGGCAGAAAGCATCCGCTCCTCCGGCATGTTCATTCTGCCCGCCATGACCGCCGGCGCGGTTGCCATGGAACGCTACAACCTCTGGAAGAAGCACCAGGGCACCCTGAGCACCCGCGCAATCCCCGTGGTGGAGAACGCGCCCGCCTCGCCCCTGGTCACTAACGAGGTAACCCCCAACTCCTAGCGGGAACCCTCACCGCGTACCCGAACGCCACGTTTCTGCCCCCCGCCTACTGCCCGCAAGTTATAAGGTCCCTCCTCTTTAACTCACAGGCAATAGACGGGGGCAGAGGCAGATTAAGCCTCAACTATCACCTAAAATGAGACAGGAACGTAGTGAACGTACGTTAGCTCTCTCAAACTCACGAACACATTGAAAGTAGACATGGACTTCAAGACTCTCTCGCCTGCGTACCTGACCTCCCTCGGCGTGATTTTTTGTGGCGCGCTCATGGTCGGATCCTCTATTCCCTGGCTCTTCTGGCTGGGCTGGATCCTTCTCATCCTTGCGTTGGGTCTGAACGTCCTTGCCTTTGTGCTGTCCGTGGGTAAGGCGAAGGGCGACCCGACCCCCGCACTGGTGACCAACCTGGACGGTTTCGAATCCTCCGTGGAGAACCGTATCCGCGAGCGCGCAGAGCACCGCCGCGAAGAACGAGAAGCCGCTGAACACGAGGCTACTACGCAGGAAGTAGCTCCCGCTGAAGCCCCTGAGGCTGTTGAAGCCGCTGAGCCCACCGAAGCTACCGAAGCTACCGAGGTTCGCGAGGAAGAGCCCACCGAATCTCAGCCGATTGTTGCCCCCGCCCCCGGTCGCATGAGCGTTCTGCCCTCGCGCCCCCGTTCGGGTCGCACCCCCAAGCCCCGCTCCAACGCACGCTAAGGCAGGTCGGTCGTGAATACGAAGTTTTTGCTCTCCCCGGCGTACCTGGTTTCAATTGCTTTGATGCTTTCCGGTGCGGTGCTTTCCGGTGGCCGGTTCATGCTGATCGGCTGGATTCTGTGCATTGTGGGCGTCTGCCTGAACGCCATGACCTTGGTCGTGCTGACGAACCGCGAGCAGCTGTACACCATGGACGCGAAGGCGGTTCGCGCCTCCCGCCGCGGCTTTGATGACCGCCCCGCTGTGGTGCAGCGCCTGGACGGCGATTCCGCCGCTGGTGAGGCTGAAGTAGAACTCGCCGAGGATGCCGCAGAAGAACCTGCTGAAGCACTTGTTGAAGCACCCGCGCAGAAGACCAACTAGGCATACCCCCTAAGACGCTAAAACCCCCTCAGAGAACATCTGAGGGGGTTTCTTGATGCCTGTGCACTCACGATGTTTAGCGCTGAGTACCCAGCCTCTGTGCCGCGAAATCCGCGTACTCCTGCACGTGCGCGCGAGCTTGCTTGGTCAGCGCCTTATTCTCATCCAGGATGCGCGCCGACTGCGCCGCCATCAGCTCCAGGTACTGGCGGTCGCGGGTCTTCTTCCACGCGGTGCGTGCCGCCTCCAGCTCCGCAAAATCGTTGAGCGCCTGACGCTGCATCGTGTAGCGAACCCACATGAGCACCAGAATCAGCACCAGCGGGATGAGACACGCCCAGCTCTGCCACAGCCCGTACAGCGCCGCCGCAATGGCGCCCAAAACAATCAGCACCGGGGAAATCGAGACGATGGGGGAGTCCGGGCGGTTCTTCTGGTTCTTCACGAGTGATTCACGCGCCATAGCGCGGAAGGTGTCAGAGAAGCTGGACGGGTCGTAAGACTGGGCAGGCTCCGGTTGCTGGCTCTTCTGGGACTGGCTCTTGGGAAACTGATCCTTGCCGGGCTGGATCTTACGGGGCTGAGAAGCGGAAGGGCACATAGAAACCTCACGGGGGTACACGGGGAGTAACGGGAAAGCGGGTGTTTCACGTGAAACGGGGGAGTAGGCGGCGAGTACGCGGAAGCGGCTGGCAGACGGGCGCTCGCCGCACCTAAACGCCACCTCGGCAGCTTCTACAGGGAAGCCTCAATAAACTCGTACGCCTTATCCACACAATCGGTGGTGACAGCCTTAACCTCATCGGGGGAGTAGCTGAAAGACGCCGAACGGTCAGCGTAGCGGTGCATGTCGATATCGTTCCACGAATCTCCAATCGTATGCACCTCATAGGAGCTACCCGGATGCTCCGACTGCAGGTACTCCACCAGATGCTGCAGACCGGTGCCCTTTGTGCAGGCGGGCGGCACAATATCCAGGAAATCCTGGTTCTTGTGGCAGTCCACCGAATCACCAAAACGCTCCAGAATCCAGGTGTACGCCGCCTCGCGAACCTGAGCATCCGGAATCCACAGGGGTACACCCACGTACTCGTGGTTCTGCAGGTCATCAGCCGGCAGGGGAGTGAACTCCGGCAGAATATTCGTCGAGGAGCCCACCCTATCGCAGAGGCTGTAATCGTTATCCAGAGTCGTCGCGAACAGAGCCACGCCGTCCACGGTGCTGAAATGCTCGTAGCAGGCCTGCACAACACTCACCGGAAGAGGCTGATGGTAAATCACCCGGTACTGCCGGTCGGTAATCACCGCACCCGTGTACAGCACATGGTAATCAAAGCGGATGGCGGTAGGATTCAACGCCAGCTGCGTCGCAAAAATGCTCTTACCCGTGCACGAAACCGCCAGGTTACCCTCCGCCTGCCAGCGGGCAATCGCCCGCTCGGTGGCAGGCTCCACGGCACGGTTAAACAGGATCGTGCCGTCAAGATCGAAAGCCATCAACTTGGTCATAGAAACTCCTTCACAGGGAGGGGGCGCGCCAATAGTTCGCACATGCCGCCCCCTGCATAAAACCTGCATAAAATAGGGATGCGGCCGGTACCTCTCAGTGTACCGACCGCACCCCCGCCACTTGAGATATAGCCCCTGAATCTCACGCCTTCGCAGAAGGGTGAGGGGACTTATCCACGAATTCTTAGAGAGCCAGGAAGCCCAGGTAAGAACCGAGGATACCCACGGCAAACAGAGCGAAAATCAACCAGATAGCGTTGACCTTCTTCTTCAGCAGCCACATGCACAGGAAGCACAGACCCAGCGACGCAAGGCCCGGCAGCAGATCGTTCAGCACCGACTGAACGGTCACATCCACCATCGCGCCAGCCTGGTTCTTATAGCTGGTCAGCGGCAACGGAATGTTCACGCTCGTCCAGCGGTACACCAGCGCACCCATCACAAACAGACCCATCACAGACGCGCCCTGCGTAATCTTCTGCAGGGTGTTGCCGCCCGCCTCAGTCACAATCTGGGTACCCTTCTCGTAACCGTACTTGAAACCGTACCAGCGGGTCGCCCAGCGAATCGCGGTCAGGCCGAAGAAGAACAGTAGCGGGCCCAGAATATTACCGGTCACCGCCAGGGACGCACCCAGAGCAGCCAGCACAATACGTGCGGTACCCCAGAAAATCGGGTCGCCCACACCGGCCAGTGGGCCCATCAGGCCCACCTTAACGTTGGTGATGGCGGCTTCGTCAATGTCCTTACCGGCTGCCTTCTCACGCTCCATCGCAGCGGTCACACCCATAATCGAGGATGCAACCCACGGCTGGGTATTGAAGAACTCCAGGTGGCGGGTCAGCGCCTCCGCCTGGTCTTCCTTCTTGGTGTAGAAGCGCTTAATAGCCGGAATCATGGAAACCGCGAAACCGATGGACTGCATACGCTCAAAGTTGAACGAACCAAGCAGGAAAGTGGAGCGGATGTAGGTTTCGACCTTATCGCGCTGGGTGAGCTCGGGAACTTCAACGAGCTCGACGTTCTTGTTCTCAGTCATGATGATGCTCCTTACTCGAGCTCGTTATCGAGGTCGTTTGCTGCGGCTGCCGGTGCTGCGGCGGGTACCTCGCTCTTATGGAAGAGCGGGTTCAGCTGGGTATACAGCAGACCCAGGCAAGCGCCCACAATACCGATAGCAACCAGGTTGAACTGTGCCTGACCGGACAGGGTTGCGACGAGGTCCTTCGCGCCTTCGGTGCCAGCAATCGAAATCGACTGGGTTGCCGGGATAGCGGCAGCGGCAATGAAGCCGAGGAAGAAGAAGGGCATGAGAGCCTTCGAACGCATCATGTTAATGACCATTGCGAAACCGACCACGGTAATCATGCCACCGGCAATACGCAGACCGATGGTCACCTGTTCCGGAATCATGCCCAGCAGGCGGGTCAGCTCTTCGGAGCTAATCAGAGCCACAATAGCGGTCGGGATAGCAACACGCAGACCCTGCAGAGCCATACCGCTGATGTGCATCAGCTCAATACCGCGGAAGTTCGCCGTCTTCGCGAAATTATCCGCCTGATGCTGGAAGAACACCGTAATGGTACGAACAAAAATGGTCAGAACCTGACCTGCTGCAGCCAGCGGCACAGCAATAGCAATACCGGTGGTGATGTCCTGGTGACCCTGAATCACAACAATAGCGGAGATGGTGGACGCCAGAGCCGAGTCGGGAGCCATAGCGGCACCAACATTCATCCAGCCCAGGGCGATGAGCTCCAGTGCGCCACCGAGCATAATGCCGGTAGTCGGGTCACCCAGCGCAAAACCCATCAGGGTACAAGCAACCAGGGGGCGGTGGAACTGACGCTCGTCCACCACGGATGCGACGCCCGCAATGAACGCCACGAGAACAACGAGAATAAACGTCAGGGCGCTCATGCGTCCAGGCCTTTCTGCTTAAGAATCTTTTCCAAATCAACCGGGGAGTGGTTGGGCAGCTGCTGCACCGTCAGCTTCACACCGCGCTTAATGAGTTCGCGGTAGGCTTCCAGGTGCTCCTCGGAGGCGTACACTGCGTCCGAAAGCTGAACCATGCCGGTCTTGAAGGTGACGCCACCAACGTTTACTTCGTTGATCTTGACGCCTTCGTCGAGCAGTCGCACCACGTCAACGGGGGATTCCACGACGAACATGGTCTTCATGCCGGTGTACTTGGGGTTGTTGTACACGCGGCCCGCCTTAGCGATGTCCAGGACGTTGGTCTTCACGCTGGTCGGTGCGACCTGCAGCAGCAGGGACTTGCGCAGCGGATCGTGTGCCGCGTTATCTGATGCCGCAATGAAGGTCTGCGGTGCGATATGCGGAACCCAGGTGCCTGCCACCTGACCGTGAATCAGGCGGGAGTCGATGCGGGTGAAGATGGCGTCCATGGTGCCGCCGGGAACCTGCTGAGCAGTCGGAACCTCGACCGCCTTGGTCTCTGCGGGCTTCGCCTCGGCGGGCTTGGCGGCTGCGGGCTGGTTCGCCTCCTGGAAGGAGCGAATACCCTTAGTGCCAGCCTTGTGCGCCTTGGCGACCAGGGACTTGAGGGTTGCGTTCTTACGGCCTGCGCCGGAGATGACCTCAATAAGCATCGGTACGTTGACACCGGAGACGACGTCGACGCCCTCGCGGGTGGCTGCGAACTGCGCACCGGCGTTGTAGGGGCTACCGCCGAAGAGGTCGACCAGCAGCAGGGTTTCTTCTGCTTCAGACGCCTCAACGATGCGGGTGTACTCTTCGACGAGATCTTCGGGGCCCTGACCCGGCAGGAACGTGACCGGGTGGACGTTTTCGAAGTTACCGAGGATCATGCCGGCGGTCTTCAGCAGAGCCGGAGCCGACTCGCCGTGTGCCGCCACAATGATAGTGACCATAGTGGTCCTCTCGTGTTCGTGACATGGTGTGTAGTGGCCCCGTGAGGAGCCTCATAATCCTCAGATAGTAACACGTATATTGTGTGTTTTGTGGGTTTCTTTTGGTTTTTCACACTTTAGGTTCTTGTGACATTTTTTCAAGTGTTGGAATATGGGTTTTTGGTATCAAAACACGTATTTATTGCCAGGGTGTAAAAAATTTAAACAGAACACCCAAAAAAGGTTGCCCACACGAAGGGTGAGGCGTTATTTTCGCGAAAAATCGGGAGTATTGGCATCTCGCAAGTGGGCTGACGAGGTGCTTGGTCTGAAATATCTGAATCGCGAGGGTGTGGGGAAATGATTTACGAAGAAAATACCGAATAAAAAATGGATGCCCGAATCAAAAGATGTGGGATTTATAAAAAAACCAACATTTTCCTGCGGTCTGTCCACAGAATGGTATTTCTGGAATGCGCCGCCATGAACCGTCATTTAAAAATCTAAATCGACGCGCTAACGCGCGAAAGAAAACCCGGGGCACAGAAAAGCAGGGCATAGAAAAAGCGGGACACAGAAAAAGCGACCGAGAACCCCCGGTCGCTTCCTGCCGAACATGCGCTACGCGTTAATGCCCCACATATCCCGCGCCAGACGCGCAATATGAATCGTCAAATACGTCAACTCATCACGAGTGAGGCTATGCTTCAACTGCATCTGCAGCACCAGCAAAACCTTCTGCGCACACGCGTAGGCGCGCGGTGCATCCGCACGAAGAGCCGCCAACAAACTTGGCTGCGACACCTCATCAATATCCTCCGTGCGATTCGCGGAGGCGCGGCTCGCCCGCACAAACAGGTACCGCAGATGCGTCACAAAACGTGCCGCACTCATTGAATCCGGGTCGATCTTCCGCTCGTAGCTCGCCTCAATAATTTCAAAAACCTGCGCGAAAACCTCAGTCATGCGGAATGCCTGAGACATATCCGCCGTCGCAAATTGCGCGTTGACCAGGTGCAACGCCAAAGGAATAGCCTCATTCGGGTCCAGTTCAACCTGCAGGCGCTCGCGAACCATCTGCAAAACCGCGCGGCCGTACTCCACCTCGCGCGGGTAGAGAACAGTCACCTCCGGGGCGAGCGGATACTCCACCCGCACCCCATCACGCGCACGAACCACCGCATAGTGCAGGTGATCAGCCAGCGGAAGAATAAACGAGTTCGACAGCTCCAGCGCACCCTCGGCGCGCACCTTCGACTCCAGAAGAGTGGCAATCGACAGAATCTCCGCCGGAATCTCAGACAGAGTCATGCTCAGACGCTCACCCGACATGCCCTGCTCCGGCACAAAGGTCTGCTCCACCGCAGACGGGTCAACCAGCTGACCCTTACGCTTACCAAAAGCAATGCCGCGACCAATCATCACGGACTCCTTGCCGTGATGATCCACCGTGAGGACAACATTATTGTTATAAATACGGCTAATGCGCATTCGTCGTCCTCCTTCACGGTTGTTGGGTCGCCGGAACAGAAACGGCAAAATCAAAAGATACGCAAAGGTGATTGAGTGTTACCTAAGCTAGTACAAATTCTACCGAAAGTTTGAAGCCGCCATGAAGGGTTAACGAGCAAATCCGGGGTAAAGCTGTGCTCCAGCTGTGATGCGGGCAAGCATTCCATAAGTTTGCGGCTGAAAACCAGCTCCCGCCCCGCCGTGAACCCTAAATCGCGATACTCTTAATCACATGAGCAGCAAAGCAACCGAAATCGCAAAGAACCTTCCCACGCTAGAGCACCCGGACGGTAGCCCCATCCGCGCCCTTGTCGTTGACGACGAGGAAATGCTCAAGGAACTCGTCAGCATGGGTCTGAAAATGATCGGCTGGGATGTGCAGTCCGCAGGTGACGGCCCCTCCGCGCTCGCGATTGCCCGCGATTGGCGCCCCGACGTGCTTGTGCTGGACATTATGATGCCCGGCTTCGACGGCCTGGAGCTGCTCTCTCGTATCCGTAAGTTCTACCCCGAAGTTCCCTGCCTCTTCCTGACCGCTAAGGACTCGGTCGATAACCGTATCGAAGGCCTTGCCGCCGGTGCGGACGACTACGTGACCAAGCCCTTCTCGATGGAAGAAGTAATGATCCGTCTGCACCGCCTGGTGCAGCGCTCCGGCGTTGCCGCCATTGACGACGCTGAGCTGGTCGTCGGCGACCTGGTGCTGAACCAGGACACCCGCGAGGTGACCCGCGGTGGCGAGCAGATTAACCTCACCGCAACCCAGTTCGACCTGCTGCGCTACCTCATGGAGAACGCGAAGCGCGTGGTCTCCAAGAGTCAGATTCTTGATAATGTCTGGAACTACGATTTTGGTGGTCAGGCAAATATTGTGGAGCTGTACATCTCGTACCTGCGTAAGAAGATTGACGTGGGCCGCGAACCGATGATTCACACCGTGCGCGGTGCCGGTTACGTGCTACGTCCCGCCGTCTAAGTTTATTCTCTGCTCTTCATATGGCGCGGTATAACACCCGGTTATACCGCGCCATATCAGTTATATTCCGTATTTCGAATATAGAAAGAAAGGATGCTCGTGGGCTCCTACTCACCCGGTGAACCCGCCTCCCCGGATAACGAAGCAACCCGCCCCCTGCACGCGGGTGCCCCCGCACGAGACGGTGCCGCGCCCTCTCCGGGGAACTTCTTCGTGCGCCTACGCGCCGCCTGGAAAAGCATGAGGAACCCCGAGGCGTCCCCCGAAGAACTCGGGTACGTACCCCACCTGCGTTCGCGCCTTATTGCTATCCTCGTGGCGGCCCTCGGCATTGCCTGCCTCATCATCGGCCTGTCCACCTACGTGACCCTGCAGAACTCCCTCTACCAGCAGGCACAAAGCGACCTCAAAGAAACCAGCCACCGCGTAGTGCAGCCGACCTCCCGAGACGGCAAGCGAGAAGAAGTGGACTGCAGTGACCTGCAGAGCAGCAAATCCCTCTTTGCGCCCGGTCAGGCGGCCGGAACTATCATCACCTGCGTGGAATCCGAAGGTGCCGTAGAAATCGCCAGCAAGCTCACCAAGGACGGCACCGTACAAGCCCTCTCCGCCAATGACCAGGTAACCCTCGGAACCATGGCGCTAAACGCCACCAAAGAAGAAATCCGAGAGGTCAAGCTGGAATCCGGCCTGTACCTCATCAAAATCACCCCGAAGGCCAATAGCGATGCCGACGCCCAGGTGGTCGGTATTCCGCTCGCCAACATACAGCAGACCCTCACCATCTTCGTGATTGTGGTAGCCCTCGGCTCCATCGCCGTGATGGTCGGTGCCGGCGTGGCGGGCTCCTACATTATTCGCGGCACCATGAAGCCCCTGGAGCGAGTCTCCGCGGTGGCAACCGATGTTGCGCACCTGGATTTGGAAGAGCACACCATCTCCTCGGCGGTGCGAGTGGAACCGCGCGATTCCGACCCGCGCACCGAAGTAGGCGCCGTGGGCTACGCCCTCAACCAGCTGCTGGATAACGTGAACTCCGCTCTCGAGGTGCGCGAACGCACCGAACACCAGATTCGCGCCTTCATTGCGGACGCCTCCCACGAGCTGCGTACGCCCCTTGCCGCCATTAAGGGCTACTCCGATATGCTCCGCTGGACCGAGCCGCTCAGTGAATCCGGCCAGTCCTCCCTGGCGCGTATCGACTCGCAGACCGAACGCATGTCACGCCTCGTTGAAGACCTGCTGACCCTTGCCCGCCTGGACGAGGGCCGTGAGCCCAAGTTTGAGCTCGTCGACCTGACCGAGCTGGTACTTGAATGTACCTCCGACATGCAGGCGGCGGCCCGCACCCACGAATGGCACCTGAACCTGCCCGACGAACCGGTCGAGGTCGTGGCGGATCGCTCCCAGATTCAGCGCGTGATCCTAAACCTGCTCTCGAATGCCCGCAAGCACACCGATGAGGGTACGCGCGTGACTGCGGGTCTGGCCGTGGATGCTGCACGCCGCGAGGCTGTAGTGACCGTGACCGATAACGGTCCGGGCATTGCCCCTGATTTCTTGCCGAAGATTTTTGACCGCTTCACCCGCGCCGATAAGGCACGCTCCGGTTCGGATGGAACCACCGGCCTGGGCCTGGCGATTGTGCAGGCGATTGTGCAGGCGCACGGCGGTTCGATTCAGGTGCAGAGCCAGCCGGGTCATACAGTCTTTACGGTGCGTCTGCCTTTGGAGTCGGCGCGCGCCTAATGCGCTCACTCGGTGGTTCACTGGGCGGGTAGTTGGGTGGGTGTTCGGGAGGGGCGGGGTGTGTTGTGCACTCCGCCCCTTTGGTTTGCATTTTTGGGCTGTTATAGCGCTCTGACGTGCCAAAACACTAAATTGCTTGTTGAGTAAACATTAAATCTGCACTTCAAGTTTATTGCCTTGAGTGCAAATATGTGGTGAATCTAACCCTCGAATAGTTACTCCCGGTGAAACATTACGCGTATTGTAAAAAGCATGGCTAATCTTGTTGAATCCCCCGCAAATATCACGGACAAGCGTTCCGCCCGCAAGGCAGAGAACCGCATCGCAATCGTTGAGGCAGCAGAATCCCTCATCCTCGAGGGCGGCTACGGCGCCCTCAACGCGGAAGCGCTCGCAGAACGCGCAGGCGTCTCCCGCCGCACCATCTTCAACCACTTCGCCTCTGTAGATGACGTGCTGGTCACCCGCATGAACCAGTACTTCAACCGCATCTTCGAAGAATGCGACTTCACTATCTCCGGTGAAAACGCAAGCATGGAAGCCGAAATGCTCTCCATCGCCCGCAAGGTCTTCATGAGCAACACCCTCGAAGAGTACATCGCACCCTTCGCGCACCTGCTCTACGCCCTCGAAATGGACAGCCCCGCGAAGTTCGAAGAATACTCGCACGTCATCCTCGAGCGCACCTACGACATCTTCCTCGAACAGTACCTCGCGGCATACCCCGACCTGCCCTACCTGCGCGTGGCAGTCTTCGCCTCCAACCTCTCCGAAACCATCGGTGAAGGCGTCTACTACTACCTCACCCGCGCCGAAGAAATGACGGCCAAGGTCGCAGCGGAAGCCCCCGAAGGTACCCACCCCGAAGCACTCGCCATTGAAGCAATGCGCCAGTGCGTCCTCGAAGCACTCGACTACCTGGGCCGTCTGGTCCAGGGCGAATTCGCAAGCTAAGCCCCATAGCGTCACCGCTCCAACACTCTCGCTTCGGGCACCTCACCTGCAGGTGCCCGGGGCGGGGTGTTTTTTGCCCAAAAACAGGCAGTAGCGTTCGTCATGCAGGGCAAAACTACAAGGCAAACACCGCACACCCAATACGCCACTCCCTACTCTTCACTCACTCAACTTCAAAAGGACTAATTTATGGCTACATGGCTCTACCGCATCGGTGAAGCCGCCGCCCGCCGCGCATGGGCTGTCAGCCTCATCTGGGCACTCATCATTGCCGGCGTAGCGGGTGCCTACACCGCGTTCCACGGCAAGCTCAGCAATACCTTCACCATGCCCGGAACGCAGACCCAGCAGCTCTCCGACGAGCTCGCACAGCGCTTCCCCAGCGCCAACCGCGGCTCCGGCCAGATCATTCTTACGACCGGTGACGGCACCGCCCTCACCGAAGAGCAGAAGCAGGCATTCTCCGCCGCACTGAGCGCGCTACCCAGTGAGGTGCCTTCCGTGGATGCGGTCACCGACCCGTTCACCACCACCTCCAAGCTTGCAGAAGCAAAAACCCAGCTTGACGAGGCGCACGCCAAGATTGACGCCGCCCCCTCCCAGATTGAGGACGGTAAAAAGCGGCTGAATGCCGCCGCCTCGCAGATTGAGGACGGCATGAAGCAGATTGCCGACAACGAGAAGAAGCTCGACGACTCACAGGTGCAGATTAGTGCAGGCCAGGAGCAGCTCGCCTCCGCGCAGAAGCAGGTGGACGACGCGCAGGCACAGCTGAAGGACGGCTACGCCCAGGCGGAGGCAGCAGGCTCACCCGCCGCCATGATCGAGCAGCTCAACGCCCAGCAGGCGCAGCTGACCGAACAGCAGAATGCCCTCAATCAGCAGCGCGATACCCTGACTGAGAGCCAGAAGCAGGTTGATGCGGGCCGTGCAGAAATCGCCTCGAAGAAGGACGAGCTGGCTGAGGGTCAGAAGAAGCTGGAGGAGCAGCGCAACCAGTTGCAGAAGACCGAGAATGAGCTGCCGGCGCAGCGTGAGCAGTTGGAGCGTCAGCAGAAGCTCTACGACTTCACCTCCGGCTACCGTATGGTCTCTGAGGATCAGTCGACGGCGATTGCGACGGTCTCGTTTAAGAAGAAGATTTTTGAGGTTCCGTCCGCTGATTTGCAGAAGGTTATGTCTAATATCGAGTCGGCGGACCTGCACGGTGCGACTGTCCAGTTTGACGCGAACCTGAGTGAGTCCGCGCCTGGTGGTGGCTCCCACACCGGTGAAGTTGCGGGTATGGTCATCGCCTTCATCGTGCTGATGGTTATGCTCGGCACCTTCGTGGCTGCTGGCCTGCCGATTCTCATGTCTCTGGTGGGCGTGGTGGTGGGTGTGCTCGGCACGCTCTCGCTGTCTTCTGTTATCCAGATGAGCTCCACCGCCTACACTCTGGGCATGATGCTTGGCTTGGCGGTTGGTATCGACTATTCGCTGTTCATTCTGAACCGCTACCGCACGAACCTGCTGGACGGCATGCCGAAGGTCCAGGCGATTGCCCTGGCGAATGGTACGAGCGGTAACGCCGTGGTTTTCGCGGCAAGCACCGTGATTATTGCGCTCGTGGCACTGAATGTAACCGGTATTCCTTTCCTGGGCGTGATGGGTAACGCCGCCGCGTTCTGTGTGGTGGTTGCCGCTCTGATCGCGGTGACTCTTACCCCTGCGGTGCTGTCCCTGGCGGGTACCAAAGTCATGTCGAAGAAGCTGTGGGCATCCATCGATACCCTGAAGAAGATTGAGGAACGCCGCGCGCAGGATGCCGAGCGCACCGAGAAGCCGAACGGCTGGTTGCGCTTCGTGCTGGCGCGTCCGCTGCTGACCCTGGTGGCCGGTACGCTGGCGCTGCTGGCGGTTGCCGCACCCATGACGCAGATGCGTCTGGGCCTGCCGGACGCCTCGAACTACCCCTCCGATAGCGCCGCGTATAAGTCCTACGCTCTCATCAGTGAGAAGTTCGGTGAGGGCATGAGTGCCCCGTTGGTTGCGGTCGCGCACACTCCCGCGCATATGAGCGAGGAGCAGGCTCAGCAGGCGCAGATTGATATTGCTACTGCTGTCAAGGAACGCGGCGGCTCGAACGTGCAGGCTGTGGTTCCCGGCGGTATGACCGATGACCGTACCCTCATGATTTTCCAGGTGATTCCTTCTCACAGTGCAAGCTCCGTGGAGACTGAAGAGCTCGTCCACGAGCTGCGCTCCGTGACCGTTCCGGTTCAGGGTTCTGAGGTGTCTCTCGGCGTTGCGGGTCAGACCAGCGGCAATATTGACGTCTCCGAGGTGCTTGCCCAGAAGCTGCCCCTGTACCTGGGCGTGGTGATGGGTCTGTCCTTCCTGGTGCTGATCCTGGTGTTCCGCTCGCTGATGGTTCCGCTCATCGCCTCGCTCGGTTTCCTCTTCTCGGTGCTGGCGAGCTTCGGCGCCGTGGTGTCGATTTACCAGCTGGGCTTCATGGGTGCCCTCTTCGGTGTGGACCACCCGGGCCCGGTGCTGTCCTTCTTGCCGACCCTGCTGATTGGTATTCTCTTCGGTCTTGCCATGGATTACCAGATGTTCCTGGTGACCGGCATGCGTGAAGCGTACATGCACGGCAAGGACGCACGGACTGCTATCGTAATCGGTTATAACCATGCGGTGCGTGTGGTGGTGGCTGCCGCGATCATCATGATTTCGGTGTTTGGTGGCTTCATCTTTGCCGAATCGACCATGATCCGCCCGATGGGCTTCGGCCTGGCGTTTGGCGTGCTCGTGGATGCGTTCATTGTGCGCATGACGCTGACCCCGGCGATTATGGCCCTGCTGGGCGATAAGGCGTGGTGGATGCCGAAGTGGCTGGATCGCCTCACCCCGAATATGGATATTGAGGGCGCCGCGCTGAGCGAGAAGATTCAGCAGGAGCGCGAGTCTGCCGCTACTGACTCGGGTAACAAACTCGGGTAAGGGTAAAGTATTTAGTGTGCGCTACGGCGCTCTCTAAAGACTTATGCGATGTGAAAGGGCAGGTGCACGGTGATGAGGAACCGCGCGAGTATCCGACAGGGGATAGGAGGCGTTCTGAATCGTGTGCCTGCCCCTTTTCTTGTCTTCTTGGGTGGCGGTACGGGTGCGCTGTGCCGTGTGAACACTCCTGGCGGCGTGCTGGTGGCGAACCTGCTGGGCTCGTTCACGCTGGGTCTGCTGACGGTGGTGTGGAATGCTTACGCACGCCGTGATGGTGAGGAGCGGATTCATTCGTTCCGCCTGCTCTTTGGTGCCGGTATGATGGGTGGCTACACGACGTATTCGTCGATTGCGGCGGTTTTGGCGCAGACGATTTTTCTGCCGTACACGGTGCACGAAGGGTACATGGCGCTTGCTCTTCTGGTGTTGCTTGTGGGTGGTTTGGTTGCCGCCGCGGCGGGCATGCTGACGGGTCGTTTTGTGGCGTCCCGCCTGGTGCCCGCTCGTGAGGGTGAGGAGGGTCGCTAATGTTTTTCACACTGATGGTTTTCCTCTGCGGCGGTTTGGGCGCGATGACCCGCTTCTTCGTGGATAAGGCGATGTCGCCTCGCCTGCGTACTGAGTCGTCGATTATTAGCCCGGTGTTCGTCATTAACCTGGTGGGTTCGTTCCTGTACGGGCTACTGATCATGCCGGTGTCTAATCCGCGCGCGCTGGGGGTACACTATAACGCCACGGAAGAGGTGGCGTTCTGGTGCACGGTGATTACGACCGGTCTGCTGGGTGGTTTTACGACGTTCTCGACCGCCATGGTGGAGGCGCTGACCGCCCGCTCTGAGGGTAAGACGGTGAAGTTCCTGATGCTGTGGCTGGTGCAGGTGCTTGGTGCGATGGTGGCTGCGATTGTGGGTGCACTCTTGTTTGTGTTGCTGTTTGGTCGGTATATTGCGCCGGTGTTCCCGCCGGATGTTCTGTACTGATGGCACCGACTGTAAGTGTGCGTTCCGCGTTGGGTGCCGTACAGCTTTTTCACAGTTTCGCTTAGGGTGAGCCATAGGGCGGTCTTTTACACTGGTGGTGAACGATATGCGGCGGGCATGAACAGGAACCCGCTATATACCACCAAGAATATATGTTGGAACGGGCATATATACAGGTGGGGTGCCTATATTCACTCTCACGACCTAAGGAACACACAGCATGCAGGAATTACTGAATAAACACATGATTGGCACTTTCGCCATTGAGATTGCGATGCTCACTATCGTGCTCTCCATCATTGGTTTTATCGGTATGCGCCTGCGTGCCAAGAAGACCGGTCGAGCGCACAGCGTCCGCCAGTACCTGCTGACCGCCTCCTTCGCGTTGTTCCTTGCCTCGATTCTTTCTTTGACACTAACTCCGATTGGTAGCGCAAATAGCGTCACGAACCCCGAACTCTACTATCCGCGTTTCTATGTGGGTTGGAGTTGGCAGCAGGCGTGGGATCTGACTAACGGCATGGGTCTGCGCCGCTTCGCAACCACCGTGTATGCGCAGCTCTTCTTCAATATTGCGATGTTCATCCCCCTGGGTTTCTTCACTGCGGGCTGCCTGCGTTGGGGTCTGCGCGCCACGGCGCTGAGTGGCTTCGCGCTCTCAAGCTTTATTGAGTTGAGTCAGCTGACCGGTAACTGGGGTCTGGCGGGCTTCACTTACCGCACCTTTGATGTGGATGACATTATGAATAACACTGCCGGCGCGGTTCTCGGTGCGGTCTGCATCTGGGTGGTGCGTGCGATTCGGAAGCGCCGCGCGGCTAAGCGTGACCGGGTGCTGGCAATGGCTACTGCCGCCGCGTAGAAGCCTCTGAATAGCAGACGTTTTCATAACATGATTGATATAATTCATGTTATGAAAACGTCTGCTCCTAGTCTCCTTCCTATCTTGCGTAGTGACCTGCAGGGTGAAGTGATGGCATTGCTGTTTTCTCACCCTGAGCGGCAGTACACGGTGTCTCAGATTGCCGATGCAACAAGCGCCTCATTGCCGACTGTTTCCCGAGAAGTGAATCGTCTGAATCAATCTGGTCTAGTGACTGTCCAGAATGTTGGTAAGGCCCGTATGGTGCAAGCCAAGGTTGATAATCCGGTGGGCCGGGCGATGCGTCAGCTGATTTTGGTAACTTATGGTCCTGTTCCGGTGCTCCGGGATACTTTGCAGAGTGTTTCCAATATTGAGGGTGCCGCTATTTATGGCTCGTGGGCTAGCCGTCGTTCTGGAGTGGCTGGGCACGTGCCGAACGATATTGATGTGCTGGTTGTTGGTTCTCCTTCACCTCAGAAGCTATATGAGGCTATTGATGATGCTGAGCAGAAGCTTGGCTATGAGGTGAACGTGAAGCGGTTATCTCCTGAGGCTTGGAACTCGCAGGATGGCTTCGTGCAGACTGTGCGGTCGCGTCCTATGGAGGTTCTCTTTGGGCAGCTGGAGGTGAACGATGTCCACGCTGAAGCCTAAACTGGGACCTTTTTAAGGTGCATTTCCTATCATCACCTCCGAAGCTTCTTCCGTGAGGTAGACGCAACGAACCCCTCATTTTCATAACCTGACTCGTGTTGTGCAGGTTAAAATGAGGGGTTCGCTGTTTTTAGATGAAACCCTATACAGGGAAGTTCCCAAACGGGAAGACTACTCGTCGGTCACCCGGTTTACAACACGAGTGCTGCGGTTGCCCTTGACCTCCTCGGGCAGCAGGACCGGCATGGAACCGGTCGGCGTGTAGGTTGCCGCGCGTGCCGCCGCGGTAGCGTGGGTGTCCTCAAACTCGGGGATGACCTCGGCGCTGGGTGCGCGGTACAGGTGGCTATTAGCCCACCACGCGAAGAGCAGAACCACAACCGCCAGGGCACTGGAAACGAACAGCCACGGGCTGAGCTGACCCTCGTAGTAGAGCTTGAAGAACGCGCCGCCCATGAAACCGCCGGCAATCGGGCCGCAGATCGGAACCCATGCGTAGAACCAGCGTGAAGTGCCCTTATCGTGGATGGGCAGCAGAGCGTGCATGAGGCGCGGACCGAAGTCACGGGCGGGGTTCAGTGCGTAACCGGTCTGACCACCCAGACCGATGACGAGCACGGCGACCATGAAACCGAAGGCGAGGGGCTTGAGCACGTCGTTGAGGTTGAGAGAGAGTTCTACACCGCCGCTGATGGACGGCTTGAAGTTCACACCGGTGTACAGTGCCGAGAAGACCAGCATGAACGTGCCGATCATTTCGGAGAGGGTGTTGGTGAAGTAGTTATGAATAGCGGGCACGGTGCCGAAAACGCCGAGCTTAATTTTCTTGTCGGCGGTTGCTTTCCAGTGCGGCAGGTAGTTGAGGTAGACCAGCCCGGCACCAACCATTGCGCCGAGGACCTGGGCGATGATGTAGCCGGGGACTTTCTCCCAGGGGAATTCGCCGTAGGCTGCCAGGCCGATGGACACGGCGGGGTTGAGGTGGCCGCCGGAGTATGCGTGGGAGGCGTAGACACCGAAGGTGACGGCGAAACCCCATCCGAAGGCGATGGTGAAGAAGTTGTCGCCGTGGCCTTTGGATCGGCGAAGTTCGACGTTGGCGATGACGCCGCAGCCGATGGTGCACATGATGAGCGTGCCGAAGAATTCGGCGAGGTAGGGGCTGATGGTGTACACGGGGTGTCCTTCAGGTAGTGAACTGCATGGTGGTGCAGTGCCGAGCGTGAGGGAGGTGTGGTTTTGTGTGGATTATGCCGCCTGGGTGGCGTGTTTACCCTTTGGCATCTATGGAACCTTGAATCCCCTAGAAGGGCAATACTTTGGTGTTATTTCACCCTTAGACATAAGCGGTTTTTCGGGTTTTTCGTTTAAAAATAAATGTGGAAAATGAGGGGAAAACCGGGCATAGTCCACACCTTGGACTCGTCCCTCAACTCGCGGTTGAACCCGTGGGTAAATTTATGAATAAATCCACGCATAAACTCACGAATAAACCCGTAGATCGATCAACACGTGAACCCCGCCTACACCACCTTCCGCCAGCACAGAATGCCCGGGCGCCCCATACGGGGGACCCGGGCAGATTCTATGGTTTTCAGGTTGTGGCGGCTTCTGGGCGGCTTGCGCGAGCCGCTGCGCGTGGGCTGTTACGCCCCTACTCGGTCGCTACTTCGCGCTCGCCCAGTCGAGAATCGCCTCGAAGAAGCGCTCGCATTCGCTCAGCTGCTCCAGCTCAATCCATTCGTTCGGAGTGTGCGCCTGAGCAATGTCACCGGGGCCACAGATGATGCTCTGCACGCCGGCACGCTGGAACTGGCCCGCCTCCGTGCCGTAGGTGACCTTCTGCGGCACGCCGTCGGTACCCAGCCACTCGTGCGCCAGGTGGATGAGCGGCGCGTCATCGGCGGTACCCAGACCCGGTACGGCGGCGAGTAGCTCGTGCTTCACGCCCACGCGGGAGGTGAGGCTACCGGGCTCCGCGCCGGTCAGCTTCTCGGCGCGTGCGGCGCGCGCCTGCAGATCGGGCAGAATCACCTCCGAAAGCTCACGGTCAATACGCTCCACAAAAGACTCGGTGGTCACCTGCGGCAGGGTGCGCACATCGTACTCCACGACCGCCTGCTCGGCGACAATGTTGTACTGCAGGCCGCCGGTTGCCAGGTTCACGCTGCCGGTGGAGTGGGGAATGATGAACGACTCGTCGAACGGGCCTTCTTCTTCCCACTGGTCCGCCATGTCGGTGAAGAAGGTGATGAATTCGCCGGCTGCGGCGACCGCGTTCACGCCGTGGGTTGCCAGGGAGCCGTGCTTGGGCACGCCGGTGAAGGTGACGCGGCCGCGGTGTGCACCCTTGTGCGCGGAGATAATGCGCATGCTGGAGGGCTCGCCAACAATTGCGTAGTCGGGGGCGAGGTTGCGGGCCACGAACTCCTCAATGAGGGAGGGCGCACCGACGCAACCGATTTCTTCATCGTAGGAGAACGCGAAGTGCAGGGGAGTGCGCAGCTTCGCCTCGGCAACGCGCGGCAGCAGCCAGAGCGCGACGGCGAGGAAGCCCTTCATATCGCAGACACCGCGGCCGTAGGCGCGGGTACCCTCCACGCGCAGGGTGAACGGGTCGGCGTCCCATGCCTGACCGGCAACGGGCACGACGTCCGTGTGGCCGGAGAGGATGAGCCCGCCGCGGGTGGTGCCGTCAGCGGCGGGAATGGTGACCAGCAGGTTAGCGCGGGTGCCGTCCTCGTTGTAGGTGCGCACGCCGCTGTAGCCGTAGCGGGCGAATTCGGCTTCGATGAGCTCAATGAGTTCCAGATTGGAGGTTCCGGAGACGGTGGGGATTGCGATGAGCTTTTCGAGCCAGGGGAGGGATGCGGGCTGGGTGGTCTGAGCCGTCATGACTGTTCCTTCTGAGCTGTGTTGGATGCGCCGTGTTGGGGTGCTGTGCGCTGTGTTGGGATGGATGCGCTGTGCCGTGTGCCGCGTGCGCTTTTATGTTCAGGGTACGCCGCGGGGCGGTATTCGTCGCCTCATGGTCGTCGAATACCGCCCCGTGACCCCTGCGCGGGGTTAGATGCTGTAGTTGTTCACGTTCGAGTGGTCGCCCAGCGCGTGGAAGTTACGCGAGTGGTAGACCAGCGGGGTGCCTTCGCAGCCGTTGCGGATGAACTCTTCAACCTTTGCGGTGAAGACGAGTGCGGGACCAGCCTCAACGCGGCTGAGCGGGGTTGCGCGCAGTACACGGCGCACGCCGTGGACGAGGGGCTCGCCGGTGTGGATGAATTCCCAGGTGCTGGGGTCTTCGAAGCGGGGGTAGTCGTGGGTTGCGAAGTTCTTCGCGAGGGTGACATTCTCAGCGTCGAGCATGTGCACGAGGAAGGAGGGTGCCGCCGCAATCTTTGCTGCGGAGCCGCTATTTGCCTTGAGGGAGAATGCGATGATGGGCGGTTCTGCGGCGACGGAGGTCAACGAGGAGGCGGTGAAACCTGCGGGTGCGCCGTTTTCATCAGTTGCGGTGATGATGGCGACACCTGCGGGCTGGTGGCCGAAGGCGAGCTTGAACTGCTCGGAGGTGTCGGCGAGGGGTGCCTGTGCTGCAATGGTTTCGGTCATGATCGACCCTTTCTTCTGCGGCTGCTTTTGAGGGTTCGTCCTGTGGTGTTTGCTCTGGGCGACCCTTTAGTTAAGGGGAGATATGTTTCAGAGTAAAGCTAATGGGTGCTGAACACCTTATTTATTGCCCTATGTTTCTTAGGTATACCTTTCATGACGTGGGGCGTGAAATATTACGTCATATTCTTTGCCGTTTGGGAGCTTCGAAGATGCACTCCGCCGGTTGCCCCGCTTCTGGGTCTGAGTAGTGGGTTGCGGGTGCTATCCCTCTCTCTTCTGCGGGGTTTCGCGGGGGTGAAGAGGGCTCTAGGGTATCCTTGCTTGGTACGCGAAAGCGCACCGCGCCCCGTATTTGAGGGGTTTTTCGGTGCGTGAACTGTGGGGAGAAGAGGGTTAATGAGCTGGTTGGCAACTATTCCGCTGCTGCTTTTTGCGGTCGTGTTGGCTTTTGGCCCGGGCTATGCGATGGGCTGGGCGTTGCGTGTTCCTGCGCGTCTGCGCGTTTTTTATGCGCCGCTACTGACTTTTGCCCTGGTGACTGTCTCCGCGATTGTGCTGGGTAAAACCGGTATTCCGTGGAGTCTGATTTCTTTCGTGCCGGTCGCCGCCGTGATGGTGGCTGCTGCCGCGGGTGTGATGCACCTGGTGGGCCGCCGCTGGCCCTTCGCCGTACCCGACGGCTCCAGCGAGGCGGCAGAGAACTGGGCGGGTAACACTGTGCCCGTCGCCTGGCCCGTTATCGGTGCGGTGCTGGGTGGTTTCTTGACCCTGCACGCAACCCAGCATATGGTCTTTGGCCCCGAGGCGTTCTCGCAGACCCTCGATAACTCGTTCCATATGAATGCGATCCGCTGGATTCAGGAGCACGGAGACGCCTCCAGCCTGACCATGGGCGCGGTTGCCGCTGCGAATCAGGAACCTACTTTTTATCCTGCGGGCTGGCACGACTTCGTGTACCTGATTTACAGCACGACCGGCACGAGCATCGCTACGGCAACCATTGTCATGATTCTGCTGGCGGCGGGCATTATTTGGCCCTGCTCCCTGGTGGCAATGTGCTTGAGTATTCCGCATCTGCGCCCCCTGCAGGCGCTCGCTATTCCGGCGCTGACCTGCGGTTTCTTTGCGTTCCCCGGTCTGCTGCTGTTCTGGGGTGTGCTCTTCCCGAACCTTCTTGGTTACGCCCTGCTGCCCGCGTTCGTGGCGCTGCTGCTGCACATGATTCAGCTCATGGTGCGCCGCGAGTATTCCTTCGTGCTGTCCCTGTCGCTGACGATTCTGGTGGGCCTGGGCGGTTTGGCTCTGGTGCATCCGAACGCCGTGGTTTCTGCCGCCGTGTTTGCTGTGCCCATGCTCCTGGGTGGCGTGGTGCAGGTGCTGCGTGCACGCGGCGCGTCCACGCGTGAGCGTCTGGTGGGTACCGGCGTGCTGGTGGCGCTCATCGCCGGATGCGTCAGTATCTGGTTGACGTTGCGTCCGAGCGAGGAAGCCAGCGACCTGTGGACTGCCATCATGAGCGAGGGCGAGGCGGTCTACCAGTTCCTGTTCCTGGGCCTGGAGAACGCAAACCCGCTGGGCGGTAATTTTGCTCCCGCATATCTGCTGGGGTTCTTGGCGCTGTGGGGTGTTGGTTACCTGCTGTACAAGCGCCGTAACCTGTGGCTGATTGGCAGCTGGATGCTCGTCGGCTACATGTGGATTGTTGCGGCTTCGGTGCCGCGCGGTGATTTCCGCCTGCTGATGGTTGCTCCCTGGTACACCGACCACTTCCGCCTGGCGGCTCTGGTGGTGTTCCCCGCAGTGCTTCTTGCCGGTATCGGTCTGGGTGGCACCGTGGAGGGCCTCTTCGTGCGCATCATGCATGCTATTCCGCGTGAGAAGCACGCGAAGATTGCCCCTGCGATGATGGGTGCCTCCATGGTGTTGGTGCTCGCGGTTGCGGGCCTGTCTTCCCGTACCCAGGCAATGCACGACGCAACCTTGCAGGTGGCGAACAGGTATCAGGTGACCCCGACCTCCGACATCCTGAACCAGGATGAGATGAACGTCATTAACGAGATCCAGAAGATCGTTCCCAAGGGCGACGTCATTGCGAACAACCCCTGGGACGGTAGCGCCTACATTTACGCGCTGGCTGACCGTCACCTGACCAGCTACCACTTCGAGTTCCAGACCTCCCCGAAGTATGAGCCAATCCTGAAGGATTTGAAGGATGCCCGCACGAACCCGGAAGTCTGCCGCGTCGTGAACGAGTACAACGTCCACTGGTACGTGCACTTGGAGAACCAGGGCAACTTCGGTCCCTCCCAGCAGAAGAACTATGACGGCATGGTTGCTGCTATCGGTACGGACGTTCTGACCCCGGTGTACTCTTCGGGTCCGATGACTCTGTACCGTATTAGCGCGTGCGATAACTAAGGCGATAACTAAACGGTGTCTCAGTGCTCCTACGGGGGTGAACGCATCTGCAGAAATTCGTGCACTGGTCTGCATTCTGGCGCTAAATCTGAGATACCGCGGAACCACTGATATGATGAAAGCCGGTATGTCCACTAGGGCATACTGGCTTTCACACGCACGGTAAGACACATTCGTTAGGAGGGGTAGCTGACCTATGGGTTCTCCCACATCGCCTCTTACCCCCCGCACGTATCCTCGTACGCTGGTGATTATGCCCGCATGGAACGAGGAAGAAGCACTGCCCGGCACTATTACTGAGTTGCAGGAGACGGTACCCTATGTGGACCTGGTGGTGGTCAATGACGGCTCCACCGACAACACCTCCGCTGTGGCTCGTGAGGCGGGTGCTTTTGTGATTGACCTGCCCTACAACATGGGTGTGGGTGCCGCCATGCGTACCGGCTACAAGTACGCGCAGCGCATGGGTTACGACTACGCTATGCAGGTGGATTCGGACGGTCAGCACCACCCCGAGAGCATCCCCTCGCTCATTGAGGCGGTTGAGGATTACGACATCGTGATTGGTTCCCGCTTTGCCGATGGCGCGGTGGACTATGAGGTGTCGGGTCCGCGTAAGTGGGCGATGAGCCTGCTGTCTTTCCTGTTTACCCGCGCGGCGGGTACCCCGTTCACGGATGTGACGAGCGGCTTTAAGATTGCTAACCGCCGCGGTATCGACTTCTACTGCCGCAACCTGCCCGCCGAATACCTGGGTGACACGATCGACATCACCGCCATGGCGATTAGCAACGGTTTGCGGGTGCGTCAGGTTCCGGTGCATATGCGTGAACGCCAGGGAGGTACCCCCTCCTCCGGTCCGCTGAAGTCTGCTGTCTATCTGGTTCGTTCACTGTTTGCCTACGGCATTTCGGTGAGCCGCCGCCCCGAGGAGAAGTAGCCGTGAGCGCCAGTGTTTTCTTCTTGATTCTTGCCATTCTGGTTTGCACTTTCGTGGTGATTCAGGTGCGTCACCAGCGCATGAAGGAGCGGTACGCCGCCCTGTGGCTGATTATTGGTGCCATCATCATTGTGTTGGGTGCTTTCCCGACTCTTCTGAACGGTGTGGCGGACTTTGTGGGCGTCGCCCTGCCGGTGAATCTGCTGTTCCTCCTGTCGATTCTGTTGCTGATGGGCGTGAGTATTCACCTGACCCTGGAACTGTCGCGCCTGTCGGAGAAGACCCGCATCCTGGCTGAGGAAGTTGCCATTTTGAAGGCGCTTCAGGAGCAGCCGGAGGGTGCCGCCGGTGCGAAGAAGCGTAACCAGCAGGATTCTTAAAAGCTTTACTGTCGAGACTTTCCATTTTTGTGAGTTGGAGTAATACCTCATGACCGTTGATATTCTGTTCCCCTACTACGGCGACGTCGCCATGATGAAGCAGGCTGTGCTGTCTGTGGTCGGTCAGACCAACCCGGACTGGCGTCTGATTGTTGTCGATGACGGCTACCCGGATGATTCGATCCCCGGCTGGTTCGAGTCGCTGAAGGACGAGCGCATCACCTACATGCGTAATGAAACCAACCTGGGTGCGAACGCGAACTACCGCAAGTGCTTGACCTTCGTGGAGAACGAGCTGGTCACCGTCATGGGTGCTGACGACGTTATGCTCCCCAACTACGTGCAGTGGCTTGTGGATGCGGCGGCTAAGCACCCCGAGGCGTCCATCTTCCAGCCCGGCGTGGTTGTGATTGATGAGAACAACGGCCTGTCGAACACTCTGGTGGAGCAGACTAAGGCGTTCTACCGCCCCAAGGGTGAGGCTGTTCTGCAGGGTGAGGAGCTGGCTACCTCCCTGCTGCGCGGCGCGTGGTTCTACTTCCCGTCCCTGGGCTGGCGTAAGGACGCTATCGTGGGCACCGGCTTCCGCGAGGGCCTGAACGTTATCCAGGACATGGCGCTGATCCTCGACATTACGATGCGCGGCGGCTCCCTGTACTACGACCCGCAGGTCGCGTTCATGTACCGCCGCCACGGTGGCTCTGACTCGTCCTGGCGTGCCCTGGAGGGTACCCGCTTTGAGGAGGAGCGCCGCTACTACAACACCATGGTTGAAGAGATGACTGCCCTGGGTTGGACGAAGGCTGCCCGCGTGGCTCGTATTCGTTTCTCTTCGCGTGCTCACGCGCTGACTCTGCTGCCGAAGGCGGCTCTGGCGAAGAAGTGGCAGGGTGTTAAGAACCTTGCCGAGCACGTCGTAAAGTAAAGACTTCAATCTAATAGGTGCGACCAGCAGAGAACGGAGATAGTGTGGAATCATCGGTAGAATCCCAACCGAAGAAAATGACTCGTGGTCATTCAATGGCAATTTTGGGATCGTCCGGTTTAGCTGCACTATCTTCTTTGGGAATTACCGTTATTGTGAAACGGTTTCTGGAGGGCGAAAGCCTGACGGAATTCCTTCTCTTCTGGTCGCTTCTTTTTGCCCTCTACGGCGTGGTGGTAGGTATCCAGCAGGAAGCTACCCGCGCTGTGGGCACTGCACGCCGCGATGGTAAAACAGGTGCGCGTATTGCCCCCGTGGGTGCTCTGGTAGGCCTTATTGTGGGCGGTCTGACCTTAGCAACGAGCCCTCTGTGGGCTTCTGCCCAGATTCCCTTGAGCGGGTTTAGCGGTGTGCTTCTTCTGAGTGTTGGTGTGGCTCTCTACGCTATGCACATGACTCTCTACGGTGCGGCTGCTGGCCAGGAAAGCTGGTACCTCTTCGCGAGTGTGTCGGGGTTCGACGCTATTTGGCGTATCGTAGCTATCTGCGCGGTCGGTCTGGTCTCTGCACATCTAATCGGTCTTGAAGCCGCAGCGGTTTCTCCGGTGCTTCTGTGGCTGCTGATGGTGCTTCTGCTTCCAGAAGCTCGGCGAGTTTTTAGCTCTCGTGCGGATGTTTCCGCGGGTCGTCTGCTGTATAACTACACGCTGTCGATGGGGTCGTCCACCGCTAACGCGGTTCTTATGATGGGCTTGCCGCTTCTGCTGAACGTTAGCATCGATTCAAATGACCCGTTGCAACAGGTTATTTTGGCGGTTCTGATTCTCGCGATTTCGATTACGCGCTCGCCGATTATGATTCCTTTGCAGGCTTTTCAGGGTGTGGCGGTGTCTGCTTTCTTGAAGCAGCAGAACCATCCGTTGCGTGCTTTTGCGAAGCCTGCTGGTGCGCTGTTGGGTGTGGGTCTTGTGGGCGCTGTGGCGGCTTATGTGCTGGGGCCGTGGCTGTTTGGTCTGCTTTATCCGCCGAAGCCTTCAGAGGTTGAAGCGTACGCTCAGGTGGTGATTTCTCCGGTGCTTGCGCTTCTGGTGTTTGCTTCTGCTTTCCTGGCGCTTCTGGTGCTGTCGGGGTCGCTGGTGATTGCGTTGAATATGCACCGTTCGTATGTGGCTGGTTGGGCGCTGGCGGCTGTGGTTGCTTGTGTGGTGGCGGTGTCGCCGTTGCCTCTTCTGACTCGCACTCTTCTTGCCCTGTATGCGGGGCCGATGCTTGGCCTGCTAGTACATGTGGTTGCGATGGTATGGCATGCGCGTTCTGTGTCGAGTAGCGGCAACGCTGAGATGGAGAGTATTTAATAAATAAATGATGAGGGGTTGAGCAGATATTATGCTCAACCCCTCATTTCTTTATCGCTTATGAGCTGGCTGGGGCTAGGGGTATCAGCCCGCTATTACTACTTCACACTCTGGGAACTTAGGTTAACCTATGGAAAATGCGCTGGGTGCTCCCTAGACTAAAAGGGCACATTGACAGACTGCACGGGCCGCCCACACCGCGGCCCCGCCCCTCCCAGCGGGTAAACCACCGAAGGAGCCACCCATGAGCCGACGCACCGACGCGCCCGCCCGATCACCACGACGAGCCGCCCTTGCCAGCTGGATAGGCTCCGCCCTCGAATACTACGACTTCGCCGTCTACGGCACCGCCGCCGCAATCGTGCTCAACCGCATCTTCTTCCCCGAAGACACCCCCGCCATTGGCATCCTCAAGTCCATGGTGGTTGTGGGCGTCGCTTACGTTGTGCGACCCTTCGGTGCCATGATCGTTGGCCCCCTCGGAGACCGCTACGGCCGCCGATTCGTCCTCATGCTCACGCTCTTCCTGATGGGTGCCGCCACCTTCGCGATTGGTTGCCTGCCGACCTACAGTGAGGCGGGCATTATCGCACCCACCCTGCTGGTTGCCTGCCGTATGCTTCAGGGCCTCTCCGCTGCCGGTGAGCAGGCAAGCTCCATCTCCATCTCCCTGGAGCACGCCAACGAGCATCAGCGCGCCTTCACCACCAGCTGGACCCTGCAGGGCACCCAGTTCGGCTCGCTGCTGGCAACCGCCGTGTTCATTCCCTTCGCCGCCCTGCCGGACGAGCACCTGCTTAGCTGGGGCTGGCGCGTACCCTTCTGGCTCTCCGCCTTTGTGGTGGTGACCGCCTGGCTGATTCGCCGCACCCTCTCCGAGCCGCCCGCCTACCTGCAGCGCGAAAAGCTCACCGAATCCCCGCTCATGCTGGTCTTCAAGCACCACAAGCGCGCCGTACTCACCATCGCCGTGTGCGCCATGGTCAACACCGTGAACATGGTCTTCACGACCTTCGCGCTTTCCTTCGCCACCAAGGGTTACGGCCTTGACCGCAGCACCATGCTGCTGGTGCCGGTCGCCTCCAACACCCTCGGTCTGATTGCGATTCCGCTCGCCGCCATGCTTGCCGACCGGATTGGTCGTAAGCCCGTGTTCATTACCGGTGCGGTTGCTTCGTCCCTGGTGATGTTCCCGTACCTCGGCGCGATTACCGAGGGTAACTGGGTGGGTATCTTCGCCTACGGCGTGCTCATGCACGGTGCGCTGTACTCCATGGCGAACGGCGTGTGGCCCGCCTTCTATGCGGAGATGTTCCCGACCCGCGTGCGCGTGACCGGCCTGGCGTTGGGTACCCAAATTGGCTTCGCAATTTCTGGAGGCGTCGCCCCCGCCGTGGCGACGAGCCTCGCCGGTGCCGACCTGCATAACGCGGTGCTGCCCGCCGTGTTCACGGTTGCCATGTGCGCGCTCGTGGCGTTGGGTGCGCTGACGGCTCGTGAAGGGTACAAGAAGTCCCTGGCTGAGCTGGATGCATAACCCGAACAATATATTCCATATATAGAATAAATACAGGTGGGGCTGGATAGTTAGCTATCCATCCCCACCTGCGTGTTTAACCTTCTAAGCCCCCTGCTGAGCCGCAATCAGCGTCTCAAAATGCGCCGCCATACGCTCAGCGTTCGGTTCCAGCCCGGTGAAGAGGCGGAACGCATCCACCGCCTGACCCACCGCCATGTAGCCACCCGTTAGCACCTCGCATCCGGCGGTACGCGCCGCGCGCACCAGCTGCGTCTGTTGCGGCAGATAGATGACATCCGCAACCCACAGGCCTTCACGCAACACCCCGGCACTCAGCGCCGACTCGCTCAACGGCATACCCGGATGCACGTGCATGCCCACCGGGGTTGCGTTCACCAAACCCTGAGCTTGTAGTAGAGCTTCAATCAAGTGCTCGTCGTCGCTCAGCACCTCGACCCGGGTCTGCGGGAAGAGCCCGCCCAGCTGCTCCGCAAGCTCCTGCGCTTTCGCCGCGTCACGCTCAAAGAGACTCAGACGGCGCACCCCCAGGCGGCACAGGGCGTACGCCGTGGCGCTACCGGCACCGCCAGCACCCAGCTGCACCACGTGCTCCAGGCGCGCCGGGTTCTCCGCCACCTGCGGCAGGCCGCGCTTCAATCCCGCAATGAACCCGGAGTAGTCCGTGTTGTCGCCGTAGAAGCTGCCGTCCTCGCCGATCACTACGCAATTGACCGCGCCCAGGGCGCGTGCCGCATCCGAAAGCTCGTGCAGGTGCTCCATGACCGACTGCTTGCACGGGTGCGTGATGTTGAAAGCGTTGAAGCCGAGCAGTGCCGCCGCATCCAGAAGCGCCGGGGCGGAGGCGCCATCCAGGTTCAGGGCGTCCAGGTCGACGGGGCGGTACAGGTAGCGCACCCCGTGCGCGTCCGCCTCTGCCTCGTGCATGGGAGGGGTCAGGGAGGAGGTGATGCCGTCACCAATGAGGCCCACTAGGAAAGATTCAGTACGCAAACTCATAGTTTCACTGTACGTGTCCGCCTCGTAAGATGCACCTACTTTCTTGAACCCGTACCAAATGCGCGCTGGAGTTGGGAAGAAGATAAAAATAATTTCTACGCCCACAAGAGCGATATGTCTGACAGAAACACCTCGAAGGTATAAGCTTGGTATAAGTGCTCGCGCGCCACGGCGCGCACATGAGACCACACAGACACCGTCACAGTGAAGTGATACCGATATTCGGAGGATAGATTGTCAATGACTGACAAGGCTATGGCACACTTCGCTGGCGCCGATGCATGGGTCGAGCAGTATTTCCTGAACAGCCCCGAAGATGAGCGTGAAGAGTTCACCCCGGCAGAGTTAGAGGATTTGGCTCGCACCCACCGTGCGCTGGCTCAAATCCGCCTGCCTAAGACCGCTGTCGTTGCCGCACGCAACGACGAGTACAACACCACCCTATACGTCGCGACCGACGACATGCCGCACATCGTCAGCTCCCTGACCGCATGCCTTGCCGCACACTTTGGTGGTTTCGTCACCATTCTTCACCCCACCTTCCTCGCTGAACGCGGCCCGGACGGTACCCTTCTGAGCCTGCGTGGCACCGGCATGCGCGGCAACCTTGCCAGCGGTGATACCGCCACTCTTGGCGTGCCCTCCCTCAAGCTCAGCGAGAACGCCCCGGCGGGTACCACTGTCGCTATTGAAGCCTGGATTGCGGTTCGCCTGACCCGCTACCTCACTGAGGAAGAGCAGCGCCGCTGCGAGAAGGAAGTTGAACGCGTCCTCGCTGACGTTCGTGCCTGCCACACCGACCTGGATGCTATGGTCGCCCGCGTTTTCGACCTGGCGCAGTCCATGTACGACCTGCGCGGCGCAACCCTGGGTCACGGCGAGGAATCCTACGCCGCCAACCCGCGCGGTGTGGAGCCTGCCTCCCGTGTGGAGGTGGCACAGGACTTCCTGCGCTGGCTGACCCGCGGCAACTTCGTGTTTATGGGTGTTAAGGAGCGCGTGCTGGATGGCACCTCCGGCGCTATTTCTCTGGTGGACCGCCCCGGTTCGGCGCTCGGTATTCTGCGCACCACGGAGGGTAAGAGCCGCATCCCGCTCTCAGGCGAGACTCTGGAGCGCGCCCTGTTCCCGCGCCCGCTGTACATCACGAAGGCGAACTCTCGCTCCACCGTCGCACGCAACGACTACCTGGACTACATTGGCGTGCGCCGCTTCGACCTGAACGGCCGCGTGATTGGTGAGTACGTCATTTTGGGTCTGTTCACCCGCCAGGCGTACGCGTTGCCCGCTATTGAGACTCCGCTGGTGCGTGAGCGTATCGCGATGGTGCGCCGCCGCCTCGGCTACCACCCCGGTTCTTACTCTGACAAGGCGCTTCTGGGTGCCTTGGAGGATTACCCCCGCCTGGAACTGCTGCACGCTTCCGCTAATGATTTGACCGAAACTTTTGGCGGCATCATGGGCCTGGAGGAGCGCCGCAAGACCCGCCTGTTCCTGCGCGCTGACATGTTCAACCGGTTTATTTCCGCCGTGGTGTACCTGCCTCGGGACCGCTACAACACGAACGTGTGTGCGCGAATCCAGCGGGTGTTCCAACAGGAATTTGATCTTAGTGCCATCGACCATGAGGTGTACCTGTCCTCCTCATCGTTGGCGCGCCTATTTTTCCGCATTCGACTCACCAACCCCAACGATGTGCCGAAGACGGATCATCAAGCTCTCGAAAAGCGACTGCAAGAAGCCGCCCGCTCCTGGGTGGAAGCAACCGCAGCTGCTATTGAGGCATGGAAACCCGGAGCGGAAGGCCGCCGACTCGCATCAGCCTGGGCAGATGCGACGAGCGCAGCCTACCGAGCCGATTACACAGTAGAACAAGCAATCGAGGATATCGTGATTCTTGAATCTCTCTCGGGCCAGAAGCCCGCCGCAATCAAGGTTGAAGCCGGCGAAGCCAACACCACCCGACTGAAGACCTACCTGTCCGCACCTCACACCCTCACCGAGCTTCTGCCGGTTATGCAGAATATGGGCCTGGTCGTTGTTGATCAGAAGCCCTACGAGTTCAAGCCTGAGGACGGCGAAGACTACGGCTACCTCTACGACTTTGGGGTCCAGTTCCCCGAGGGCGTGGACGCAAACGCTGTGGCTTCCCTGTACGAGGATGCCCTGAACGCCTACCTGCTCGGTGAGCGCGAGTCCGATACCCTGGACCGCCTGATCCTGGCTGAGGGCCTGACCTGGCAGGAAGTACGTCTGTTCCGTGCTCTGAACCACTACCTAATTCAGCTGGGCCTGGGCTACACTCCATCCTTCATGTCGAACACCCTGCTCGCTAACCCGGCCATCACCAAGCACCTGGTCGAGTTCTTCGAGGTCAGCTTCGACCCGAACAACGGTCTCAACGATGAGCAGCGCAACGCACGCCGTGAGGAAATCGAAGCAGCCCTGGTTGAGGAACTGAACCAGATCCCCACCCTGGACGCTGACCGCTACCTGCGCTCCCTCGGCAAGGTTATCCGCGCAATCCTGCGCACCAACGCATACCTGGCTGACCGCCCCGCACTCGCATTCAAGGTGGCACCGCAGGAGATCGACTTCGCACCCCTGCCCCGCCCCAAGTTCGAGATTTTCGTCTACTCCCCGCGCGTTGAGGGTGTTCACCTGCGCTTCGGTAGCGTCGCACGTGGTGGCCTGCGCTGGTCGGACCGCCGTGACGACTTCCGCACCGAGGTTCTGGGCCTGGTCAAGGCACAGATGGTGAAGAACGCCGTCATTATCCCCACCGGCGCGAAGGGTGGCTTCTACCCCAAGCAGCTGCCCGACCCCGCAGTGGATCGCGACGCATGGATCACCGAGGGCCGCGAGTCCTACAAGGTCTTCATCGGCTCCCTGCTGGACGTCACCGACAACCTCGCAGTTGGCAATGACGGCTCCGAGACCGTTGTCCGCCCCGAGGGTGTTGTGGCACGCGACGCTGACGACTACTACCTGGTGGTTGCAGCGGATAAGGGCACCGCGGCATTCTCCGACACCGCAAACGCAATCAGCCTGGAGCGCGGCTTCTGGCTGGGCGACGCCTTCGCATCCGGCGGCTCCGTCGGCTACGACCACAAGGCAATGGGCATCACCGCACGCGGTGCATGGGAGTCCGTCAAGCGTCACTTCGCTGAGCTCGGCCACGACGCTCAGACTGAAGAGTTCACCGCAGTCGGCATCGGCGACATGTCCGGTGACGTGTTCGGTAACGGTCTGCTCCGCTCCAAGGCAACCCGCCTGGTCGCAGCATTCGACCACCGCGACATCTTCCTGGACCCGAACCCCAACGCGGCTGTCTCCTTCGACGAGCGTCAGCGCCTGTACGACCTGCCCCGTTCCTCCTGGCAGGACTACAACCGCGACCTGATTTCCGCAGGTGGTGGCGTGTACTCTCGCGGCCTGAAGTCCATTGAGATCACCCCCGAGGTGCGCGAGGTTCTGGGCCTGGACGAGTCCGTCACCGAGCTGGCACCGACCGAGCTGATTTCTGCCATCCTCAAGGCACCGGTCGACCTGATTTACAACGGTGGTATCGGTACCTACGTGAAGGCTTCCACCGAGACCAACGCACAGGTGGGCGACAAGGCTAACGATGCACTGCGTGTCAACGGCAAGGACCTGCGCGCCAAGATCGTTGGCGAGGGTGGTAACCTCGGCTTCACCCAGCTGGGTCGTATTGAGGCTGCGCGCAACGGCGTCATCCTCAACACCGACGCAATCGACAACTCCGCAGGTGTGGAAACCAGTGACCGCGAGGTCAACATCAAGATTCTGGTGGACCGCCTCGTGGCACACGGCGAACTGCCCGTTGAAGAGCGTGCTTCCTTCATCGAGTCCCTGCAGGACGAGGTGGGCGGCAAGGTGCTCGGCACCAACGTCGAGCAGAACGTTCTGCTGCAGGGCGAGTTCCACGGTTCCTTCCTGGGCACCAACCTGTACAAGCGCCTCATGCACGACCTGGAGGAGCACGCCGGCCTGAACCGCGCCGTCGAGTTCCTGCCCACCGACGAGGAGCTGGATATTCGCCTGGAGACCACCGGCGACCGTCTGACCCGCCCCGAGCTGTCCGTCCTGGCTGCGTACGTGAAGATTTACCTCACCCACGCACTGGAGCAGACCGACTTCGCGGACGACCCCTACCTGGAAGGCGTTCTGCGCAGCTACTTCCCGGCAGCACTGGTCGAGCGCTTCGGTCAGCACCTGGATTCGCACCCGCTGCGTAAGGAAATCATCTGCACCCGCGTCGCTAACGAGCTGGTCAACATCGGCGGTATCACCTTCGCATACCGCGTGATGGAGGAGTTCAACGTCGGTATCGATTCCGTCGCACGCGCCTTCATCGTCGCTCGCGAACTCTTCGAGCTGGGCACCGCAGCTAAGCTGCACCGCGAACTGCCCCCGAAGACCCCGCTGGATGCATGGTTCACCGTCCTGCGTGACAACCAGCGCGTTCTGGATCGTGCAGTCCGCTGGTTCATCACCGAGCGTGGGGTAGTTGCAGGCACCAGCATCTCCGAGCTGCTGGAGACCTTCGGCCCCGTCGTCGAGATGCGCCACAACCTGCCCGAGTACCTCTCCGGTACTTCCCGCGAGCGTGTTCGTGCAAAGCGTGACGCAGGCGAGGCATGGGGTCTGCCCGAGGAACTCATCGTCATCTGGATTCGCGGCTTCGAGGGCTACGCCCTGCTGGACGTCATCCGTTCGGCACGCGACCACGACTTCGAGGCAACCTCGCTGGCACCGGTCTACTTCGCAACCTACGACCGCTTCAAGGTGGACGAGCTGCTCGGCCTCATCTCCGAGCTTCCCCGTAGTGACCGCTGGGAGATCCTGGCACGTCAGGCACTGCGCGGCAGCCTCTACGAGACCGCTGCAGAGTTGGCACTGTCCGTGGCTGAAGGCGCGAAGGGTGACTTCTCCACTGTTGACGGCGCCCAGAAGGCACTGGCTGAGTGGATTGAGAGCCACCCGACCCGCGTGGGCAACATTGACCGCATCCTGAAGGAGATTCGCGAAGCTGCTCCGGACGTCACCGGTCACCCGCGCCTGGCTGTGGTGTCTGTGGCACTGCGTACTCTCTCGAGCGCATCCTAATCAGCTAAGACCCTTGCGGGTCGCTGTATAAAGCATCCCGGTTCTCTCCAATCGGAGGGGCCGGGATGCTTTTGCACAGGGGGAGTTTGTACAGGGGGAGGGATATCGCAAAATCTATGCAGAAACCTCTGACAAGGAACGATACGTTTTTACACTAAATGCAGTGTAGAAATGTGTCCTAAATCCCTTCAAATATCAAGTAGAGGGTTAAGGAAACCAAAGGTTTTAGTTGATATATGCCGTATATTGATTCACGGCGGCATCAGCGCAAGCCATGGGGACCCGGCACTTCTCGGCATGACGAATCCCCACTCTGCGGCACGTGAGGCGGTGCTACCAACCAAAAACACACTGCCCCTAATCTTTACGATTATCGACTGAAAGTCTGCAAGATTGTCTACCAACCACGGTACTGAGGAAAAAAGCAACAGCGTATGGCGCCTCCTCATTAACTTTCTGCTTTACGTCTCTCCGGTCGCACTGCTGACCACCGTCTTCCCCATCGTCACCCCGACCATTAACCGGTACAACCTCGATGGTGTCCCCCTGATCCAGGTGATCCTGGCAGCGTCCATTACCGTTCCTTGGCTCAGCCAGGCGGCCTGCCTGCCCCTGTACCGTGCTATCCAGATGGAGCACAAGAAGATTGCGGACGCCCGCGAAGGCCTGCGCATTCACGCTGAAACCCTTGAGCACCAGCTCAAGCGCGCCGAAGCGCGAGCCGTACGCGCACGCATGTCCGAACCGCAGTTCCAGGACATTACCGACCTGACCGCGTTCACCCGCAACTGGCTTTACCTCTTCTTCATGACCATGCCGCTGGTACTGATCTTTGCCGTACCGGTCGCCCTCGTCCTGCACTGGACCCCGACTGCATTCGGCGCGTTCTTCGTCCTGGGCGTTCTCAACATCGCGTTCGCGCAGCTGCTGGTCATCCCGAACCTTGCGAAGAACCGCATCATCTGGTTCATCGCGTGGCTTGGTTACACTCTTGCCCTGTACTTCTTCCCGAAGGAATGGTTCCTGCCGCCGCTGGTTGGTTCGCTCATCCTGCTGGTGAGCCTCGGCAAGGACCTGGTGCACCTGCTGCACTTCGCGCGCATCCCGCTCAAGGACATTGCGCTCGACGCCCTGCGCGGCTTCTTCACCGGCTCCATCATCTGGGCCGATAAGTACATGCTCTTCCTGGTCACCGGCGGCGAAATCAACGTCGTGGCGATCTACCTGAGCCTAATCCCCTGCGTTATCGCCTACAACTACTTCTTCGTGGTGGAGGCAGACCGCGTCAACGCAAGCATCCAGCACCTGTGGACCATCTTCGACCGCCTGCCCTACAAGGGTGTTCAGGAGGAGTCTTCCAAGGCTCTGGGTGCTTCTAACCGCGCGATCCGCAACTCCCTGCTGATTTACATCGCCAGCGCCATTGTCACTGGCATCCTGATGTACATCTTCCTGCCGCAGTCCTACCCGCTGGCGCTCTCCGGTCTGGTCGTCGCGTTCCTCTTCGTTGCAGTGGCACTGCTGATCTACCAGATCGAGTACATGACCATGTACGTCACCGTGCAGCTGCTCTCCGCGGCGCACCTGGTGCTGCTCTTCATCTCCTTCATGATTCTGCCCAACGAGACCGGCTATCTGCCCATCATCGTGGGCGAGGCAGTGCTCACCTTCGCGTGCTACCGCGTCTACCGTCAGGCGTGGGCAACACCTGAGTACTCCCTCTTCTGGCGTCGAGCCCTCGCCTGGTAAGAACCGCACGGTCCGCGAAAGATACATACGACAATGACTGAACAGATGTACCGAAACCACTACGCGCCGCTGCAGCTTCTGGCTCCCGGCCCCCACTACAGCGACCCCGAATACCCGGACGTTGACGTCGCCATCATCATGGAATCCACCTACCCCTACCTCAAGGGTGGTGTGTCTGCGGTGGTGCACGATATCGTCTGCGAAAACCCGGATCTGACCTACGGCATTATTCACATCGCCTGGGATAAGAACTCCCCCCACGAAGACCTCTACGGCATGCCCGAGAACGTCAAGTGGGTCAAGGTGCTGTACCTGAGCCTGGATGTCAACCGTGACGCCTTCGCGGAAGCCTGCGACCCCTCCGCACTGCGCATGAGCTTTGCGGAGCGTCAGGCACTCACCCAGCGCCTCATGGACGGCTTCAGCGCCCTCATCGCCGGCGACGTGAACCCCCTCTGGAAGCTCTACGACGAAGGCATCAACCCCGCAACCCGCAGCTACAACCTCTTCGGCCTCTTCGGAACCCGCGAGTTCATGCAGGCGATTGCGGGCCTGGGTTTCTTCTCTGAGGTGCCCTTCGGTGAGCTCTTCTGGAAGGTGCGCGATTTCGTCTCCATCCTCTTTGCGCTCCTGCACGAGCGGATGCCGCACGCCCGCGTCTACCACGCCCACACCACCGGCTACGCGTCGCTCATCGCCGCCGCAGCCGCACGTGACCACGGCACCAGCTTCCTGCTGACCGAGCACAACCTCTACATTCGCGACACCGTGAACACCAAGCTCGAACGCAACATGGCGAAGCCCGTCACCACCGACTACGCCTTCCTCAACGAGGAGCGTGAGCACCCCGGCCTGGGCCCGGTCACCCTCGACGAGCGTGCCTGGTGTGTCTGGTTCGTTGAAATGGGACGCTTCTGCTACCCCAGTGCAGACATGGCAACCTACCTGTACCCCAAGGCGCTGGAAGAGGCGCGCGGTATTGGTGCGCCCATCGACCAGATGAACGAGGGCGAGAAGGACCGCGCAATCATCCTGCCCAACGGTATGCTCATCGAGTCCGTGGCGGAAGCCTACTACGCCCGCCAGGCGGCGCGTGCGCGCATCCTCGCTGAGGGCCGCGGCCACGTGTGGCGCTTCGTGTTCATCGCCCGTGTGGTGCCCATTAAGGGCCTGACCGACCTGATTCGCTCCCTCGCGGTGCTGCGCGATCAGGGCCTGGTGAACTTCCACCTGGACGTGCTCGGCCCCAAGGACCACCTGCCCGAGTACTACGAGCTGTGCCTGCGCACCATCGAAGAGCTCAACATGGGCGAGTACATCACCTTCCACGGCACCGTGAACGTGCGTGCGATGCTCGACCGCTTCGACCTGCTGCTCATGCCCAGCTACAATGAGGGTCAGCCGATCGTGGCGCTCGAGGCGATGGCTGCGTCCATCCCGCTGGTCAGCACCGACGTGGGCGGTATGTCCCAGCTCATCGATGATGTGCTGGTCGCCCCCGACGGCCACGAAATCGGTAACTGCGGTATCTTGACCATCCCCGGCGATATTCACGGCTTCGCGGCGGCGCTGCGCACCCTCATGGAGGAGCCCAGCATCTACGAACGCTACTGTGTGAACGCTTACGACCGTATCGTCAGCTTCTTCCAGCTGAAACTGGTCATGGACCGCTACAACACGATCTACCGCGAGCTGGGCAAGCTGCCCCCTCGCGCCCCCGAATTCGACCCGGAGTACGATGGCGAATAAACTCACCCGTTTAGGCGGACCCGGCAAGTTTGGTGCCTGGGTCCGCTACGGCGGTAAGCCCATTACCCAGAAGCAGCTCGATTTTGCGGTCAAGAACTACTCTGTCGCAATCCTGCAGCCCTGGGAACTGGACGCGGCACGCTACCTGAAGAAGCGTGCACCTCAAATGGTGGTGCTGGCGTATAAGTGCCTGTCCTCCACCCGCTCTTACGAGCCCGGCCCGATTTATTCTTCGGGTGTGTCTTACCCGCTGGCTGTGTCGATGGCGAACTCCGGTAAGGATTTCTTCGCCCACCGCCTCAACGGCGACCGTATCGAGTGGAAGGGCTACCCCAAGCACTTCCAGATGCAGGTGTGGAACACCGACTACCGCTGGCACTGGGTGGACGCTGTGGTGCGCGAAATGCGCAACTCGCCCTTTGACGGGGTTATGGCGGATAACGACGTGGAGAACGACTACTACGGTCTGGACCTGCCCATTCAGGGCGTGGAGTCCATGACGAAGATTCGTGAGCACCTGGATTTTCTGGTCGCGTACGCCGGTATTGAGCTGAATAAGATTGGCAAGATTCTGGTGCCCAATATTGCTGAGTCGCGTCTGCGTTACGGCAAGTGGGAGCGTCACAGCGCCTACGGTGGCGGCTTTGAGGAGGTGTGGCTCGGCTGGGGTCCGAACGACTACCTGTCTTCGCCGTACGCCGTGATGCAGGGCCGTGAGATTGCGAACGGCTCGGCGGGCGACGTGAACCTGGGTGCTACTTTTGCGGGCCTGGGTGGCCGTAGTGCCGCTTCGCAGAAGAAGGTGACGATTCTGCGTACCCCGCTGAGCGACCGCAAGGCTGCGATTACCGGTACGGATGAGAATTTCCTCTACGGTTTGGCGGGCTTCTGGGTGTTCGGTGGAGGCGCCTTCACCGGCATCAGCGCAACCCACCACGATGCCTACGACGAGATCCCGCACGCCCCGGAGCTCTCCTACGACCTGGGGGATCCGGTCGGCGGTATTATCGCTCAGAAGACCGCTCAGACTCGTGCCTTTACTCGTGGTTGGGCTGCCCTGAACACCGGCTCGAAGGATGTGACCGTGAAGGTTCCCTCTCATCTGGTGGATGCGGCAAACCGCCCGGTGCCTTCGAGCTTCACGCTGCGGGCGCATCAGGGTGTGGTGTACCGCCGTAAGGCGTAATTGACCGCTCATCTGCGTATATAACCTCATAAACAAACCCACCGGCAATATAGCCAAATGGCTATATGTACCGGTGGGTTCGTTATATGTGTGCTAGATGAGCTGGGGTAGCTTACTTAGCGGGGTAGGAGGGGACGTCGTAGCCGCCCATACGCTCCAGAACGCGAATCACCTGGCAGGAGTAACCGAACTCGTTGTCGTACCAGACGTAGACAATTGCGGAGTCATCGGTCACCACGGTTGCCAGCGAGTCCACAACACCTGCGGTGCGGGAACCCACGAAGTCGGTGGAAACAGCCTCGGGGGAATCCGAGTAGCCCACCTGGCGGCGCAGCTCGCCGTCGATGGACTCGCGGCGGAACAGCTCGTTCAGCTCCTCAGCGGAACCTGCGGGCTTGGTCAGCTTCACGTTCAGGATTGCCATGGAGACATCCGGGGTGGGAACGCGGATCGCGTTACCGGTCAGCTTGCCTTCCAGCTGCGGCAGAGCCTTAGAAACAGCCTTCGCTGCACCGGTCTCGGTGATGACCATGTTCAGCACAGCGGAGCGACCGCGGCGGTCACCCTTGTGGAAGTTATCAATCAGGTTCTGATCGTTGGTGAATGCGTGAACGGTCTCAACGTGGCCGCGCTCAACACCGTATGCGTCATCCAGAACCTTCAGTGCCGGAGTAATCGCGTTGGTGGTGCAGGATGCTGCGGAGAGGATCTTGTCCTCATCGGTGATGACGTTGTCGTTCACGCCGAACACGATGTTCTTCATGTCGCCCTTACCGGGAGCGGTCAGCAGAACACGAGAAATGCCGGGGCGGTTCAGGTGCTGCTCAAGGCCCGGAACGTCGCGCCAGCGGCCGGTGTTGTCCACCAGCAGAGCGTCCTTGATGCCGTACTCGGTGTAGTCGACAGTGGTCGGGTCAGAGGAGTAAATGAAGCGAACCGGAACACCGTTAGCGATGATGGTGCTGTTCTCCTCGTCCACCTCAATAACGCCCTTGAACGGGCCGTGAACAGAGTCGCGCTCCAGCAGGGATGCGCGCTTGACCAGGTCCTTATCGCCGTTCTTACGCACCACAACAGCGCGCAGGTTCAGGCCAGAACCCAGCGGCGAGGAGGAGCGCTCCAGCAGAATACGAGCCAGCAGGCGACCAATACGACCAAAGCCGTACAGCACAACGTCCTGCTCCTTAGGCTGGTCGCCCTGGTGGTTCACGGAGGAACCCAGCTGCTCGGGCAGCCACATGGACAGCTCGGGGGAGCCAGCCTCACGGTGAGCCTTGTGCAGAGCAGCAATGTTAATCGAGCATGCACCCAGGTTCAGCTCAGCCAGAGCGCGAACCAGCTCCAGGGTGTGTGCGGGGTTCAGAGGTGCACCATCAATGTGAGATACAAAATCGTGCAGCTTCAGCAGCTCAATGACAGACTTGTTGACCAGGCTACGGCCGTGAATGCTCAGCACCACACCGTTCTCGCGGTGCAGCTTACCGATGAGGGGGATCAGCTCCTCTGCGGTAGCCTCACGGTTAACCCAGGTAGCGGTTGCAGTCGTCACGTATGACCTTCTTCCTAACTTCGTCGTTGGAGGGTAGGCGCGACGGTGCTGTCGCGTCAATACCGTGCCGGGCGTTAAAGACCCGGCGTCGGTTTAAGTCTAACCCGTGCGAACCCCTCTAGAGCCTCAAAATTAGTGATATTGGGGCTAAAAGTCAGAAGAGGTAAAAGTCAGTTCCTGCACCCGCCCGGCAAGCCAACACAAGCCCTCAAAAGGAAAAGTAAAACCACTTCAAATACCCACAAAAACACACCCCACGACATGGGAAAACATAGGTAAAATTGAAACCATGTTGACTGTAATCGGTGAAGCACTCGTAGACGTCGTCCACCAGCACGACGGAGAAACCCGCGCCTACCCCGGCGGATCGCCCATGAACGTAGCCGTGGGCGCACGCCGCCTCGGCCACCCCACCAACTTCGTCGGCCACTACGGCCCCGACGCCTACGGCAAGAGCATTGACGCACACCTGGAAGCATCCCAGGTGACCCTGCCCTTCGAACACAGTGCTGAGCGCACCTCCGTCGCCCAGGCAACTATCGGTGCCGACGGCGCAGCAGAGTACGAATTCGACATCACCTGGTCCCTCGACTCCGTCGCCGAGAAGCTCACCGAACTGGCACGCACCTCCGATGCAGTGCACACCGGCTCCATCGCCGCCATGCTCGAACCTGGCGCGCACGTGGTCGCCGCAGCCTTCGAAGCCGCCCGCGACAGCGCCCTGCTCAGCTACGACCCGAACTGCCGCCCCACCCTCATCCACAATGTTGATGAGGGCCGCGCCTGGGCTGAAAAGTTCGTGTCCCTCTCCACCGTTGTGAAGGCATCCGACGAGGACCTGCAGTGGCTCTACCCCGAGCGCTCCCTCGACGACACCGCCCGCGCGTGGCTCGACCTCGGTGCAGAGCTGATGGTTATCACCCGCGGCGAAGACGGTCCCATCGCCTTCACCAAGAAGTACCCCGAGGGCATCAGCCAGCCCGCACACCGCGTTGAGGTTGCGGACACCGTCGGCGCAGGCGACTCCCTCATGGCGGCACTCATTGCGGGTCTGCTCGACCGCGGTATCGCCGGCGCTGAGGCGCGTTCCAAGGTCGCCGCACTGACCGCCGAAGACATCGCCGACCTGCTGCGTTTCTCTGCAACCGCAGCCGGCATCACCGTTTCCCGCGCGGGCGCTAACCCGCCCACCCGCGAAGAACTCGACGCCGTACTCAACGGCTAAATAATCTACGCCTCGCCGGCGGATAGCTCACTCTGTCCGCCGGCGTCGCCATATCCACCCGCACCCCAACGCTGAGGAACATCATGACCAACATTGGCACCGCACCCCTGCCCCGCGAACCCTACGCGGGCCTGCCCGACCTGCCCGAATTCACCCTGACCTCCACCGACATTCAGGACGGCGGCACCGCCCCCGAATGGATGCTCTCCGCCCTTTTCGGCGTGGCGGGCGGTCAGGACCGCTCCCCGCAGCTGTCCTGGAGCGGCTTCCCCGAGGGCACCAAGTCCTTCGTGCTGACCTGCTTCGACCCGGACGCACCGGTCCCTAGCGGCTTCTGGCACTGGACTGTCTCCAACATTCCCGCCAACGTGACCAGCATTGACACTGGCGCGGATGCACCCGCCGGCGCTCTGACGCACCGCAACGACGCCGGTGTGGCGGGCTTCCTGGGTGCTGCCCCTCCGGCTGGTCACGGCCCGCATCGCTACATCTTCTGCGTCACCGCCGTGGACGTGGAGAAGCTCGATATTGACGAGAACGCCAGCCCCGCCGTCGTGAACTTTAACCTGCTCGGCCACGGTCTGGGTCGCGCGTTCCTGACCGTCACCTACGCGGAACCGGCGGCATAGCGGCACACCGGCTCGCTGGCACAGTCTAACGAGCCCCGCGCCCTAACCAGCCCTGCACCCTGCCCAGCACCGATACACCCCACCACTGAAGGCAAACACTGCATGATTAAACTCATCGCCAGCGACCTGGATGGCACCCTCATCGGGCACGATTTCCGGTTCCGTCCGCGGACCCTGCGCGCCCTTGAGGCCGCCCGCGCCGCCGGGATTGACATCGTCTTCGTCACCGGCCGCCCGAGCCGCTGGCTCACGCCCCTGCGCGAGCAGACCGACTTCGACTCCTACGCCATCTGCTCTAACGGTGCCGTGGTGTACCACCTGGGCGCGAACGAGGTGGAAGAAGTTAACGGCGCTGATCCCGTGGTGATTGCCCGTACTCACGAGCTGCTGGAGCCCATGTTCCCCGACGCCACCTACACTCTTGAAACCGTGGATACCGTCTACATTCAGGGTCCGTACGAGGGCGGTGAGGTGCTTGAGGGTGCCCGCGTGGTGGAGGCGAAAATCGCCGAGGCGCTCGAACGTATTGGTTCAACCCCGGTCATTAAGTACCTGATTCGTGTGCCCGGAATGGACCCGGATATTCTACAGGCACGCGTGCATCAGGCGGTGGGTTCGCTGGTGTCGGTGACCCGCGGCGTGGTTGGTGAGCCGCTCGTGGAGATGGGCTCGAAGACCGTGAATAAGGGACGGATTTTGGAGAAGTTCGCGGCGCGCCACGGCATTGAGGCGCACGAGGTGATGGCCTTTGGCGACATGCCGAATGATGCGGAGATGCTCTGCTGGGCGGGGGAGAGCTTCGCCATGGCCTCGGGCCAGCCGGCACTCATTGCGAAGGTGGGGCGCACCTGCCCGTCCTTCCATGAGGATGGTGTGGCGCAGACGATTGAGGCGATGCTCGCCGAACGGTCCTAGCCGCCTAGCACTAGTTATCTAGCATGAACCATCCAGCATGAGCGGCTGGGTGAGTCTCCGCAGACATAACAGACATAACTCAGACATAAACTTTTATGTCTACACATAAAAAATTTGAGTCTAGACATAAAAATTTATGTCTAGACTCAAATTTTTGTGTCTGATTTACATCTGATTTGTGTCTAGACTAAAATTTTTTGTATGAACAACGTGGAATGGACCCCCGAATGGCTTGCTGAAACCATCAAACTACTGCGTACTCACGGCAGCGATACGCAGTTCATCGAGGTCAAAAAAGCCCACGGAGGCTACCCTGGAAGCCTAGATGCAACCCTGAGTAGCTTCTCCAATAGTTCCACGGGCGGAATCATTATCTGCGGCCTCGATGAGAATAATGACTTTGCACCTGTAGGCGTATACGACCCTGCAGACCTAGAAAAAACTCTCGGCAACAAGCTCCGCAGGGGCCTCAAGCCGCCGAACACCATGGAATCCGGCACCATCCTCTACGAAGACGCCAAAATCTTTGTTGCCACCATCCCTCCGCTGCCTCCCTACGAACGCCCCGCCTACATTGGCGGTAAAGCGTACGTGCGTTCCGGCGATGGCGACCACGAAATGAGCCGCCACGAAACCGACCTGATGGTGGCTCAGCGGACACGCATCGGATTCGATGAGGAACCGGTGGAATACACCTCCCTGGCTGACCTAGATGAAGGCCTCAAAACTGCCTATCTGCGAGACGTACGCGCTAAATCACGCCGCCTTGCTACAAGCTCCGATGAAGAGGTGCTCCGCCGCAAGGGAATTATTGCCCTCGGAACCGACAACCTTTCCCTTGCGGGCTTGTACGCCTTGGGTGCCTACCCTCAAGAGTTCAGGCCCTCGCTCAAAGTCACCGGAGTCGTCATCGACCCAAGCGGTAAAGTCCGTAACCTCGACAAATTCGAAGCGGACGGCCCCATCCCCGCCATGCTCGAAGAGACCCTGGCATGGGTCAAGCGGAACCTGGCACACCCGGTTGTTGAGCTGACCAATGGGCACCTCGTCAACGGGCAGGAAGTGCCCGATATTGCCCTTCGCGAGATCCTGTCGAATGCGCTCGTACACCGCAGCCTCAACCCCAAAGCAGATACCGAAGAGGTGCGCGTCAGGATTTTCCCCGACCGAATCTCTGTAGAAAACCCCGGCGGCCTATACGGAATCACACTCCAGCGCCTGCAAGAGTACGGCGAACGTTCCCGCGTGAACGACCGCCTGTATGACGTGTGCACGCACGTAACAACCCCCGACGACGGATACCGAGTCATCGAGGGTGAGGGTAGCGGCATCTACACGGCGCAGGAGGCGGTGCGTCAGGCAGGGCTGAAACCCATCCAGTTCATTGACGGGGTCATTCGTTTTACTGCGATTATCAGCAGGGAGCCTCTGGATGGTGCTCATGCCGCTGACGTCGGTTCACCGCAGCAGAAGTCGGACGTAGACCCGCGCCAATCGTCACCTACGGTTCCCAGTAGCCGTCAGGAGGCGGTGCTCCTCGCTCTGCGCTCGCTACGCCACCCCGCCGGTATCGACGACATCATGGGTGCTCTTCCAGAGCCTTTTGCTGAGCTGCAGAAACCGCAGGTCCGGTACGTCCTCACGAAGCTCCTTCAAGAAGGAGTTATTACCCGTGAAGGCGGTCGAGGCAACCGCAACACCGTGTACCGCCTGGCCTAATCGAACATCGGGCTAACGTGCAAAAGCGGCCCGGATGGAAACCAATCCATCCGGGCCGCTTTTCTTACAGCCTACGCCTTGGGAGAATCACTCCAGCGGGCGGTCGGGCGCCTAGTGCACCTCAGCGCTCTTCTCAGGGTCGAAGGGCTCCAGCGGGTCGCCAGCAGCCTTCGTGTACTTCGCGATGAAGGTCATCAGGTGGAAGATAATCAGGGTCGCAGCGGTACCCAGAGCAATACCAGCGAAGGACAGCTCACCGAAGGTCCAGGTGTAGTCCGCAATACCCACAATCAGCGCCACAGCGGCGGTGGTCAGGTTGATCTGGTTCGAGAAGTTCACTCGGTTCTCGCTCCAAATACGGGCACCGAGCATACCAATCATGCCGTACAGCACGGTTGCGGCACCACCCAGAACACCCGCGGGAACGGTCGCAATTGCCGCACCGAATGCGGGGAACATGGACAGCGCAATCGCGAAGATAGCAGCCACCCAGTACGCCGCGGTGGAGTACACCTTGGTCGCAGCCATCACGCCGATGTTCTCAGCGTAGGTGGTGGTACCGGAACCGCCACCCATACCGGCGATGGTGGTTGCCAGACCGTCCGCCATGAGGGCGCGGCCGGAGTAGTCGTCCAGGTTCTTACCGCTCATCAGAGCAACAGACTTCACGTGACCGATGTTCTCAGCGACGAGCACCAGAATCACGGGGATGAACAGGCCTGCGAGCTCCCAGTGGAACTCGGGGGTCTGGAAGTGCGGCAGACCGATGATGCCCTGAGTCTGCACAGCCGTATCAATCTTAGAGAAGTCCACCTCGCCGCGAATGACAGCGGTAATGTAGCCGATGCCCACACCCAGCAGGATGGACAGGCGACCAATAATGCCCTTGAAGAGCACCGAAATCAGGATGATGGAGCACAGGGTCACCAGCGCGGTCACAGGTGCCACCATGAAGTTGTCCTTAGCGCTCTTCGCCAGGTTGAAACCAATCAGCGCCACAATCGAGCCGGTTACGACCGGGGGCATGAGCTTGGTCAGCCAGCCGGTGCCAGCGAACTGAACAATCAGACCGACCAGGAACAGCGCCACACCCGCCATGACGATACCGCCGAGTGCACCAGCGGGGCCGTGCGAGTTCATGGCAGCCGCCAGGGGCGCAATGAACGCGAAGGAGGAGCCCAGGTAGGAGGGGACGCGTCCGCGGGTAATCAGCAGGAACAGGATCGTGCCGATACCCGAGAAGAACAGGGTGGTTGCCGGCGGGAATCCGGTAATGATCGGCACGAGGAAGGTTGCACCGAACATTGCGACCACGTGCTGCGCGCCGATGCCGATGGTAATCGGCCATGCGAGGCGCTCGTTCGGGGCAACAAAGGAACCGGGCTTGATGCTGCGGCCGTCGCCGTGGATCGACCAGTCAAAGCCGAGAAGCTTAGAGATGCTCAAAGGGAGCTCCTGAGGTGAATGTGGTGGTGTATAAAATTCCACATAATTCTACGCGCATATGGGTTTAGGTCTCAGCTAAACGGGTGTAAATATGAGCAGGGATACGTTGAACAGGGCATATATTCTCTTATCGTGGGCTCTGTATCCCGTTATATAGCCCAGAAAGCATCAATACCCCGTATATGCGGTTCAAGGCATATACGGGGTATTGATGCAAAGAGCGAATAAAAACACTCGCTACACACAGCTCAGTAGCTTAGAGAGCGTCACGCAGGTTCTCCAGGTGATCGTAACGCGCCAGCTCATAACGCAGGTGACCCTCGGTCGGGGACTGAACCGGCAGGAACGACGCCTCACGCAAGCGACGAGCAGTCGGGGAATCAGCCACGTAACCGGCGCCTCCAACAACCTGCAGCTCAAAGTGAGTAGCAATGGTCGCAAAGTGCGAAACACCCAGGCGCAGGCTCAGCAGGTCACGACGCTCAGCACGCTCCGGCTCAGAAGCCAGGCGAACCAGTTCCTCACGCAGGCTCTGGTACTCCGCCAGAATCAGCGGGAACTCAGGGCGGAACACGCCCTGCGAGACGTCCAGGTGCTTAGCAGCCTCCTGCAGTGCACCAGCGGCAAGACCCAGGCAGAACGACGACTGAACCAGCAGGAACGGCGCGGTCACATCGTGCAGGAAAGCCTCAATATTGTCGCTCAGAATGTCCTCGCTCGGAACGAAAACGTCCTCGAACTTCAGGGTGCCGGACTCGGTGCCGTTCAGTGCCAGCAGGTTGCGGTGGTAGTCAATGCTCAGGCCCTCGACGTCCTGGCGGACCGTCACAATGTAGCGGTTCGGGTGACTCTCCGGGGCGTTCTGCACAGCCACCGGAAGAACAATCACGCCGCCCGGGTACAGGTTCGACGCCCACGACACGGAACCGTTCAGCTTCAGACCGCCCTCAACGAGGGTACCCTCCACCTTGATCGGTGCCAGACCCGAAGCCTCCTTGTACGCCGCCGCCATGGCGGTAGTGCCGCTGACGGTCGCATCCGCCAGACCGGCGGGCAGCTCGCGGCCCACAGCGTCAAAGAACGCAATGGTCGAGCGGTGAGCCCACAGGGAGAACGCCGTGGAGGCGTCCTCGGTGGCAAGGTCGAAAGCCACCGAAACCTGGGGTACCAGGGAACCGCCGTCGCGGCCCAGGGTAATCAGACCGTCCTTAGCGATTTCGCGCAGGTTTTCGAAGGGGGAACGCTCGCCGCGGTCAACAGCATCTGCGTGGGTTCGGGCGAGTGCGAGCACCTGCTCGCGCTGGGGGTAGTCGTAGAGGGGTTCGAGAGTGAACTCGGACATGGGGTTTCTCCTAAGCGGGGAGCATCGCGTCTATGCGTGCAGCTTGAACAGTCGATCGATGGGGGTGCTGACGGCCTTACGGGCGCGAACAACAGCTTCTTCGTCGGGTGCGTCGTAGAAGCAGAGGCACTTTGCGGTGTCTTCGCGAACGTAGGTGCGCAGGAAGGAAACCTCGGGTACTTCAGCGTACTTGGGGGCGTTTGCCTTCTTGCGGGTCAGGTACTGTTCCATGGTGATTTCTGCGGGGATGTCCCACTCAACCAGGTAGTCTGCGTCCTTCTTGAGTTTCTTGATGTCTTCGAGCTCTGCGCCGACCAGGCGGACTGCGTCGGGGCCTGCGACGGATGCGCGCTCACCGATTGCTGCGGCGAGGTCGGGGCCGAATGCGGTGTTCTCGGATTCGACGATGACGAAGACAATCTTGTGGTCTGCGGAGACCTGGGTTTCGATGAGCTCGGCGCCGTTGGTCAGGGACGAGTTGACGGTCTCGATGAGTGCGGTTGCTTCGTCCTTGGACGGGTTAGCGGGGGTCAGTTCTACCAGGTACAGTGCCATGATGTTCTCCTTGGGAGGTTGCGTTGGGGTGGCCGGCCGCGTGTTTGTCCGGCCGTTCTGGAATCACCTTAGACCTGTGGTTGAAGACTGTCTAATAGATTTCTGTTCGTGGCTTAATGCGTCCTTTTTGACTCTGTATTTCGTCATGCGTGTTCACGTGGAGACATAAATCGTCACAGTTCCGCGCATTGGAACCCGCCTGCGGCCGCAGAATTTTCACGCGGGTTAATGAACCCGCAGGCGCTTCTATCCGCGTCGTCCTGCTCGTGCCGCAAAATCGTCAAGGGCACGGTTGAGAGCGGGGACGGTCCACACTTTTTGCCCCTGAATTTTGACGCGTTCTTCACGCAGAATCTGCAGCTCCACCATGCGGTTGAGCAGGCGATACACACTAGCTCGGGACCCCTGTGTGTGCTCCTCCACCATGTGTGCGGTGAAGGCGGGCTCGGTGCAGCATAGATCGGTGAGGGAACGCAGGAGAGGGGTTTTACGCTGGGTAGTGGCTAGTATCTGCTGTTGTAGATTCTCAATGTCTTGCGCCAGGATTTCTGCGTTGGTGATTGCCTTCTGCGCGGCGTTGATGAAGAGCTCGATGATGGGCTCGGCATCACCTGCACGGTAGTCGGTGAGCGCCTGAATGTACCCTTCGGTATCGTGCAACAGCCCGGAGGAGACGGGCAGAATCACGTGGCGGGTGACGCCGCGGGCGAGCAGGAGCGCGGAGATGAGGGCGCGCCCGGTTCGGCCGTTGCCGTCAGTGAAAGGGTGGATCGTTTCAAATTGGGCGTGCGCGATAGCCGCCTGCGCGAGGGGGTCAATATCGCGGCGGTTCATGAAGGCTACAAGGTCTTCGAGGGCGGCAGGAACCCTCTCGTGATGCGGCGCCACATAGTCGGCGGTTACCGGCGAATCACCCTTAATCCACACCCACTGGGTGCGGAGCACACCGGAGTCTTGCTGCAGGCCGCGGGTCAGCTCGCGGTGCATCGCGAAGATGTTATCGACGCTAATGTTTTCAGCAGTGTTCAGGGCTGCACGCATGGCGTGAACGTTGCGTGCCACCAGCTCAGCGTTAACGCCGACCTTCGACCCGCTTGCACCCAGGACAGCCAGTGAGAGCCTGCGTGCACTAACGGTGAGGTTTTCAATCTGCGAACTGGAGGCGGATTCGCCGCGCAGAAGAACCGCAGAGAAGGGGATGCTGCCGATGTGGTGGAGCCGCTCATCGAAGCGGGTCATTGCGGTGGCGTTCTCCTGGAGGCGCGCTCGCAGTGCGGGGCTGAGTTCGACGTTAAGTTCGGCAATGGAGGCGGGTACGGCGCTGGAGAAGGTGCCGGAGTTGCGGCGCGTTGCGCGTCGGGAGGCGAGGGCGTCCCGGTGAACCCAGGGGTCTTGCGGCTCCCATTCGAGGGCGGGCCAGGTGATGGCTGAGGGCATGCTTCCTCCTCCTGGGTGTCGTCTTGCTAGGTGCGTTTGGGGTGGGGTCTTAATAAGACAATACACTTCAATTTTCTTATTAAGGCGCTTAATAAGAAAATCTGCGCGGATTGTCTCATTAAGGAACATGCCCCGAACGCCCCTCCTCAACTGCCCCTCAACATTCCGGGGCTCCAGCGCTCCGGCCGCTGGGGCATACACCGGAGCATGCACCGGGAACTTATGCCAGGGCATACAGCAAGGGCCCCGAACCCTTGGTAATTCAAGGATTCGGGGCCCCTAGCCTATATGCACTAGCCTCATACGCTCACGCTGCCCGAAAAAAGCGAGCCAGCGGTCTAGACAAGCAACTTTGCGGTTACTTCACGCCGCGCATGAGCTTCTGAACCGGCTTGTGCACCAGGAACAGCAGAATACCGGTCGCGATGGTGATGATACCCATCCAGGTGAAGTAGGGAACCTCGGTCTCCATGCTGTAGAACGGAGCCAGCCAACCCGACAGCACGGTACCCATTGCCACGGAGGTGAAGTACAGCGCCATCATGTTCACGCGGTGCGCCTTCGGTGCGAGCTTGGTCGCCAGCGAAATACCCACCGGCGAAATAATCAGCTCGGCGATGGTGCAGACGAACAGAATCAGCACAATCCAGCCGACGTTCACGCTCTGAACTCCCGCCTGAGTGAGGAAGATCCAGAACGCCAGGCCGATGATAATCAGCGCTGCGGAGAACTTCAGGGTGGTGACCGGCTGGCGGTCGCCCCACTTGGTCCACAGGGCGGAGAACATCATGCCGAAGATGATGATGAAGACCGGGTTGATGGAGTTGACCAGGTTCGGGGTCAGCTCCATGCCCAGGATGTTCCAATTGAGGCGCTCATCCGAGTACACCGCCATGACGGTGAACTGCTGCTGGTACAGTGCCCAGAACACGGCGTTAGCAATCCACAGGGGAATGAACGCGGTGACGCGGGAACGCTCATCCGCGGTGACATCCTTGGCGGTCAGCATCTGCGCGAACAGGGCGATAGCGCCGATGAAGATGAAGGCCATGACCCAGTTCTTGAGGTTGTCTGCGGTCATCAGGCCGGTTGCCAGTAGAATGCCAAGAACCACGACGATACCGACCAGCGCCAGGGCGAAGTTACGCTTCTGGGCGCCGGTGAAGGGGGTACCCACGTGGTGTACGGATTCAGGCAGGTTATTGCGGGTCAGCGAGTACTGAATCAGGCCAGCAGCCATACCGATGGCGGCAAAACCGAAGCCCATGTGGAAGCCCCAGGTGCTCCAGCCCCAACCGGTCAGGAGCGGGCCGAGGAGTGCACCGGTGTTCACACCGATGTAGAAGATAGTGAAGCCTGCATCGCGGCGGGAGTCGTGGTCGCCGTAGAGCGAGCCGACCAGCACGGATGCGTTACTCTTCAGACCACCGGAGCCGATAGCGACCAGCAGCAGACCAATCACCACGCCCGGAATGCCGGGGATGAGGGAGAGGGAGATGTGACCCGCCATGATGCCGATGGCGGAGTAGAAGAGGGTACGCTCGGGGCCGAGGAGGCGGTCACCGAGTATACCGCCGAGGATTGCCATGAGGTACACGACTGCACCGTACGCACCGATAACGCCGGTGGCGAGGTCCTTGTCGAGGCCCAGGCCGCCCTTGTCTGCGGTGTAGTACAGGTAGTAGATCATGATGCCCTGCATGCCGTAGAAGGAGAAGCGCTCCCACATTTCTACGGTGAACAGGTTCGCGAGCATGCTCGGGTGGCCGAAGAAGGTCTTGGTGTCCTTGGGTTCGGCACCTGTGATGGTGTTGGACATGGTGGAAATTCTTTTCTGTTGTGCCCGGTTTTCTGTGTGACCCGGACAATATGTGTATAAGTGTATACCCTTGCCCATGCATATGTATACACGGTACGCGCCTATATTTCAAAGAATGAATTCTCTTGCAGTGCATGAAAAACCATTTCGATTTTTTCGTATGCACCGCTTCTGAATCTCACAAACCCCCAAATACCGGGCTAGATGCGCCTCGTGCCCTTAACGCGATAGAGTGGAACCACAACTATGCCCACCCGGCACCCGGCCGTACCGACCGGCTCATTTTTAATCATTTCAAAGGAGAACCCCCATGACCGCTGTACCCCAGGTTGACCCCCGCGACGTTCCCGCCGGCGCAACCATCATCGACGTGCGTGAAGACTACGAGTGGGAGGGCGGCCACGCGACCGGCGCAAAGCACATCACCCTCGGCACCATTGCTGAGCGTCTGGCAGAACTGCCTGCACCCGGCGAAGACTTCTACGTCATCTGCCACGGTGGCGGCCGTTCGAACCGCGCGGCAACCTTCCTGCGTGAGCACGGCTACGCCGCACACAACATTGCTGGTGGCACCAGCGCGTGGTTTGCTGCCGGCCTGCCGATGACCAGCGAGAACGGCGAAGCACCCGCGGTCGTTCACTAAACCGCCAGTTCGCCTGCACGCCATACAATGGAGTCCGTGACTGAAACTTCCGCGGACCGTATTTTGTCTACCCCGAACCCTCCCGCTTCTGCTTCCCCTCATGCCCTGCCGAGTATTCTGCAGAGCATCCCGTGGGATGCGCAGACGCGGGAGCTCATCGTGCGCCCGCTGCCTTTTGCGGTGAACTGCGAGGAGGCGTACCCGCTGCTGACTGGCGGTGCTGAGTATTCCTTCTGGCTGGATTCGGCGCGTGAAGAGTCACCCATGTCGGTTGCCTCGTACGTGGGTGCGGTTCCGGCGCAGCTTTCGCCCCTGCGCGTGGATTCGGCACGTGCGGCGGCTGAGTCCGGCGGGGAAGACCCCTTCGTCCAGCTGGAGGCGGCGCTCGCCTCCGCACCGCGCGTGCACCCGGATGCCGCGGCGGCAACCGGCCTGCCCGCGGGTTTGGGCGGCGGTTACGTGGGCTATTTCGGCTATGAGGCGCGTGCCGCCATGGGCTTGGAGCACGGCCACCCGGTGCCTGGCTACCTGCCGGCGCATGAGGCGCCGACCCCGGATTCTCTGTGGTTGCCGGCGGTCCGCTACCTGGTGCACGAGCATGCCCGCCCGGGTCGTGCGGCGCGCAGCTGGCTGGTGGGCGATGAGCCGTGGTGTGAGGCGGCGGAGCGGCTGCTGAGCGCGGTGCTGCCTCCGGTGCTGACCGCGGCGGGGGAGCGTGCCTCGGAAACTGCCGCCTCCAAAACTGCTTCTGACAGCACCCCCGTAAATGCCCCTGAGCTTACCGAGCCTCTGCTCTTCACTGCACCCGCCGCGGAAGCCTATATGGATTCTGTTCGCGCTAGTCAGCACGAAATCTATGAGGGCAATAGCTACGAGGTGTGCCTGACCGCGCAGACGGTCGCGCGCATCCAGAATCCGAGCCCGGAGCTTTTCTTTGAGCTGTACCGCCGCCAGCGCGCCCACAATTCGGCGCCGTATGCGGCGTATCTGCGGTGCGGTGATTTTTCGGTGCTCTCCTCCTCCCCGGAGCGTTTTTTGAGCGTGGATACGCACCGCAACGCGCAAACCAAGCCGATTAAGGGTACGGTGCCGCGCGGCGCCACCCCGGAGGAAGATGCCGCCGCCGCAGCCTGGCTACGCAGTGACCCAAAGACCCGCGCCGAGAACCTCATGATCGTGGACCTGCTGCGTAATGACCTGTCCACGGTGTCTGACCCGGCGTCCGTGCGCGTGCCGGTGCTCATGGGTGTGGAGAGCTACTCGACCGTGCACCAGCTGGTGTCCACGGTCAGCTCTCGCCTGCGCGAGGGAATTTCCGCGGTGGCCGCCGCGCGGGCGTGCTTCCCGGGCGGCTCCATGACGGGTGCGCCTAAGCCTTCGACCATGCAGATTATTGAGCGCCTGGAGGGTCGCGCTCGCGGCGTGTATTCGGGTGCCCTGGGCTTTGTGTCGGCGGATGGTTCGGCGAACCTGTCGATTGTGATTCGCACGCTCGTGGCGCACGATGAGGGCACGGTGACTCTCGCTGCCGGTGGCGCGGTGGTGGCCGATTCGGATCCTGCCGCCGAGTATGAGGAGATGCTGACGAAGCTACGCGCCGCCCTACCGCCGTCGGTGGGCCGCGTGGTGGAATAGCCTAGCGCCGGGATAACGCGGTAGTGGGATAGCGCAGGATAGCCTGCACCGCCTGCACGTGAGCCGCTACACTGGAACTATGACTAAGCTTTCTGAAAACCTCCCCATTGAAGAAGCCCGTGAACGCCTGCGCCAGCTGATTATGGAGCTGGCTGTGGTGCGCGGGCACGTGGTCCTCGCCTCCGGCAAGGAAGCCGACTACTACGTTGACCTGCGCCGCATCACCCTGCACCACGAGGCTTCTCGCCTGGTCGGTCAGGTCATGCTGGACCTGCTGGATAAGAACGGCATCGAGTTTGAGGCTGCTGGCGGTCTGACCATGGGTGCTGACCCGGTGGGTACCGCGATTATGCGTGCTGCTGGCGATCAGGACCGTGCGATTGACGCGTTTGTGGTGCGTAAGGCTCAGAAGTCTTACGGCATGGGCCGTCAGGTGGAGGGCCCGAGCGTTGAGGGTCGCCGCGTGGTTGCTGTTGAGGACACCTCCACTACCGGTGGTTCTGCGCTGACTGCTGTTGAGGCGCTGCGTAAGGCTGGCGCTGAGGTCGTAGCGGTTGCTGTGATTGTTGACCGTGCGACCGGCGCGAAGGAGCATGTGGAAGAGGTTGCGGGCGTTCCGTGCCTGTACGCGTACTCGAAGGATGAGCTGGGTCTGGACTAGTCTCTACTGGCTTGGACTAGGACCTCGTGAATTTTTAAGGCATTCCCGTTGCGGCGGGTGAACCCGTGCCGCTGGCTACTGTGTGTGGCTGGTGGTGCGGGTTTTTGTCTGTAAGATGGCTCTGTGGGCGCCGGAGTGGCGCTGGTTGTTGGCGTGAAGGTGGTTGTGATGGTTGAGAATCGTGAGGCGGCTGAGGCTGTGCCTGCGGAGGCGGCTGTAGCTGAGACTGTTGAGGGTACTGAGCAGGGTACTGCCCGTTTTGAGGTGGGTGTGGGCCCGTGGGAGGGCCCGTGGCCTGAGGGTGACCACTGGGATGAGGAGCTGCTGCGTGAGGGCGACCGTCGTAACGTGGTGGATAAGTACCGTTACTGGTCGATGGACGCGATTATTGCTGACCTGGATACGCGCCGCCATGATTTTCATGTGGCGATTGAGAATTGGCAGCATGACCTGAATATTGGCACGGTGGTGCGTACTGCGAATGCGATGTTGGCGAAGGAGGTCCATATTATTGGGCGTCGCCGCTGGAATCGTCGTGGTGCGATGGTGACGGATCGTTATCAGCATGTGCGTCATCATCCGACGATTGAGGATTTTGTGGCGTGGGCGCAGGGTGAGGGCCTGGAGATTATTGGTATTGATATTTTTCCGGATTCGGTGCCCCTGGAGACTTATGATCTGCCGAAGAAGTGTGTGCTGGTTTTTGGTCAGGAGGGCCCGGGCTTGTCGGAGGAGCTGCATGCGGCGGCTAGGGATACGTTGTCGATTGAGCAGTTTGGGTCGACGCGTTCGATGAATGCGGCGACGGCTGCGGGTATTGCGATGCATGCGTGGGTTCGCCGCCATGTGTTTGGCCAGATTCCGTCGTAGCCTGGCGGCTGTTTATGAGGTGTTTAAAGGTTCCGATGCGTTGTGTGCGCGTCGGAACCTTTTTATTGGGCTTTGGGTGGCTTAAACCACGCATGGAATTACCTAGGCGTGTTAGTGTTAACGCAAATCACAGGAGATATGAGAATCGCACTCTCAATTTCCTGGCTTCGGCTCGCTACTGGTTGCGGGTTGTGGGTATGAATGACCGCGGCGTCATTCCCCTGAAAGGAGTCGGTAACAATGAAGAAATCTGCTGCTCTGTTCGCCTGCTTTGCTTTAGCTTTAAGTTCCTGCGCCGCTGCGCCTAAAGATACTAGCCTCAAAGCCCAGCTGGATTTTGAAAATAACTATATTACTCTTCCGCTCGACGAATACGACATGAGTGACCAGGCCAAAGATATAACGGTTAGGGCGTCATTGTTGATTCGTAAAGAGTGCTACGCGAAAAAAGGATACGATTTTGAAATCGTAGAAAACGGCTGGGTTTCTAGCGGCGCCTCCCAGTACGGCTCCTGGAATGTGAAGCATGCGGCGAATCATTATACGTCCAGCAAAGTCAGAGAAGAGCAGTATAGGATTTATGAGAGCATCCCTGAAGACGTCAAGGACAGCTGCCACGAAGAGCATCGGGAAGAACTGGATGCGCTCAAGTTTGATGAGGCTCATGAGGAAAAGTACCGCCCCGTCAATCGTATCCGTGGCGAAGCGTACCAGCGTGCGCAGGGTGACCCTGAATGGAAGAAAGCCCGCTCAGATTGGTGGGACTGTCAGCGTGAGAAAGGGTTGACGCCTCGCACCGGGGACGGCGAATGGACGAGCAAAGAAGCGGCCAGAATGGCCAGTCTGAATTCTGATGATCCCAAAGTGTTGGAGGAGGAGATCCGCCTGGCAACCATTGAAGCTCAATGTAGTGAGAAGGTGAGGTTAGCTCAGCGTTTGGGTGATCTTGAGGCGTCCTATCAGGGGCCTTTGATTGAGAAGAATCAGGCGTTGCTGAATGATTTGAAGGCTGAACGTGACGCGAAGATAGCCAAGGCGCGTGAAATTATCGCCACCCACCAGTAGATATCAGTAACAAGAAGATAGGAGCTCTTGGGATAATTGGGGTAACTCCGTTTAACGCTACAACGAGGTATGGAGGAGGAAAAGCCTATGCGTAAGGCTCTCTCTGCGGTAACAGTATTCTGCCTGCTGGGGGCGTGCGTGTCCTGCTCCAACAGTGCCGAGCGGGACACCTCACGAAAAGCTGTTCTCGATTATTCAAAGAACTATATACATCTTCCACTGGACGAGTATGCCTTCGATGAACTAACAGTCCGTACGGTGAGCACGGCGTGGCACACGCTCATGTCCGAATGCTACGCGCACCACGGGCAGTCCTACGCTGTGCCCTCAATAGACACCCCGCAACCCGGGGGGCTATACGGCAACTGGAACGTCGAGTACGCCAAAAAGTACGGGTACTCCCAGAAGGAATCCCGAGGCCCAGACGATTCAGCATCAGACGACATCAACGCCCGGTGCCAAGAAGAGGTGAAAACCGCATTCTCTGAGGTTGAACTGGACGAAAAAGAATACCGGTTCGTAGGAGAGCTAAACTCACAGGCATACACCTACGCCTCCCAAACCGATGAGTGGAAAAATATCCGCTCAGAATGGTGGACCTGCCTGCGTGAACGTGGGCTAACCCCCAGAGAAGGAGAAAGCGACTGGATGTCCGAAGAAAGCGCACATTTCATGGCCTCCTCCCAAGGCAACGAAGAAACTAAGCCGGAAGAAATTCGCCTCGCAACCATCGAAGCTGAATGCAACCAGAAGGTGGGTATGGCTCAGCGTTTGGGTGATCTTGAGGCATCCTATCAGGGTCCTCTCATTGAGAAGGATCAGGCGAAGCTTAACCAGTTGAAAGAAGAGAAAGAAAAGCGTGTGGCGAGGGCGCGTGAAATTATCGCCACCCACCAGTAGCCACACCCGCTGAAGGGCAGAACGGGCGAACCAGCCGCAGAATGCCCACAAGCAAATTTCACAAGAAGGAGCCGGGGAGTGTCACCACTCCCCGGCCCTCACTTTATTCACTCTCAACCTCGCAGCCCATGCTGGCGCACCTACAGGCCCGCCAGCTCAAGGCCACTCAGCGTCAGGTTACTTTAGCCCTTTAGCCCACCGGAACGTTAACGTTCACCAGCGAGTACAGATCCTTCGGATCATCCGGGCTAGCAACCAGGTCAATGAACTGCTGCAGGTCGGTGTCCTGCGTAGCCGCACGGGCATAACGCAGACCCGAGAAGTCAGCAATCGCGAAGCCCACCGAATCAAACAGGGTAATCTGCTCATCCGACACGCGGCCGGGCTCCTCACCGGTCAGAACCTTCCAGAACTCCACCACGGGGAAGTCCGGGTCCTTCTGCTGAATCTCGCCCTCAATGCGGGTCTGCGGCGGGAACTCAACGAACACGGTGGAGCGGTCCAGAATTTCGCTTTCCAGCTCGGTCTTGCCGGGGCAGTCGCCACCAATAGCGTTCAGGTGCACGCCGGGCTTCACTTGGCGGTCCAGCAGAACCTTCGCCTGCTGCTTATCGGCGGTGCAGGTGGTAATAATGTCGGCACCCTCAACAGCCTCGTCCACGTCCTTAGCCAGGTGGATGCGGAAGCCCAGCGGCTCCAGGTTACGGCGGAACTTCTCCATCGCGTGCGGATCAACGTCGTAGACGGACAGGTCCTCAATGCCGAGCACCGCGCGCATACCCAGCGCCTGGAACTCAGACTGCGAGCCGGTACCAATCATCGCCATCTTCTTCGAATCCTTGCGTGCCAGGTGCTTAGCAACCATGGCGGACACGCCGGCGGTACGCAGCGCGGTCAGCAGGGTCATCTCAGCCAGGAACACGGGGTAGCCGTTGTCCACGTCAGCGAGCAGACCGAACGCGGTCACGGTCTGGAAGCCGCGTGCCGGGTTCGACGGGTGGCCGTTCACGTACTTGAAGGAGTAGGTGATGTTGTCGGAGGTGGGCATCAGCTCAATCACACCGAAGGGGGTGTGGGAGGCGACGCGCGGAATCTTGTCGAAGCTCTGCCACTTCTTGAAGTCTTCTTCGAGGAAGTCGACCATGCCGGCAATGATGTTGCCTACGCCGTCCTTCTGAATCCACTTCGCCATCGAGGCGACGTCAACAAATTCCACCGCGTGTGCGCTAGGACGTTCAGTCATGATTTTCTCCTTTGAATATCTGCACAAAACTTCTTTGTGCATCTGGTGGTCACTACGGATATCTATTATCTCAAAATATATTGCAGGACACACCGTATTAGAAATGCTGTAGATATGTACTTTGCTTTATGTATTACACGGATGTAATACGGAACGAACACGAAAAGACGTACAGGGAGGGGGTTCCAGACTCTATTGGCTAGAGTTTATTGGTGAGGGTCTAGCGGCTGGGGTCTAACAGCTGGGGTCTAGAACCCCCTCATTCGCCGTCACCGGGATATCACCGGGATTGGAGGCAACCGGTCGGGTTAGTGGCCCTTCGGCTTGTCCTCGTCCTCAATGTCCAGATCATCCAGGTCAATGTGGGTACGAGGCTCCGAAACGAGCTTCTTCACCACGGGGCGGGCAGCAATCACAGGCACGGAACCGGTGTAGCCTTCACGGACGCGAGCAATCTCGTTGACGCGGTCACGAACCGTGTACCAGCCGATAATCAGCAGCGGGATAACCAGCAGCAGCGATGCCAGGGTGTAGGTGCCGACCGGGTAATCCAGAGCCATCAGCACCAGCACAGCAGCGAGGAATACCATCACGGCCCAGTCGCTGAAACGACCGCCGGGTGCACGGTAGTTGGGGCGCTTGTACTTGCCCTCGCCGACCAGCTTCAGGTACTTCTGGTGCGACATAGCGATAGCCGCCCAGCTAGCCATGGTACCCACGGATGCGATGTTCAGCACGACCTCGAACGCCTGCTCGGGAACGAAGAAGTTCAGCACAACACCGAAGAGGCCAATCACACCGGTGAGCAGAATACCTGCCACGGGAACACCGGAGCGGGACACCTTAGTGGTGAACTTCGGTGCCGAACCGGCAACACCCATCGAGTGGAGGATACGGCCGGTGGAGTACAGGCCAGCGTTCAGCGAGGAAGCAGCCGCGGTAATAACGACCAGCTGCATAATCGGTGCGGTACCGTCAATGCCGATAGCGTCGAAGAAGGTCACGAACGGCGACTCTGCGTCCTTGTATGCGGTGTAGGGCATGAGCAGGCAGAGCAGAACCACGGAACCAACGTAGAAGATCGCAATACGCCAGATCACGGTGTTGATAGCGCGGGGGATAACCTTCTCAACGTTCTTGGTTTCACCACTGGTGGTGCCGACCAGCTCAATACCGGCGTAGGCGAACACAACGCCCTGAACCACGATCAGAGCGGGAAGAATGCCGTTGGGGAAGAAACCGTCATGGGCAGCGATGAGTTCAAGGCCGGGGCGGACGCCGTTGATGGGCTCACCGAAGACCAGGTACCAGATACCAACTGCCATAAAGGACAGCAGAGCAAGAATCTTAATGAGTGCGAACCAGAATTCCAGCTCACCGAAGAGCTTCACGGAGATGAGGTTCAGAGCCACGGTGACGATAACGACGATGAATGCGCTAAGCCACTGGGGAATGTCAGCGAAGAACTGGTTGTATCGACCGAACCAGCTGATGTAGATAGCGATAGCGGTGGCGTCTGCAACGGCGGTCATTGCCCAGTTCAGCCAGTACAGCCATCCGGATACGAATGCAGCCTTTTCACCGTAGAATTCGCGGGTGTAGGAGACGAAGGATCCCGAGGAGGGGCGGTGAAGGATCAGCTCGCCGAGGGCTCGAAGAATCAGGTAGCCGAAGAAGCCGATGACGGCGTAGATGACGGCGAGCATGGGGCCCGCGTCCTGCAGGCGGCTACCGGTGCCCAGGAACAGGCCGGTACCAATTGCGGAACCGATGGCGATCATCTGGAGCTGACGTGCGCCAAGTCCCTTGTGGAAGCCTTCCTGTTCGTGTGCGAACGGGTCGTCTGTGGGGGGCTTGGTGTACTGATCCGCTGCAGAAGTCTGCGGGTTCTTGTTCGGTGAGGTGCTCATGCTATACCTCCTTGGATAGTTACGTCTGAAGCACGTGTTACACGAAATGTGGTTGGGAACACGTCTGTGGGTTGTAACGACTATAGCACGGTAATTTGACTAAATATAACCCGCATCACGTAACAATTTATATACATATAATGCATATTTTATGAAAATATTTGGTTCATGTTGTATTGTGTGGTTTTAATTGTTTTGTGAAATAGATTATTTGAACTTTGAGTCTAAAAAATCAATTCCCCCACCACCGCACAGCACAAGAGCACCCACAACGGGGTGCTCCAGCAACATATTCAGAACGGAGGCTTAGCCCTCCATCAGGCGATCAATCTTCGCCCGCAACGCGCGCTCACGACGATTCAACCACCACCAGCTCGGCCAACGCATCAACGACTTACGCCCAACCTGCACGACCGAGGGGAGCTTCGCCTCCGCAAGCGCCGCATCAATCTCGTGGTCGCTCGCGCCCTCATCACGCATTTTCTCCATCATCTCAAGGGATTTTGCCATATCGCCATGCCCCAAAACATGACGACTCTTACGCTCCAGAACCTCATCCAACCGAGCGCGCACCGGGGCAATAGCCGCCGCATTCGGATGCTCACGCTCAGCACGACGCTGCGCCTGGCGGGCACGCTTCTCACGCTTCGCGTCGAGCTGTTTCGGATTATTTTTAGCGCTCGCCTTGCTCATGGGAGGATCCTTTCGCCGCATTCAGGGTGACGTGTACGCTGACCTGCACGCACAGAAGACATTTAGTCATTAACACCTCTACTTTACCGCGGTATTTGGCAGAACTTTTATTGCAGTAAACCCAAAAAAACCCACAAAAAATTAACGATAAATAAGTCGTATCTTGGTAAAATAGTGCGAGTAGGAGGCGTCTCGCGCGCCAACAAAATATGGTGAACCGGCCCTGCCTCGGTAACCGGTCGCATCTATCCAAGGAGTCAGCATATGGCTATTGCAACCCCCGAAGTTTACGCAGAAATGCTGCAGACCGCGAAGGAAAAGGGCTTCGCGTACCCCGCAGTGAACGTGACCTCCTCCCAGACCCTGAACGCTGCAATCCGCGGCTTCGCAGAGGCTGGCTCGGACGGCATCATCCAGGCATCCACCGGCGGTGCAGCATACTGGTCTGGCGCTTCCAAGAAGGACATGGTCGTTGGCTCCCTCGCCTTCGCAGCATACGCACGCGAAGTTGCTAAGCAGTACGACGTGAACATTGCACTGCACACCGACCACTGCCCCAAGGACAAGCTGGAAGGCTTCGTCCTGCCCCTGCTGGCAGAGTCCGAGAAGGCTGTTGCTCGCGGTGAAGACCCCATCTTCAACTCCCACATGTGGGACGGCTCCGCAATTGACCTGGACGAGAACCTGAAGATTGCTGCTGAGCTGATCGAGCGTACCTCCAAGGCAAAGCTCGTTCTCGAGGTTGAGATTGGTGCTGTTGGTGGCGAGGAAGACGGCGTTGAAGGCGCTATCGACGACTCCCTGTACACCACCGTTGCAGACGCAATCAAGACCGTTGAGGCAATCGGCCTGGGCGAGAAGGGCACCTACATGGCTGCTCTGACCTTCGGTAACGTTCACGGCGTGTACAAGCCCGGTAACGTTCACCTGCGCCCCGAGCTGCTCAAGGAAATCCAGACCGAGGTCGGCGCTAAGTACGGCAAGGGCGACAAGCCCTTCTACCTGGTCTTCCACGGTGGCTCCGGCTCCACCGAGCAGGAGATTGCAGACGCAGTGTCCTACGGTGTTATCAAGATGAACATCGACACCGACACCCAGTACGCATTCACCCGCCCCGTTGCTGGCCACATGTTCAGCAACTACGACGGTGTGCTGAAGGTTGACGGCGAGGTCGGCAACAAGAAGACCTACGACCCCCGCGTTTGGGGTGCAGCTGCAGAGGCAGGCATGGCCGCACGCGTGGTCGAGGCTTGCCAGCAGCTCGGTTCCGTCGGTACCTCCATCAAGTAAGGTGCTGTTCGCCCGCCGTAGCTCCCGTAGGTGCTGCCGGGTGTGAACCTAAGCTTCGTTAAGCGAAAGCGGTGCCCGCTTCCTCATCACGAGGAGGCGGGCACCGCTCTTTTAACTTTTGGGTGAAAGCCAGCCGGGGCTGGTTCTCGCGCTAGTTCCTGTGCTGAGGCTCAGCAGGCTCTTAGCGGGGGAGGGGCGGGTTTACTTGCCGCCGCAGCCGCAACCACCGCATCCGCAGCCGCCGGACTTCACAGCCACCGAACCGGAGGTGGGGATACCGTCGCCGGTGTCGCCACCCATGAGGTTCACGCGGTTACCAATCTCGGGGCCGCCGACCGGCTGAGGTGCCTTACCCGCCAGGGTTGCCGCGAAACCGGCGGGTTCGCCGCTCAGGTTCGGGATCATCGACGCCGCCGGGGAACCGGACGGGCCGCACGCAGCCGCTGCCGCGTTCGCCTTCGGCTGGGCGACCAGGTGTGCGCGGGAGAATCGCTTAATCTGCTCGGCAGTCGGGTAGGAGAAGGACACCTTCACCTCACCGTTGACGAGCATGAGCGGCAGAACCTCGCGGCCGTTCATCTCAATCTGCTCCGCCACGGGTGCGCACTCTTCAAATGCGGAAGGGTAGGAGTCGGTGGAGTACACCTCAATGTCCACGCCCGAATCCAGCGCCTCCTGCGCGGCACCCAGGAACTCGGAGCGCTCCATATCCTGCGGATCCTCCGGGTTCTCGCCGGGACCCGGAATAAATACTTCAAGAACGGTCTCAGCCGCTTCAGTCATCAGTTTCAGCCTTTTCTCTCTTATGGGCACCGGCTCGGGGGAGGGGTGCCAGTCCTTCACTAAGTGTACTCGCGACCTCAAGAGTGCAGAAGTGTGAGTTGAAGTTCCAGATTTGCGGAATATTTGCAGAATTCGAGTCGAATGACCCTCAGCTCGTGAGCTACGGGTTTAGGTGTTGTATTCTGAGTGCATATGCACCGGAGTGTGCGAACCCTGCAATTCAGGCAGGCGCCGCCCGGTGTGAAACCAAGAAGGCAACGACGCCCGCATCCGACGCGGACGCATCAGCGCTACAAATACACGCTATTCATAGCGCCACACGACCAAAAGGAGCATATATGTTCGGTTTCGGCAAGAAGAAGAAGGAAGCTGCCGCACAGGAAGCATCGTCCGCAGACGTCTACGTCGCGCCTGTTACCGGCGAGTACCTGCCGCTGAGCGAAGTCTCCGACCCCGTTTTCTCTCAGGGCGTTATGGGCGACGGCTACGCAGTGAACCCCACCGCAGGCACCATCGTCGCACCCGTCGCAGGCACCATCGCACTGATTCAGGACACCCTGCACGCATTCATGCTTCGCACCGAAAACGGCGGCGAGGTACTGGTTCACATCGGTATCGACACCGTTGAGCTCGGTGGTGACGGCTTCACCAAGATCGCTAACGTAGGCGACAAGGTTGAGGCAGGCGCACCCATCATCGAGGTCGACTGGGCAGCAATCGAGGGTCGCATCCCCTCCAAGGAAACCATGGTGATGATCACCAACACCGCAAAGTTCAACATCTCCAAGGACTCTGAGTCCCGCCGCCCCGTCGCAGCCGGCGACCGCGTCGCTCAGGCAACCAAGAAGTAAGCTGAACCAGCGAAAATAGCTCAGCTTCAACAGCGGTGAAAAACCCGCGAAAACACTTAACGCAAAAGGTCGCGTTCTGCAGGCTCAATCGGTCCACAGGCGCGGCCTTTTTCGTTACACGAGAAATTTTAACGCCGCATGAAATGCCGCTATGAAAAGCGGCGGAAAAGGAGGAACACATTCACCCGCATTACATGGCGGGCAAGAATGAGGCGCGTATAATACTCTATTTGTCTGTGAACGTAGTGAATTACCGATAAAAAATCGTTATGCTACTTAGAGTTGTAGTTTGAGTTGAGAGAATCCGGACCCTCAGCTATAAACCAAAACTTCAATGACCAACCACACACATTACGCTCAACTCATAAACGAAAAAAGGACCACTACGGTGACTGCATTCCCGAAGACCTCTAAGAATCTGAGCCGCCGCGGCTTCATCGGTGCCTCCGCACTGGCACCTGCCGCCCTCATGCTCCAGGCAGGCGAAGCCCACGCCGCAGCCAACACCCGCGCACAGCTCGCGGCAGTACACAGCGGCTCCCCCGCACATCAGCTGCTCTACAAGACCGATGAATTCTTCATCGCCCACCGCGGTGCCGGCAACATCAGCCCCGAGCACACCGCCTACGCCTACGCAGAATCTGTACGCCGAGGCGCCCTCGCCGTCGAAATTTCCGTACGCACCACCAGCGACGGCCAGTTCGTCTGCATGCACGACACCAACATCAAGCGCACCACCGGTGCGTCCATGGACGTGCGCGGCCACACCCTCGCAGAACTGCGCCAGTACAAGGTCAACATGCGCAAGAACCTGGGCGAGAAGACCGACCTCTACGACATCCCCACCCTTGAAGAGGCCATCGCCGCAATTAACGCCGTACCTGCTGGTGGCGAATACGCCTCCGTCGGCGGCAAGAAGGTCGTGCTGTTCCTCGAAGCGAAGGACGGCCCCGCACAGGCAGGCCTCGTCAAGTTCATCACCGAACGCGGCCTGCAGCGCCGCACCGTCATCAAGATGTACCGCGACGGCAGCGGTGGCTTCAAGCCCACCTCCAAGTACCTGAAGCTCGCCAACTCCGCAGGCTGCGCCACCTGGTGCTACTTCGACGGCGGCGACCCCATCGACAAGATCTCCGCAATGGCACGCCACGAAAACGTGGACGCCATCGGCGTACCCTACTACGAGAAGCCGACCGGCGCATCCCACGGCTCCATGAGCGAGGCGAACGTACGCACCCTCACCAGCCTGGGCAAGGCAGTCATCGTCTGGGAAATCCACCGCCGCTCCGCCTACGAAAAGTACAAGGCACTGGGCGTGAAGGGCTTCATGTGCCCCGACCCCTACTGGGTGATCGGTGACCCCTTCGACTCCAGCGTCAAGATTAAGACCGGCAAGCGCCCCCACGGCATGCTACCCGCCGACCCCTCCGTCGCAGCGGATATGCCCGACCTGACCGGCGCAGCCATCGTGCACAACCAGCGCTACGACGAATCCGTGCTGCTCGGCCCCCTGGCGAACTACACCACCCGCGACAAGTACACCCTCGACTTCTCCATGAAGTGGACCGGCGCACTGCCGCAGCAGGCGGGCCACTACGGCTACATTGCTTTCGGTCGCGAACACGACGGCCCCTTCGGCATCGGCAAGAAGTTCGCCGCAAACCAGGAAGACGGCACCTACGTGCTCGCTATCCGCCCCAACTACAACGGCGGCTCCGTAGCGCAGATCCTCTGCTTCGAACCCAAGCAGACCAGCCCGCGCGTACTGCACACCATGAAGCTGCGCCAGAAGGTCACCACCGGCCAGGCACTGAACTGCAAGATCGTGGTGAACAAGAACAGCTTCTACTACACGGTCAACGGCCAGTACTCCAGCCCCATCAACCACAGTGCCTACCGCGGCCCGTACGTACACTTCGGCCGCTTCCACGGCACCAACGATGGCGGTCCTCTGGAGCTGACTCGAATCGAGGCACGTCAGTCCTGGATTTGAGAGAATCGGTGGGCATAGTCCACCTGGGTGCCCGCCTCACCGCCCGCTAAGCGGTGAAGGCGCGGGTACCGGGCAGAGCGGATGCAACACCGAGCATCCCTTCCGGGCAACGCTTTCCATAATTCCTAGCTCCATGATTATTAGCTAGGCGCTCGCGCGCCGAGCGAGAATCTACCCGAGGAATCCACCTGAAGGGGGTCGTATCCAACGCGGATGCGGCCCCCTTCGGCGTGCCCGCGGTCTTTCAGGGTGGGGAGGGGGAGAGCGGAGAGCGCAGGCGAGGATAGGGCGCGCGGGGACGTGTAGGCGCGCAGGGGAGTAGAGAGGGGGTAGGGGAGCGTGCGGGACTAGAATTAAAAGCGTCAGAGTCGACCGCACCGGCCGCCCCAACCCGAAAGGCACGCCATGACTACCTCACCCGAAAGCTCCGCTCAGAAGCCCGCCGCGAAGTCCGCCGCGAAGTCCGCCCAGCTGCGAGGCCGCACCGAACCGCACATGCACAGCTTCAACATGCCGCAGCTCGAACCCATCGACCCCTACGAGCGGCCCTCCTACCCCTTCTTCTACGTGCCCACCGACCTGCTCATCGGCGGTAGCTGGGTCACCGGCGACAACGGATCCTTCCCCGTGCACAACCCCTCCTGCGGCCAAATCCTCGCGCACGTCGCCGACGCCAGCGTCGAACAGGGCATCGAAGCGCTCGACGCCGCCTGCGACGCCCGCACCTCCTGGGCGGCAACCAGCGTCCGCGAACGCGCCGACATCCTCAACCGCGCCTACACGCTCATGACACAGCGCACCGAAGTCATCGCCCGGCTCATGACCCTCGAAATGGGCAAGCCCCTCGACCAGTCCCGCGGCGAGGTCGCCTACGCCGCGAACTACCTGCGCTGGTACGCCGAAGAAGCCGCCCGCAACTTCGGCCGCACCGCCACCGCCCCCGAATCCGGGCTGCAGATCACCACCGTACGCCGCCCCGTCGGCCCCTGCCTGCTGATTACCCCCTGGAACTTCCCGCTCGCCATGGCGGCACGCAAGGTCGCCCCGGCGCTCGCCGCGGGTTGCACCGCGGTGCTCAAGCCCGCCTCCATGACCCCGCTCAGCTCCCTGTACTTCGCGTCCCTGATGCGTGAGGCGGGCCTGCCGGACGGCGTGCTGAACGTGGTGACCACCAGCCGCACCGGCGAGGTTGTCTCCGCGCTGATGGCTGATGAGCGTCTGCGGAAGGTCTCGTTCACCGGCTCCACCGCCGTGGGCCGCACCCTGCTCGCGCAGGCCTCGCAGAACGTTCTGCGCACCTCCATGGAGCTGGGCGGCAACGCACCGTTCATCGTCTTTGAGGACGCGGACATCCCCGCCGCCGTGGAGGGCGCCTACGCGGCGAAGATGAGGAACATGGGCGAGGCGTGCACCGCCGCTAACCGATTCATCGTGCACGAGGACATTGCCGAAGAGTTTACCCGCGCTTTCGTGGAGCGCATGGAGGAGACCGTCGTGGGTGACGGAACCGTTGATGGAACCGACTGTGGACCGCTAATTCAACCTTCAGCGGTTGAATCCATGCTTTTTATGGTGGAAGATGCCCTGGGTAAGGGTGCGCTCCTCGCCTGCGGCGGGTACATTCCCGAGCTTGCAGAAAATGTTCCGAGCGATACCGGCGGCATGCCCAAGAACCTGAACAAGGGCAACTTCGTGACCCCCACCGTGCTGACCGGCGTGACCGATTCGATGCGTGTGTGGCGTGAAGAAATTTTCGGCCCCGTCGCCCCGATTGCCACGTTCGGCGGCTACGGTGAGGAGGGTGAACGCACCGCCCTGAAGCTCGCCAACGACACCGAGTACGGCCTGGCGGCGTACGTGTACACGAGCAACCACCCGCGCTTTACGCGCATGGCGGCAGGACTCGAGTTCGGCCTGATCGGCTACAACTCCGGCGTCATCTCGAATGCGGCAGCCCCCTTCGGTGGTGTGAAGCAGTCCGGCATGGGTCGCGAGGGTGGCCCCGAGGGTCTGGAGGAGTACACCGAACTGCAGTACATCGGCGCGCCGAACCCGTTTGCCGGATAAGTCTGAGATCCCGGCTACAGCGAACTCTGGATGCAGTGAAGCCCCGGCGGGTACCCGAGAAGGTGCCCGCTGGGGCTTTGCGCTGTCTAATCATGCGCGGGTGCTAGAGCTGGCGCAGTGGCTAGGACTAGTGCTGCCTAGAACTGACTCTGCCTAGAGCTGGCGCAGTGGTTAGAGCTGACGCAGCGCGAGCAGCTCGCGACTGAAAGCATCCGCGGGACCCTTGCCGCAGGAGTTGGGGCGCGGCTCAAGGGTGACCCGCTCAAAGAAGGTGACCCAGGTGCGTCCGTCGGTGTGGGAGGTGAGCGCCGCCTCCATGGTGGGGTGTTCGGCGGTATCTACCGGGGGCTCGATGCCCGCCTCGCGGAGTGCGTTTAGCGCCTCCGCTGCCGATGTTTCACGTGAAACCAAACCTCCAGAGGTTACTTCTTCACCCTTTTTCTCCAGTTCGAGGCGTACGGCAACCTCCGCCGCCTGCTCCACCGGGGTATCCGTGCTGCGGCCTCGCAGACCGTGCAGCGACGGAATGGAACGACCCGCCAGCGACAGGTACGCCGCCAGCGCCGAAGGCTCCGAGAGGCGACCGTAGGTGTAGCCGGTGGGCAGCATAATGCCGACCGGGGCAAAGCGGTGACCGCCCGTATGCGAGCACTCCCAGACCGCATTACCCGGCAGGATATCCGCCAGGTGTGCCGCAATGGGGCGACCGCGCAGGGCACAGCAGCGGTCACGCTTGGAATGGGTGCACACGAGAATGGCGGGGGAATCCATGAGCTCCGCGTCGGTCGCCTGAATCAACTCCTCCGGGTTGCCCAGGGGTAGTTCGAGGAGCTGTTCGGGGGTGCTCACGCTGAACGAGTAGAGCTTCTCCTCACCCGGAGTGCAGAGCGCGTAGAGTACCCGGTGGGTCGGGTTGCCGGATGTATCCGGCACGCCGTGCAGTACACGCCCCGCCCTGCCCACCTGGCGGATCAGCAGGAACTTCAAACCCGCCTGCGAGACTGCCTCGCCCAACGCCTCCGAAAGCTCCTCGCCGAGGGCGGAGCCGTCCAGCACGTCGCGGCCCCACTGGCCCACGTGTTCGAGCGCAAGCCATGCGGTGGCGCGTCCGGCGGTGCCGCCGAGCGCCTCGTCGTCGTAGAGGGAGCAGGAGTCTGCCGGGATGCTCGTGGCACGCGTGCGGGATGAGAGCTCATCGGCGTGCGCGGCACGCAGATTCTTTAGCTCGGAGGGGTCGCTGGCGCGCGGCTCGGGGGTGGTGGGGGTGCAGGATTCAGTCATAATTCCTCGATTCTACGCCTGCAGACTGTGAGGGTGCTATAGCGCTCAAAAATCGCCGATAAATCCAAAAGACAACCGTATCAGGGTGATTTTCAGGGGCTATCGGGCGGTCAACTACTCAGGAAGAAGCGCCAAAGCGACGCGGTAGAGGCGGTCCTTCTCTTCGGCGCTACCGATGAAGGAGCGGAGCATGTACCCCTGGAAAACCATCATGAAGGCGTCTGCATGGTCGCGGGCGTAGTCGGCGATGAGCGCCTCCTGCTTGGGGGTGCGCCGTGTCGGGTCGGGGTTGATTTCGTGCAGAACGCGCAGCTGTTCGGCCGCCCAGGGGGTGAGGGCCTTGATGATGATGCCCTGCAGCAGGGGAATCGTGTCCGCGGTTGCCTTGGCAATTTCGGGTGCGTGGAGCGATTCGAGGCGGATGCGCAGCATGGCGGAGAAGTTCTCGTTAATCATTTGGTTGGTGTGGATGGTTTCGAGAATGTCCTGGGGGCCGGCGCCTTCGGGGAGCGCGGCGTAGAGTGCCTTAATGCTGGTGAGTCGCTCGTTGATGGCGCTGATGAGGATGTCTTCTTTGCCGGTGAAGTGCGAGTAGATGGATCCGGAGGACAGCCCGGAGGCTTTGATGATGTCGCTCATGGAGGTGTTGGTGTAGCCGCGTTCGATAAAGCAGGCGATGGCTGCTTCGATGATTTGGGCTCGGCGTGCGGCTTTGGTGGCTTCTGTTAGTCGGGGCATGGTTCCAGTCTAGGGAGTTGGCATAAAACTTACAAACACAATGGAAATTCTTTTTGTGACTTTGTAAACAAAATGGCTATTGTGTTTGCGCTCGGTCAAAAACGGGAGTAGAGTTCTATCCCGTAAACGAAACAGACATTTTGTTTGGAGGTTGTCATGAGCAACGAACCCACCACCGCGCCCACCGCAGAATCGGTGAGCGCCACCAACCCCACTACCACCAAGACCCCGGCAGAAACCCCCGAGCGCTCCTCCTGGATTAAGGTCATCAGCACCTCACTGCTGGCATCCCTGATCGTTGCGGTTGTTATCCTCGCCTTCACATGGCCCACCAAAACCATGGAAGCGAAAAACCTGCCCGTCTCCATCACCGGCCCTGAAGTGACCGTCAGCCAATTTGAGCAATCCCTCAAAGACCGCGGCATCGAAACCTTCGACCTGAAGCAGGCCACCTCCCGCGAAGACGCCGAAAACCAAATCAAGCAGCGCGAAACCTACGGCGCTATCGTCTTCACCGAAGGCGCAGCCCCCGAGGTGCTCACCGCCCCCGCCGCTAACGCCGCAGCAACCCAGATGCTCAACAGCGTAGCCACCCAGCTGAACGCGCAGATTCAGCAGCAGGCGCTCGCCGCTAAGACCGAAGCCCTCACCCAGGCGGTGCAGGCCGGCGGTGAGCAGGGCGCACAGGCTGCCGCTCAGCTGGAGCAGATGAAGGCAGAAGCTGAAAAGGCCTCCGCTATGACCGTGAAGACCACCGCCGTAGTGCCCCTGAGCGAGAGTGACTCCTCCGGTTCTGGTATCGCTATCTCTGCGTTTCCCCTGGTCATCGGCGGTATTCTGGGTGGTTCCTTCTCCGCCCTGCGCGTGAACGGTACCTGGCGTCGCTTCGCCACCGCTAGCCTCTACGCCGTGATTGGTGGCGCAATCACCGCCCTGATTCTGAGCACCTGGTTCGGTTTCATCCCCGGCGACTTCGCAACCCTGTGGGCAGCATTCGGCGCCACCTACCTTGCCACCGCATCCTTCATGATTGGCTTCGGTAGCCTGCTCGTCCCCGCCGCAGGCCTGGGCCTGGGCGCCGTCGTCACCATGTTTATCGGCAACCCGATTTCCGGTGCAAGCATGCCGAGCGTATTCCTGCCCGGCGCGTGGGGTGCTATCGGTCAGATGATGGTGCCGGGTGCCTCCTCGACCCTACTGCGTTCCATCGCGTACTTCCCGGAGGCTGCAACGAGCGGCCAGTGGCTGGTGCTCGGCTCTTGGATTGCCTGCGGTCTGCTCGCCGGCGTGATCGGCTGGGCTCTCAAGGAGCGCCGCACCGCAACGGTGGAGGCATAAGCGCCGCGGGTTAGACCGCCGGTGCAGCGTAGCCGGTAAAAATATAGCCGGTGCAATGTAAGAAGGGTGTGCGCCGTGTTCACTGAACACGGCACACACCCTTTCGGCTTACCGACTGTTATGCGCTGTTACTGGTTGTCGAGAACGTACTGCTTGAACTGCTCATCCTTGCGTTTGAATTCTTTGAGCTCATTCTCCAGGGCAGCCTGGTTCTTGGCGATGAGCGGCTTCTGGTACTGCGCCTCCAGGTCGTAGAGCTTCTGCGAACGGCCTACATCCTGATTGCACTGCGCCTGGATGACTGCGATTCGAATTTCTTCTTCGGAGGGGGTGTTGCTCTGAGGAATGTTCTTTTCTTCCTTGACGGTCATCTCACTATCGGGGGTGAGACCCTTGTCCTTGACGCATCGCTTCCACTCGTCGTCGAGAGATTCTTTGAGCTGCCTATCGCCTGCGGCGTTTCGAACGTCGTTCTCCACACGCCTATACGTGGCGGAGCCGAATGGGATCTCTCCAATTTGCTTCATCTCATCGACGGCGCGCTGATAGCATTCGGTGCTGACATCCTTCCCAGGGTCGGAGGAGGGCGCAGGGGAGGACAGATCCAGCGTATTCGATTCATTAGGCTCGTGGAGGCCGTACTTTTGGGCGTACTCAACGTTCCAGATTCCGTAGGTCCTGCCGTGGTTCCTGCCGGATCCCTCGGTGCGGACAAACATCTTGTAGTGCTGCCCGTGTTCGGCAAAGCACTTTTTGCGGGCGAGCTCAAGGGCTTTGGTGTAGTATTCGTCCTTGCCGGTGGTGTCGTATGCGTCCAGGGGTAGGATTACCTGGTCATTTTCTGCGTCGAAGATTGCTCGGGCACTTTCATCTTTCTCCAGCGAAGGACCGAAAGAGCACGAGGAGAGCGTGAGACCCAGCAGGATTGCGGCGGCAGCTCGCGCAAAGTTACGCCTTGCGCCGGTAGATGCTGTGCGACCGGTAGGTGCTGTATGGCGGGTATACCCTGCACTGCCGGTAGAGCTCATGCGGTGGTTAGACATGGTGTGTCTCCAATCTGTTACGGGGAGCCCGTGGCGTCGCGGCCACAACCCCCCCCCGTAGGCCACGCGAACTAGGTGGCCTTGAGAACACTTCTTGAGAAGGTGACTTAACAATACCCCTAGTGAGGGCGGGTTCGCGCTCAATAGGCTGGTGCGTGCGCTAGAAAATTTTCTGCCGCACGGTGGGTTTGCGCAGGTCACGGCTCAGCCCGGCAAAAATACGGCGGAATCACGGCGGAATCACTGCAAAAACAGCGCAAGCGCAGGACGGGTAGGCGGGCGCACCTGATTTGGTACCCCGCCCACCTCGCGCCACAATGAACACATGACCGCAGAAGACACCACCACACTAACCAGCGCCAGGCTCGACCTCTGGCTCTGGTCAGTGCGCATCTTTAAGACCCGCTCCCTCGCCGCCGACGAATGCAAAGGCGGCCACGTGCGCGTCAACGACGCACCCGCCAAGCCCTCCCAAAAACTCAAGAAAGGCGACATCGTCAAGGTCCGCTACCCCGGCTGGGAACGCGTCTTCAAAGTCGAAAAGCTCCTCGTCAAACGCGTAGGCGCGCCCATCGCCGTCACCTGCTACGAAGACCTCTCCGGCCCGCGCCCCGCCTACCTCTCCATGCCGCCGGTCGCCAAACGCGAACGAGGCAGCGGCCGCCCCACCAAGAAGGAACGCCGCGCCCTCGACGAACTGCGCGGTCGAGGCGCCTAAAGCGCATCTCACGGAGTGCACCCCGCCCCGCGTGCAGGCACCCGCCGGGGCGGCGGGGAGTAGCCTAGAGGGATGAGCACACAGAAGCACCCGAACAACGCGCCCGGTCAGAACGCCGCGAACCCCAGCGTGAATGCCGCCGCGAACACCTCCGAGCCTTCGTTGAACCGGCGCATCCTCGCCCTCGCCGTACCCGCCTTCGGCGCGCTCATCGCCGAACCCATCTTCGTGCTCACCGACTCCGCCCTCATCGGCCAACTCGGCAAGGCAGAACTCGCCGGCATGAGCATCGCCGCCACAATCGTCACCACGGTCGTGGGCCTCATGAACTTCCTCGCCTACTCCGTCACGCCCGCCGTGGCGCGCGCCTTCGGTGAGAAGAACCTGCGCCGCGCCTGGCAGATCGGCGTGGACGGCGTGTGGGTCGCCTTCGGCCTCGGCATGCTCCTCATGATCGCCGGATACGCCTTCGCAGACCCGCTGCTGCGCGGCCTCGGCGCGACCGACGAAACCATCAGCTACGCCCTCGACTACCTGCACCACTCGCTCTGGGGCATCCCGCCGATGATGATTATCCTCGCGCAGGTCGGCACGCTCCGCGGGTTGCAAGACACCGTCACCCCGCTCAAAGTCGCCACGGTCGGCACTCTCATCAACATTGCGCTGAACTGGCTGCTCATCTACCCGGTCGGCTGGGGCGTCGCCGGTTCGGCGACCGGCACCTCCCTCACCCAGTGGGGCATGGCTGCCGCGCTCGGTACGGTCATGATGCGCGGCACCCGCGAGCACGCCGTCCGCTGGGCACCCGACGTTGCCGGCATGCGTTCGGTGCTCTCGCTCGGCTCCTGGCTCATGCTGCGCACCCTGTCCATGCGCATTGCCTCCCTGCTGACCGTGTTCGTCGTGGCGCGATTCGGCACCGAACACACCGCCGCCTACCAGCTCGGCATGGGCGTATTTAACCTCTTCCTCTACGCCCTGGACTCCCTTGCCATCGCCGCCCAGGCGCTACTCGGCAAGGAACTCGGCGAACGCGACCTTAACGTAGAATCCGAGCGTGCGAAGGTGCGCCAGCTGAAAAACCGACTGCTGCGCATGAGCCTCATCTACGGCGTTATCACCGGCCTGATCTGCCCGCTCATTGGCTTCTTCGGCTCCTGGATTTTCACGCAGGATGCGCAGGTGGCGTTCCTCTTCACCATCGCCACCGTCATCATTGCGCTCGGCCAGCCCATCGCCGCGTACGTGTTCACCCTGGATGGCATCCTCATGGGCGCGCAGGACGTGAAATACCTGGCAATCGGCTGCTTCATCATGCTCGTCATGTACGTGCCCGTCATGCTCGGGCTGCACTGGGCGGTCGGCAACGGCACCATGGATGCGCTGACCGGGTATTGCGGCTTGTGGGCGGCGTATATTCTGTACTTTCAAGGAATCCGCGCGGTCATTTTCGGTCGCCGCGCCTCCTCGGACGTGTGGATGAAGGCGGGGGCCGAGTAGGGGCATCATAGGAGGTGCTGGGCAGGTGCGCTCTGGGCGCCTTGGGTACCAGCCCACCGGCTTCGTACACCCTGTAATACGACACCGGCAATACGGTCCCGCCGCTCGCGGGCGTATTTCCTGCAGGCGTAACTGACCACATTTTCCGCCGCCCGCACCCTCCGCGGGTGTAGCATGACAGGGTAATGAAACCCTCATGCAAAGGATGAAACCGTGACCGTAACCCGCGAAGAAGCCCTCGAAATTTTCGCCCGCCGCCGCGCAACCCGCGCCTACGACCCCGACCGCCGCATCAGCGACGAAGACTTCGCCGCAATCCTCGAATTTGCGCGCCTGTCGCCCAGCTCCGTCGGCACCGAGCCGTGGAAGTTCCTGGTCATCCAGGACCCCGAACTGCGTGAAAAGCTCAAGCCGATTGCCTGGGGTATGGCGGGTGCCCTCGACGACGCAAGCCACCTGGTCGTACTGCTGGCGAAGAAGGGTCTGCGCTACGACACCCCGTGGATGCGCCGCACTCTCGAAAGCCGCAACCTCACCGAGGAGCAGATGGAGGCCGCACTCGAGCGCTACGGCAACTTCCAGAAGAACGACATGAAGGTCCTGGAAAGCGACCGCGCGCTCTTCGACTGGGCATCCAAGCAGACCTACATCGCCCTGGGCAACATGATGACCGGCGCCGCAATGCTCGGCATCGACTCCTGCCCCATTGAGGGTATGAACTACGAAGCAGTGAACGAGCTGCTCGTCTCTGCCGGCCTGTTCGACCCGGAGGAATACGGCGTGTCCGTGGCTGTGACCTTCGGTTACCGTGCCCGCGAGATTGCCCCGAAGAGCCGCCGCTCCATCGAGGACCTGGTCACCTGGGCCTAAGGTTCTGCCCGGTTCTCGGCGAGGTTTTCTCAGCAAGGTTTTCTTGCCGGGTTTTGAGCTCGGGCTGTTGGGCGAGGCGTTTGAGCCAGGTGTTCGCGCCTGGTGTTCAAGCTAGGCGCTCAAGCCGCCGCCCGTGAAAACTGAATATAAAGAAATGCACCGCCTTTACACGGGCGGTGCATTTCTTTATATCTTTTACCGTGCGAAAAGCACGGCGAGATATGCTTTTGAATTTTTCGTTTGAAATCGCGCGGTTTGAAATCGCGCGGTTTGAAATCGCACGCGGCAATTCATTCTGTACAACGGCAGAGCGCTACTTCCTAAACGCCGTCAGACGCATAGAATTCAGCACCACAAACACCGAACTAAACGCCATTGCCGCACCCGCAATCATCGGGTTCAGCAGGCCCGCCACGGCGACCGGAACAGCCACCGAATTGTAGGCGAACGCCCAGAACAGGTTCGACTTAATGGTGCGCAGCGTAGCGCGGGAGAGACGCAGTGCCGTCACAACTGAAGCAATATCCGAACGGGTCAGCACAATATCGGCTGCCTCCGCGGCAACGTCCGTGCCCGAACCCATCGCAATGCCCAGCTCAGCAAGAGCCAGCGCCGGGGCGTCATTCACGCCGTCGCCGACCATCGCCACGCGGTGACCGGCAGCCTGCAACTTCTCAACCACCTGCGACTTACCCTCCGGGGTCACGCCGGCGTACACGTTCTCGGCCGAAATACCGACCTGTGAGGCGACCGCCTGCGCAACCTGCGGGGCGTCACCGGTGAGCAGGATCGGCTCCATGCCGAGCTCGCGCAGCTGCGCCATGGTTTCTGCCGCCTCCGGCTTGGGGGTGTCAGCAACCGAAATCATGCCGACCGGCTGCAGAGCGGAGGTGCTGCTCGGGGCCTCATCAAGGGCCTCGCCGCGGGCGACAACCACCGTCGTTAGACCCGCCCGGCGAGCCTGATCCAGCAGGGTCAACTGAGCCTCACTCAGCTGCGCACCCGCCGCCTGCAGGTACTCGGGAGTACCCACCACAACCAGCCGGGAGGCGCCGCTCTCGGCACCTTCACCCGCGCCGCTCAGCATGCCGCGCACGCCTCCGGGAACACCCTCAAAGCCGCTCACGCTCGGTGCCGATGCGCCCTCCGCCAGCACGCCCTGGTCACGGGCAAAACCGGCAATCGCGCGAGCAATCGGGTGCTCACTCAGCGCCTCCACGGCGGCAGCATCACGTAGAACAGACAGGGAACGTTCATTCTTGGAACCGGTGGATTCCGGCGAAATACCGGACAAGTCACCCGCCGACTCATAGTCACTAAACGTACCGTAGAAAGCCACAGACATCTCACCAGTCGTCACCGTACCGGTCTTATCCAGCACCACGCGATCAACCGTGCTCGTCGCCTCCAACACCTGCGCATTACGAATCAAAATGCCCAACTGCCAGCCGCGACCCGTACCCGCCAGCAGCGCCGTCGGAGTAGCCAAACCCAGGGCGCACGGGCAGGCCACCACCAGCACCGACACCGCTGCGTTGAACGCCGCCGCACCGTCACCGGAAATCAGCCACCAGCCGACCAGGGTCAGCGCCGAAATCGTCAAAATCACCGGCACAAACACCGCAGAAACACGGTCCGCCAGGCGAGCAATAGGAGCCTTCGTCTCCTGCGCGCTCGCCACCAGCTCACCCATCTTCGCCAAGGTCGTCTCAGTGCCCACGCGGGTTGCACGCACCGTCAACGAACCCGAAGTGTTCACCGTGGCACCCGTAACCGTATCGCCCGGATGCACCTCAACCGGCACAGACTCGCCGGTCAGCAGGGACGCATCCACCGCGGAGGTACCCTCAACCACCACACCATCCGTGACAATCTTCTCACCCGGGCGCACCAAGAACAGGTCATCCGGCATGAGGTCCTCCACCGGAACCTGCACCTGCTTCGTTACGCCCTGCTTATCGGTGCGCAGCAGAGTCGCCTCCTTCGCGCCCATGCTCAGCAGGGTGCGCAGCGCCTCCGAGGAGCGGTGACGGGTGCGGTGCTCAATTGCGCGGCCAATCAGCAGGAACAGCGTCACCATGGACGCCGAATCGAAGTACAGCGGCGCGTGGTGGCCGGTAAACATCGACCAGAAACTGCCGCCCGCATGGTGCACGTGCGCCGTCAGTGCCGGGTTCATGAGCAGCTGCGCCAACGAGTAGAAGTACGCCACGACCACGCCGAGGGACACGAGCGTATCCATCGTGGAGGAGCCGTGACGGGCATTAATGAGCGCCGCACGGTGGAACGGTGCGGCGCACCAGAACGCGACCGGCGCGGTCAGAATCGCCACGACCCAGCCCCAGTTCGGGAACTGGAACGCCGGGAACATCGAAATCAGGAAAATCGGCACACCCAAAATCGCCGCATAAATAATGCGGTCGGTAAAGCCGCCGTTCATGCTCGGGGTGCTGTGCTGGTTGCCGCCGCCGGATGCGCTCGCGTTCGTTCCAGCGCCCGCGCGCGGGCCGTTTTTGAGGTGCGCCGTGTAGCCGGCATTGTTGATGGTCTCAACGATCTGCTCGTCGCTCACACCCTCGGGCACGATGACGCGCGCCGACTCCAGCGGCAGGTTCACCGCCGGGTCAACGCCGGGGATTTTGCGGAGCTTACGCTCCACGCGACCCACGCAGGATGCGCAGGTCATACCCTGAATATCCACGTGAATGATTCGGGTGGACTCCGTTGATTTTACGGTCGTTCCGGCGGAATTAAAAAGAGAGCGCTCGCTCTGTGATGAGGGCTTCTGGGGTGCCGTTGAAGGCTGTGTAGAAGACACAATACTTCCTCAAAAATAAAAACGGGGGGGGGTAGAAAAAGGTACACCAAGCCGGGGGAGGGGCCCCGAGGGACCCCGCCCCGGACAGTGTATGGTGCAGTGTTTAGGGTGCGGCGTCGAGAGCGCGCGAGGGGAAAATCAACGCGGCTTAGTGGTCGCCGGGTAGCCCATCCGGCCTGCTCGTGCGCGGGCGAATACCGGTCACCTTCGCGCCACGATCAGACACACCGTACGCACGCTTCACGGTAGCCCGCGGGAACGGCGAAGCGTTCGCCTTCTCGCGCGCCTTCACGCCCTGCTCGTGCTCGGCGGAACGCTTATTTGCGCTCGTGCCGCTACGACGCGCGGCGCCGGTCGCATCCTCACGCGCCGTATATTCGGGGCTCTGCTTCACCCACGAATCGACCAGCGCCGCATCCAGACTCATCTGCCTGGCAACGCGGGCAATCGCGTCGCGCAGGTGCATGTTTTCAGTGCCGACAAGAGTGCGGACCGCGCCAACAATCATCGCAATGTACTGCGGAGGATAAGCCATGATGACTCCTAATCGAGCCGGCTGCCGCGCTAGACAGCGGGGGTGAAGCCAGCCTCCACGATAGCGTCTGCGACGGCCTGGGTGTTGAGGGTGCCCTCGTGCTCAATGGTCACGGTGGAGACGCCGTCCTTGACGACGTCCACGGTCACGCCGGTCACGCCGGGAACTTCGCTGACCTCTTCGCTGACGCTCATAGCGCAGTGGTTGCAGGTCAGGCCGGTTGCCTTAACGGTGGTGGTGCTCATGATGATTTCCTTTCGGTAATGGGTTGAAAACTTGGGGCCGCCCGGTGTTTGGGGGCGGGGTGTTTAGCTGCGCATGAGGCGGGAGATCGCGGCGGTTGCCTCTTTGACCTTGGCCTCTGCGATGGTCGGGTCGCCGGTGCGTTCGGATTCGACGGCGGCGCCAGTCACGCAGTGGCCGATGTGCTCTTCGAGCAGGTTCAGGGAGACGGCGTGGAGCGCCTTGGAGACCGCGGCAACCTGGGTGAGGATGTCGATGCAGTATTTATCTTCGTCGACCATGCGGGCGATGCCGCGGACCTGCCCTTCGATGCGGCGCAGGCGCTTGAGGTGCGCCTCTTTGTTGGAGGTGTAGCCGTGCTGGGTTTCGGGTGCCTCGCTGCTGCAGCATGCGCCGGTGTGCGCCTCGCTGGGTTTTTCAGCGGGGTTCTCGGCGGGCGTGCCGGATGCGGTGCTGACCTGGGCGGATGTGCTGTGGCAGCACTGGTTGCTGGTAGTTTCCATGGCTTAAGTGTATACCCTAGGGGGTATACCGCAAGGGGGTGTTACGGGTTATTACGAGGTATGGGTGCTGGGGCTTGTTGATAGGGGGATTCTTCGATAGGTTACGGCCCTGTCGATAGGTTAGTGACTTTAATGCGGGTTAAAGACCCATGGCGAAGACACTAACCTATCGAAGGGCCCCACCCCTCCCTTATGAACGGCGAAAAGCCACATGTGTTTCGAGAAGCCACCAAAGAAGTGGCTTTTCGAAACACATGTGGCTTCTCAGCATAAGACCTAACGGGGGCCTTACATGTCGGGCCAGTCGCGGTGCAGCGAATACTCCGTATCCCCGTCACCGTTATCGTTCAGGTGCCAGCGCTGACCAGTGCGAATATCAGCCTTGCGCAGGCGCGGGTTCGGGTTATCCTTCTTGCCCATAGTGGGGTCATTCTTGCAGCCCCACCTGGTGTCGTCGTAGCTACAGTCACCTGCCACACGGCCCACGTCGGTCCACCACACACGCACCAGCAAGGGATCACTGGTCGCCTGCGGGGTCACCATCATCATCTGCCACGGGCCGCCGTCCACACGGAAACGAGCCGTGTAGTGCACGGTCGCGTACGCATGGAAGTTACCAGAACGCTGGTAGGCGTAGCTGGTATCCGTTTGACGCGGACGCTCACGAGGGTAGGTGGTCACGGGCCGACCAGCCGTGTAGTTGGTTGCCTGGTCACCGTTGCCGTATTCGATGACGTAGGAGGAGGGCATGAGCTCAATTTCGACGTGTCCAGCGAGCATGTCTGCTTCGAGGCGGTAGGGGCCTCCGTCGTCGACGTAGAAGTTGATCTGGTCGCCCTTGTAGACGTTGGGGTCACCTTCTGCGCGGCCAGTGCCTGCGGGGTTGTTGTAGGACTGGTGGAGGGTCGGCTTGCCCGGCTCTAGCGACTGGGCGGCCTCAATGATTTGCGCCATCATTTGCTCCCAGGTGGGGCCGTCGTTTGCCTTGGATTTAGTGTCCTGAACAGCTTTGATGTCTGAGGGGATGCAGCTGGCGCTGCTGGGGCTGTTCAGTCCCATTGCTGGGCGACCGCGGTCCATGAATCCTGCATCAGTTTCCGGGCTGAGGTTGGTGTGTTTATAGATACCAACCTTTCCTCCCGGGGTTACGCAGTAAAGGACACCGGGGGTATTTTTAGAAGAGTAGACGTCAAAACCATTGGGGTTGTGGCTCTTTTCCCACTCATGGACTTGGGTTTTTGCTTTTTCTGCAGCTTCAGAATTTTTTGTATCTCGTACAGTATCTCCACCGGACTGGTTGCGACCAGTATCGTATCTATTGGATTTAGAAGTAGGTTTGGGCTCTGGATTGTTAAAAATAGTTCCACATACCTGCGCTGAATTTGGGTTATTGCTAACACACTCTGAATACGAGCTGAATTCTCCTTCTACTCCAGACGCGGCAGTGTAACCAGCAAGTGATATAAATAATGCTGCAATAGTATATTTGGCGAGAATCTTCATGGCAGATACTTAACCTTCGACTACCGTTGTTGACTCAACAAGCCAACGATCACCCGTATAACGCAACTTTATATCCCACATATTATTGACATCATCCCCATTCTCGAAGCTCTCCCAGCTGCCGTCAGGCTCAACATACATTGCGTAAGTCCACTGTCGGTACGCACGCCAAATATAGGTCTCCCCGTCCTCAGACCAGGGCGCACCATTCGCTACAAAGTTATGGGTACCAGCAATAACCCAACCACCCTTCTCATAAAGGGATGAAATCTTCTTGCTGAAATCAATCTCTTCCTTGAAAGAAGGGCTCACAAATTTAAGGGTTTCCGTATAGTCTCCAGTTTGAATTGAATAATTTTCATTCAAAATCCAAGCGCGAATCGTCTTTTCCAAACCAGAAATTGACTTCTCGCGGTAACCCTCTTCGGGAGCCGCAGGCTTCGGAACGTTCTGGGCGGGTCCCTTCGAATCAGCAGGGCGATACTCTCCGTCGGGTGCCTTGGAGCCGCCCGAGTAGCCGCGGACGGTAGACGGGGTTGCACTCGCCGAAGGCGACTCAGAAGCCGCCGCAGACGCCGAAGTCGTTTCAGCCGGGGTAGCAGATGCGGTGGCAGCCGCCTCGTTAGAAGCCTGCTGGCCGCACGCCGCAAGCAGGGCACCCAGGCCCACAAGTGCGCCGCTACCCAGCAGGGTACGGCGGTTGAAAATGGTCGAATCCATAGAAGATACGCTCCTATCGTCGGTGATGGTGTGATGCATATGTGCATGTCGGACCGTTATTCACGGGCCTCATTGACTGCCGGAAGGAAAACAGCCCCGTAGCGCACCCATCAAGCGCATCACTGCGCTGTGGAACACTACAGTTACCACCCTACCGCATGTTTGCCGTCGTTTGCATTCTTTTGAGGGTGGTGACGGTTGTTGGTCATTATTCGGGCTTCTCAATGTTTTATGCATCAAATATCTCTGCGCCCGCGGAGGTGCCGCCTCCACAGAATTTGTGCCATGGTTTAGCGTCTTCGACCATGGTTTTTAACTACGACCAAAGACACTAACCTATGGCACAAATCCGTAACCTATGACCGAATCTCCGGCTGCGCCAGATAGGTGAGAGCCGGTTATGGATTATGACTTAGCCTTTTCGTCGATAGGTTAGTGTCTTCACTGCGGGTTAAAGACCCACGGTGAAGGCACTAACCTATCGAAAACCTCGGTCTAAAAAGCGGGCGGCCCCCGAATACTTCTGTATCCGGGGCCGCCTGCTGCGGTTATTTAGAGCCTACGAGGCAATCTTCGCGATCTGGAACATGGACGCCGGCATCGGTCGGTCCAACGACCAGCGAATATGCATCGGCTTGGAGCCCTCGTGAGAAATGTATTTCACGGTGCCTAGGCACATGTAGGGGCGGGTGCCCATAGCGTCTTTTTGATTGCGGCGAACGAAAAGAACGATGCGTCGGCCTTGCTCCTCATGATGCTGGAAGAGCTGACCCGTCGGGCTTTCGGGGGTGGTTGCGTTCTGTGAATCCCATGCGAACTCGTCAGTGCTAATGGCGTAGTCCTTGTACATGGTGGTCGGTGAGAAGTGCTTTTCAGACTTCTCCAAATTCACCACAAGCGCAGTAGTGTTTGACGAGTTGAAGGTTTTGACTCCCTCTCGGAAACCGGTTGGCACACCAAAACTTTCCTCTTGACCCGCCAACCCGGCAAACAACTCCTCACGAGAGTAGTAGGCGTGAGTGCGCAGGGGAATATCTTCGCCCTCAAAGAGTGGCAGGGTGGAGTTGGTATCCAGAATGGCGTTGCGTTGCCAGATACTCTCCAGTTCCTGCAGTATTCCGCGGTTCTTACGTAGGGTTGCCAGACCTTTGTCGAGGCTGAACCTTTCGGTTGAGCCTACCCACTTAGCATTCGGCCAGATGGAGAACAGGAGCATCCATGCGTAGCGGCGCTGTTCATCGGTCATATCCTGCTCCCGGATGTCCGTGTTCAGTAGCTCCAGGTAGGCATTGATACGGAAGCTGTCGTTTACGTGTCTGAGTGCCTTGACGCGCCTATTCACTTCGAGAGAAATATTGTCCTGGAAGGGAACCACCAGGTCGGGGTACAGCCCACTCGCGGCCTGGAGGCTAGTCCAAGTTGTTGCGACGGGCTTAGTGACACCGGGCAGGGTCAACTCGCTACTGCGCCCGTAAATATGCGGCAGGCCCAAGCCGTAGCGGTTGATGAAGTCAACGACAGTGGGACGAATATCGGGTTCTGCAGAGTTTTGCTGCATATTTTCCAGGTAGCTCTTGACGGTGTCGAGGAGGGCGTTCTTATTCATACGCAGGGACTCACGAATTTTCTTGAGAACCTGCTTCTGAGTCAGCTCATCCAGGTGGAAGTGGCAGCCAGCCGGTAGTTCAGGGCTCTTAATATCATCCACAGTCAGGGCACCTTGTCGTGCAAAAGCGCGGTACTTGCTGTGAATCATGAAGTTCTTGTTCTGATGTCCCACAAAGTCGAGGACCGTCAGAACAGACTTCAACGGCGCACGGCGCAGGCCGCGGCCCAGCTGTTGCAGGAAGAGGGTGAGCGACTGGGTGGGGCGCAACATCAGGAGCGTATCGATGTTCGGAATATCGACGCCCTCGTTGAACAGGTCCACGGTGAAGATGGTCGTCAGCTCGTGGTTGTCATCCGCAAGATTCCCCATAACCTTGGCACGACGCTCGGCGGAATCCGTACCCACCAAGCAGTCTGCCGGGATTCCTATTTCGTTGAACTTCTGAGCCATGTATTTGGCGTGCTTGACGCTCACGCAGAAGCCGAGCGCCTTCATGCGCAGGGGGTTGTCGACCTTCTTGCGTAGCTCCTCCACAATGATGCGCAGGCGGCGTTCAGCATCCTTGTGGTCGGTGTACCGCTTTTCCAGGTCGGTTTCGTCGTACTGGCCACCCCGAACGTTGACGCGGCGCAGGTCGGTGCCGTCGGCAATACCGAAGTACTGGAAGGGCACGAGGAGGTGGTCTTCGAGCGCGTCCCACAGGCGGATGGAGGTTGCCACGTAGCCGCCAAAGTACTTGTCGGCGATGTTCACTCCGTCTTCTCGCTCCGGGGTCGCGGTCAGGCCAATGAATTCGCGGGGCTCAAAATAGTTGAAAACTTTATCCCAGCTGGCGGCATTAATGTGGTGACATTCGTCCATGATGATGACGTCAAAATAGTCTGGCGCGTAATTTTCGAGGGCGGCACCCGACAATGTTTGAATGGTCGCAAAAACAGCCTCATTATATTCAGGCTTTTTGCCGCCGGTCAGGAGCTCACCGAAATTACCTTTTAGCATGACGTCGCCAAAAGTGCGGCGCGCCTGGTCAAGGATTTCTTTGCGGTGCGCAATAAAAAGCAGCTTCAGCTTCTTGCCGGACTGCTCGCAGAGGCGCCTGTAATCGAGAGCCGAGAACACGGTTTTACCGGTACCGGTTGCGGCCACGGCGAGGTTGCGGTGACGACCCTTAGAACGAGCGTTCTGCATTTCTTCAAGCATGCGCACCTGATGCGGGAACGGGTGCACATCCAGCAGGGACGAGTCGATATCGTACTCCAGGCCCTTGCTTTTACGGCCGGTAATATCCGCCTTGGCCAGGGCAGTGTCGAGCTCCTGTTTCTCCTGGTCAGAGGCGGTGTAAAGGGTGAAATCGCCGCTCTTCCAGTAGCTTTCGAAGAGCCCCTCAAACTGGCGGATCAGGCCGGGCGTAATCGGGTTGGAGATGCGAACATTCCACTCCAGGCCGTCAGTGAGCGCGGCGCTGGACAGGTTCGAGCTGCCCACATAGCCGGTGGACATGCCGGTATTGCGGTGGAACAGCCAAGCCTTCGCGTGCAGGCGAGTGCTGTCGCCCTGGTAGCTGATTTTCACCTCGGCGCCGTACTCTTCAACGAGGCGGTCGATAGCCTTACGGTCGGTTGCGCCCATGTAGGTGGTGGTAATGATGCGGAAAGGGATACCGCGATTTTTAATAGCTTTAAGTTGCTCACTCAAACTATTAACGCCGGACATTTTAAGAAATGAGCAGAGCAAATCTACACGGTCTGCACTTTCTAATTCTTTCTGAATTTCAGTATTGAGATTCAGGTCTTTAGAAGTATTCGTCATCAGAGCAACGTCGCTTAGAGGAATGTCGGGGCGCGTAGTTTTTGCGTCAGTGAGGGTGAGCTCGCGCATCTGAATTACGTTGCTGTCGTCATCGGTCAGCAACGAGTCGTTCTGCTCTTCGGCATCCTGCGGTAGGAGCTCCATCATGCGGTTGATGAGTTCCACCTGGTGTGCGGGGGTTTTGAGGCTTTCGAGGGCGGGAGCCAGCTGGGTGGCGAAGAACTGGGTAAGCAGTTCGGGGATGTTGTAGTCGTCCTTTTCGAGGATTTCTTCCTGCCATTGCGCGCCTTCGGGGATGGGGCGGCCCATGAGCGATGTGCTCTTGAGGTGTTCGTAGAGCCCCAGGGGGAGAGTTTCGTCAGTTGTGGTCATAGCAGCAGCCTAGCAGCCCGGGCGGTTTGCCGCTGCCTGGGTGGTCACCGGCTCACGGGGTAGGGGTGGTTGGCGGCGGAATCCTGTAATTACAAAAATCCTGCCCCGCATTTTCCTCGAAAAGCCACATGTGTTTCGAGAAGCCACCAAACATGTTGCTTTTCGAAACACATGTGGCTTCTCGGCGCTTAAATTCGGTGTAAAAGTTCAGCACCCGCATGCACAACATTCACCAGCCCAAACGCTATTGATTCGCATCACATGCCGGTATTTTTAGGTATCCTTGGGGTAACACCCAGACAGAAGCCCGCCCTCCACCTCGAAAGGGGCCGCATGAAAACCTTCTGGACCAACCTACCCCTCACCATCCGTGCGGTAGCCATCTTCTGCTACGCCTACGCCGGGGTGCGCATCCTCAACCTCTTCGCTGAGGCAGGCACCGCACCGCTGACCCCGCGCACGCTCCTTGACGGTGCCCTCACCGCCGCGCTCGTCGTCGGCGCTCTCGCCCTGTACCTGGGTAACGCCCTGGGTGCTGCTCTGCGCGCCCGGCGAGAAGGCTACGAGCCCCGCCCGGTCGGCATCATCGTCGCCTACGCCCTCTTCGTGGCGGTGTGTGCCTACCTTGTCTGCCGCCTCATCGCTTACACCGTGGAGGTGGGGCTCACCTGGCTCTTCCCGCCCGCCCTCGGCCCGGTTGTGACTGCTGTGGGTATGGCTGGTATTGGCGTGATTAACTATGTGCGCCTCCGCCGCACCCGCAAGGACTAACCGGGGAATGGCACTACAAGAAACCCTGTAATTACAAAAAATCTCCCGCACCGGGTAGAGCACACCTCCAAGGCATGCCCCGCCCAGCGCGGGAGATTTCTATATCAACGGACCGCCGCAGCCTTCACGCTACAGCGCCGTGTGCACCTTACAGGCTCTGCGCCTGAATTGCGGTGATCGCAACAGTGTTGATGATGTCCTCAACGGTGGTACCGCGCGACAGGTCGTTCACGGGCTTACGCAGACCCTGCAGAACCGGGCCCACAGCGGCAGCACCCGAAGACTGCTGAACAGCCTTGTAGGTGTTGTTACCGGTGTTCAGGTCGGGGAAGACGAACACGGTAGCCTGACCAGCGACCTCGCTGCCGGGCAGCTTGGTCGACGCAATGGACATGTTCGAAGCAGCGTCGTACTGGATCGGGCCCTCGACCGCGAAGTCGGGGTTCGATGCGCGCACGAGCTCGGTTGCCTCACGCACAACGTCCACGTCTGCGCCAGCGCCGGAGGTACCGGTCGAGTAGGACAGCATAGCAACCTTGGGGGTCACGCCGAACTGGCGTGCAGTCTCTGCGGATGCCTTCGCGATGTCGGCGAGCTGCTCTGCGTTGGGGTTCGGGTTCACTGCGCAGTCGCCGTAGACCAGAACGCGGTCTTCCATCAGCATGAGGAAGACGGAGGAGACGATCTTGGTGCCGGGGCGGGTCTTGATGAACTCGAGCGAGGGGCGGATGGTGTTCGCGGTGGTGTTCACTGCACCGGAAACCATGCCGTCGGCGATGCCCTTGTACACGAGCATGGTGCCGAAGTACGAGGGGTCGGTCATGCGCTCGCGAGCAGCTTCGATGGTGACGCCCTTGTGCGCACGCAGCTCAGCGTAGGTTGCTGCGAAGTCCTCGGAGTACTCGTTGTTCTCGATGTCGATGATGCGGATCGAGCTGGGCAGTTCGATACCCTCAGCCTGGCAGATTTCTGCGATCTTGGCGGGGTTGCCGAGCAGGATCAGGTCGCAGAAGTCGCGGCGTGCAATGATTTCGGATGCACGCAGGATACGCACGTCGTAACCCTCGGGCAGGACCACGGAGCGGCGGTTTGCGCGTGCGGTCTCGATGAGGTTGTGCAGGAAGCGCAGCGGGGTCATGGATGCGGGGCGCTCAATTTCGAGGCGTGCGAGCAGTTCGTCCTTGTTGACGTGCTCGTCCCAGCCGCCCATTGCTGCTGCGAGCTTGCGCTGGTGGCCGCTTTCGAGGGTGCCGCGCACGCGGGAGACTGCGCGTGCAGACTTGAAGGTGTCCTTGGTGGTGGACAGCACGGGGAACGGTGCGTTGTCGATGAGGGAGCCGACCGCGGTGTTCTTGCCGGGCAGTGCGTCCAGGCCGCCGGTGAGCAGCACACCGGAGGGTGCGGGGAAGGTCGGTGCCAGTGCGGATGCGAGGGTTGCTGCAACGATGTCTGCACGGTCGCCGGGGACGATGACGAAGTCGCCGTCAACGAACTGGTTGAGGAAGTTGGAGACGTTCATTGCTGCGACCTTGATGCCGTGGATGTCGCGGCCGAGGTCTTCTGCCTTGATGCCTTCGGTGTCGAGCTTGAGGGCTTCGGCAACTTCACCGACGGTGGGTGCGTTCAGTTCGGGGATTTCGGGCAGCACGTAGACGGGCAGGTTTGCGTCGCCGCGCTTGACGGAGTTCTCGATTTCGTCGCGCAGTTCGGGTTCTGCACGGCCGACGATGATTGCGAGCAGGTCTGCCTTGGATGCGAGCAGTTCGGTGCGTGCCACGTCGACTGCGGTGACTGCTTCTTCGACGGTTGCTTCCTGTGCGCCGACGATTGCGACGACGGGCAGGCCGAGGTCACGGGCGATCTGGACGTTCAGGTCGAATTCGACTGAGAGCGCGTTGGCGGGCAGGTAGACGCCGTCGACGATTACGACGTCGCTGTTTGCTGCGACCTTTTCGTAGGCGGAGACTGCGCGTGCGGAGATTTCTTCGGTGTCGCCGTCTGCGATGAGTGCGAGTGCGTCGGTCATGGAGACTGCGCCGCCCACCTGCTCTTCGGTCAGGCCGAAGTGCTCACGGATGAGGCGTGCCATGGGGTCGTCGGCGATGGTTGCGCCGTCGAAGACGGGGCGGAAGAAGCCGACGCGGTCTGCGCGCTTGATGAGGGAGTCTGCTAGGCCCAGGGCTACGAGGGACTTGCCCGAGTTCTGGGACATAGCGGAGAGGTAAAGACCGGTGGTCATTGTTTTACTGTCCTTCTATGCGATGTTCGGCGCTGGGTCCCGCGGTTGCGCAGGGGTGTATGTGCTCCTGTGCGCGGGTGCGTCGAGCTTATATGTCATCTTCTATCTTAAGGCGTTGTGGGGGTGGTGCCTAACAGGGTGTGCGGTGCGCTGCGTCATGTGGGGCGGATGGGCGGCTGGTGCGGGGTGTGTGCCGCCTCGGGGTGTGGTGTGCTGTTTAGGGGGTGAGGATGCGGGTGTATCGTACGCTGCGTCCGGGTCCCCAGATGCCGCGTGCTTGGAAGTACACGCCTTCGTTACGGTAGCCGAGGCGCTCGTAGAAGGAGATTGCTCGTTCGTTTTCTGCCATGACCCACAGGTAGGAGTTTTCGTCCGGGTAGATGATGGAGTCGTAGAGCGCCTGTCCGAGCCCGGTGCCGTGTGTGTGGTTGAGGGTGTACAGGTGCGTGAGTTTGCGGGTGCCTGCGGGCAGTTCGGGAAGGTCGTCGGCGCGTTCGAGTTCCCAGGAGGAGACCTCGCACAGGGAGAGCGCCAGGCCGACCGGCTTATCCCAGTCGATGCGTGCGCCGATGGAGCAGGAGAGCTCGCCGTCGGGGGTCCATCCAGGTACGTCGTAGGCGAAGAAGCCGCGCACGGTGGGGGAGGCGATGTGGCGGTGGAAGTCTTCGAGGTATTCGTCGCGTTCGGCGCGGTGGCGGGCGGTGAAGCTTTCTCCGAGCGTGTCGAAGTAGATCGGGTCGTAGGTTTGCTCCATGCAGTCCAGCTGCAGGTTGACGTATTTTTCGGCGTCGGTCGGTTCAATCGGTGCGAGCGCGTAGCGGCCCTGACATACAAATCCCATGGGTTCTAGTCTACTCAGCCTACCCCTGTGGAGGCGGTTTGCCGCGGGTGCGTACGCTAGGGGCGTGCGGGCTGTGGTTAGGGGGTAGCGGCTAGGGGGCGGCGCTGTTGCTTTGAGGCTCTGTTGCTTTGAGTCGTGTCGGTTAGGCTAGTGGGTATGGCGAAAAAGAGCAGGGCACCCAAGAAAACCCAGAAGCAGCAGAAGAACCAGAAGAACCGCATCGACGATACCGAGAACACCCCCGTGCAGGGTGCCGCCGCTGGCGTGTACCCGATCTCTACGGGTGAGGCGGAGCTGGTCCCCGACGGCTACCACGCCGACGGCTGGCTGCTGCTCATTAATGGTGTGCAGTCTTCCCACGTGATTGTGGGTGAGCCCCGCCAGCTGGATTTTGAGTACATGCGCTGGATCGCGGCGGTCGTCTCCTCGCACGTGGAGGAGCACCTGGACGCCGCGAAGCTGCGCATCACCCACCTGGGTGGCGGCGCCTGCTCGATGGCGCGCTATTTCGCTGACCTGTACCCGACCAGCCGCAACACGGTCGTTGAGCTGGATGCCAAGCTCGCCGAGTATGTGCGCGCCTGGTTCGACATCCCCAAGGCACCGCGCGTGAAGATTCGCGTGGGCGAGGCGGGTGCCGTTACCGCGACCTTCGCGCCCGCATCCCGTGACGTGGTGATTCGTGACGTATTCGCCGGGGACACCACCCCCGAGGCGCTGACCACCGTCGAGTTCACCCGCACCGTTGCCGAGTCGCTGGCGCCCGGTGGCCTGTACATCCTCAATTGCGGTGACGGGCCAGCGCTGACCGGTGCCCGTGCTGAGGCGTCCGCCCTGCTTGAGGTGTTCGAGTACGTGTGCATTGTGGCGGATTCTGCAATGTTGAAGGGCCGCCGCCGCGGCAACGTCATTATTGCTGGCTCCCACGCGCCCCTGCCGGAGGCTGGTTCCGTGCAGGCTGCCGCTATCGCCCGTGAGCTCATGGGTGGAGGCGTGCCCGCCCAGTACTGGGACACCGCGCGGGTTCGCCAGTTCGTGAGGTAGCGGTGTCAGTCGCGGTTTAGGTCTTTCGGTAATGACTTAGGTCCTTCGGCCATAATCTAAGTTTTTCGGTGATAGGTTAGTGACTTTGGTGGGGGCTTTTAACTATCGCCAAAGACCGTAACCTATCACCGAATTCGGCGGCCCCTCCACGGCAGACGCTACTATAGTGGCATGCGATACACCTACCTTGGCCCCTCCGGCACCTTCACCGAATCCGCCCTGCTGAGCGTTCCCGGCGCATCCGACGCCGAACGCATCCCCGCCACCAGCGTGCCCGACGCGCTCGCACGCCTGAACGCGGGCGAGGTGGACGCCGCCATGGTGCCCATCGAAAACTCCGTGGAAGGCGGCGTGAGCGCCACCCTGGACGCTATCGCAGCCAGCGAGGGTGTACGCATTATCCGCGAGGTGCTCGTACCAATCCGCTTCGTGCTGGTCGCCGCGAATCCCATTAGCATCGAGGACGTTAAGACCATCTCCACCCACTCGCACGCCTGGGCGCAGGTGCGCGGCTGGGCGCAGGAGAACGTGCCCACCGCCGCCTACCTGCCCGGCTCCTCCACCGCCGCGGCGGCTGTCGGCCTGCTCGAAGAGGGCTGCACCTACGATGCGGCAATCTGCTCCCCGGCCCTGCTGAACTACCACCCGGAACTGCACGTACTGCAGGACAATATCGGCGACAACAAGAACGCCGTGACCCGCTTCGTGCTGCTCTCCCGCACCGCCGACATCCCCGAACCGACCGGCTCCGACAAGACCACCCTGACCGTGCCGCTGCCCACCAACCGCGCCGGCGCCCTGCTCGAACTGCTCGAACAGTTCTCCGTGCGCGGCGTGAACCTCTCCCGCATCGAATCGCGCCCCACCGGCGAAGGCATGGGCTCCTACTCGTTCAGCATCGACGCCGACGGCCACATCTACGAGGCACGCATGCGCGACGCCCTGCGCGGCCTGCACCGCGTCTCCCCGACGCTGAAATTCCTCGGCTCCTACCCGCGCGCCGACCACGAAAACACTGAAGTCGACGCCATCCACTCCGACGGCTCCTTCGATGCCGCACACGAATGGGTCGAGTCACTCTTCCCCAACGGCCGCCCCGCACACCTGCAGCGCCACTAGCGGCACCACTAGCAATACCACTAGACGCCCGCCGCTAGACACCCCCGCACCTACCCGCGCCCCACCAGCGCAAACCCCGCCCACAACCCACCGCAAGATTAGGTAGGATAAAACAGTGATTGATATTAACCTCCTCCGCGAAAACCCCGACGTCTTCCGCGCCTCCCAGCGAGCACGCGGCAAGGACGAAACCCACGTCGACCGCATCCTCGAAGCCGACACCGCACGCCGTGCACTCATCGGCGAATACGAGAACCTGCGCGCCGAGCAGAACGCCTTCGGCAAGAAGGTTGCCAAGGCCCCCAAGGAAGAAAAGCCCGCCCTCGTCGCACAGGCCAAGGAACTAGCAACCCGCGTCAACGAAGCAAAGGCAGCCTCCGAAGCAAAAACCGCCGAATACGAGGAACTGATCAGCAGCATCGAAAACCTCATCATCGACGGCGTACCCGTCGGCGGCGAAGACGACTACGTAGTCGTCAAGGAAGTTGGCACCCCCCGCGACTTCGCAGCTGATGGCTTCGAACCGCGCGACCACCTCGAAATCGGTGAACTCGTCGACGGCATCGACATGGCACGCGGCGCAAAGGTCTCCGGCGCACGCTTCTACTTCCTCAAGGGCCAGGTAGCACGCCTGGAGCAGGCGCTCATGTGGATGGCGCTCGACCTCGCAACCGAGCACGGCTTCACCATGATGACCACCCCCACCCTGGTACGCCCCGAAATCATGAACGGCACCGGCTTCAACGTCAAGCACGACGACGAAATCTACCGTCTCGAACGCGACGACCTGTACCTCGTCGGCACCTCCGAGGTGGCGCTCGCCGGCTACCACACCGACGAAATTCTCGACTTCGAGAAGGGCGCGAAGAAGTACCTCGGCTGGTCCTCCTGCTACCGCCGCGAGGCTGGCTCCGCAGGTAAGGACACCCGCGGCATCATTCGCGTGCACCAGTTCAACAAGGCTGAAATGTTCGTCTACTGCCCCGTCGAGCAGGCAGAAGAGATTCACGCCCAGCTGCTCGCCCTCGAAGAGGAAATGCTGCAGCGCTGCGGCCTCGCATACCGCGTGATTGACACCGCCGCAGGCGACCTGGGCACCTCCGCAGCCCGCAAGTTCGACTGCGAGGCGTGGGTCCCGACCCAGGGTACCTACCGTGAGCTGACCTCCACCTCGAACTGCACCACCTACCAGGCACGCCGCCTGAACATCCGCGAGCGCACCCCGGACACCGTGGACGAGGCAGGCAACGTGCGTAAGGGCCGCACCCGCTCCGTAGCGACCCTGAACGGCACCCTGGCAACCACCCGCTGGTTGGTAGCCATCCTGGAGACTCACCAGCAGGCTGACGGCTCCGTGCGTATCCCCGAGGCTCTTCGCCCGTACATGGGCGGTGCTGAGGTTATTCCGGCAGTAGCTGCTGAATAAAGGATTCCTGCTGGAGTGAGTCTCCACTCCGGCGGGGGATTTGGTGCCTCGCGCGCTCGGAATCCCCCACCTCCGTCCCACCAGCAGGCAGACGGCTCCGTGCGTATCCCTGAGGCTCTTCGCCCGTACATGGGTGGTGCCGAGGTTATCCCCGTAGTAGCTGCTGAGTAAGGGAAAACCCCGCCCGCTGAGTAATCTCATAACCAGCTAAAAAACCCGCTCACCGCGTAAACGGTGGGCGGGTTTTCGCGTATCCCGGTAATCTAAGAACTATGCCTCTATACCGTAAACTTCTTGGTGTTTCCGCGGCGGCGGCGCTGACCGCCTCCGTCACTCGTGCCCGCCGTGAAGCACGCCGACGCGCTATCGAACTGGGCGCGCCCTTCGGTGTTCTGCCGACCCTGCCCACCGGTGAGGCGCAGCGCGTGGGCGTGGTGTACAACCCCAGCAAGCCCGGCGCTGCGGCGGCTATCGAGATTCTGGAACGTACCCTCGCGGCGAACGGCCACCCGCAGCCGCTGGTGCGCACCACCCGCGTGGACGAGCCCGGTTCCGAGGCCGCCCGCGAGCTGATCGCTGAGGGTGTTGACCGGCTCATTGCTGCCGGTGGTGACGGTACGGTGCGTGCTGTGGCGGCGGCGCTGGCGCATCATGAGGGGCATAAGCCGCGCCTGGGTATTCTGCCAATGGGTACCGGTAACTTGCTGGCGCGTAACCTGTATATTCCGGTCAGTGACGTGGCGGCGTGCGTGAATATTGCGCTCAACGGTGCAGGTCAGGCTGTTGATGCGATTGAGATGACGACGACGAGCACCCCCGGCGAAGAAACCGAACACACGTTCTTTGTGATGAGTGGTGCCGGCTTTGACGCGCTTGTCATGAATGATACGAACGAGGAGATTAAGGCGAAGTTCGGCTGGGTGGCGTACGTGCAGTCCGGCATGAAGCATATGCTGGGCAGGTCGCACCCGGTGCGTATTAGCGTGGACGGTGGGGAGCCTCGTACTTTGCCGATGCGGTCGGTGCTGATCGCGAATTGTGGCCGTCTGCAGGGCGGTATTCGCCTGGCGGATATGACGGATGTGCACGACGGTAATCTTGAGGTGATTGTGGCGTCGCCGCGTGACCTAGTGGAGTGGGGTCTGCTGATGGCGAAGGTTACGCGCCGCACGATTCTGGGTTCGCCGCGCATTGAGCTGCCGGTGATCCGCCACCTGGTGGGGTCTGAGGCGGTGTTGGAGTTCCCGGATGGTGCGCAGCCCGTTGAGGTGGATGGTGACCCGGCACCGTCGGCGCACCGTATTAGCGCGCGCGTGCTGCCTGCCGCCGTGGAGGTGGCGGTCCACCCCGAGGTGCTTTAGCGGGGGTGGTGAAGGTACTGTGGGAGGGGCTGGCACCACCCCCGAATCACCTATATGTGACCTGGATTATGAAAAAATCGCGGTTTTTTTCACTATTTCCTGAAAATCAGAGGGGATAGTGAAAAAATCGGCGATTTTTTACACTATTTTTCTCGCTGCCCACCCCGGTGTAGTCCTCGTTTCTAGACGCTGCGCCCCAACAAAAATCCCACGGATCGGTTCTACGGCTGTGGGGGAATTTATTTTCAAAATATTCTTGGGTACCCCAAAATACCCCCTTATCTTGTCAGGGGTATCCCATATGATTGTGGGTGTGAGAGATGTCCACACTGGTTATCTCAATAGCTTGTAGGAGAGGAGGAAAGGCCATGGCTAAGAAAATCAGCACCGACGCTGACACTACACTCCGCGCCTATAAATTCCGCCTCGATCCCACCCAGGCACAGGCGTCCGCCCTAGCACAATGCGCAGGCGCAGCACGCTACGCCTACAACCTCCTCACTGCCCACAATCTCGATGTCTCCCGCGCCCGAGCAGACTACTGGCACACCCGCATTGACGCAGGCGCCGACGAGACCACCGTTAAGGCTGAGCTCAAGGCATTAGCCAAAAGCGATGCAGCGTATAAGTCCATTGGTTATGCAGCATACGGAACCCAGTACCTGACCCCTGAAATTAATCGCCACCGCGTTGCTAGCAACGCAATCACCGACGGTGCCGACCCTGCCTCCGTATGGCCCGAGACTGAGCGATCCTCCGAGCCGTGGATGCACACCATCCCCCGCCGAGTCCTCGTCTCTGGGCTGCAATCTGCCGATAAGGCATGGAAGAATTTCTTTGATTCCCGTACCGGTGCTCGTGCTGGCCGACTTGTCGGCACGCCCCGCTTCAAGCGCAAGGGCGCAAGCCGTGACTCCTTCACTATCCCTACCCCGGAGACTATCGGCGCTTACGGTACCCCTTACAAGCAGGGTGAGCCTGAATACGCACGCCGTAAGGCACAGCTGAAGCGCCGCGGCATCAAGACCACCCCGACCATTGAGGACTACCGACACGTGCGCCTCTCGCACCTGGGTGTTATTCGTACTCATAACACTACGAAGCCTCTGGTGAAGGCCGTGCGAGCTGGCGCTCAGGTTCGCTCTTACACGGTATCTCGTGCCGCCAACCGGTGGTATGTCTCTATCCTCGTCGAGCTCACCCGCCCGTCTGCGACCCCCACCCGTGCCCAGCGTTCCGCTGGTGCTGTCGGTGTGGACCTGGGCGTACGCTACCTCGCCGCGCTCTCTGACGAGCAGGCGCCCCAGCGCTTCGCACAGTACCCTTCCCTGGAGTTCACCGGTGACGGTGCCCCCACCCTGGCTAACCCCCGCTGGGCACGTACCGCCGAGAAGCGCCTGGTACGCCTGCAACGTGCTCTCTCACGTGCTCAGAAGGGTTCTAAGCGTCGTGCCCGTATTGTGCAGCAGATTGCACGGCACCACCACCTAGTAGCCTTGCGCCGTGAGTCCGGGTTGCATCAGGTCTCTAAGCGCCTGAGCACCGGGTACACCCTCATCGGGCTTGAAGACTTGGCTGTGGCGGGTATGACCGCTTCAGCTGCCGGTACCATCGAGGCACCGGGCAAGAATGTGCGCCAGAAGGCCGGGCTGAACCGGTCCATTCTGGATGCCGCTTTTAGTACGCTGCGCCGTCAGCTGGAATACAAGGCCAGCTGGTACGGCTCACAGGTACAGATTATTGACCGCTTCTTTGCATCCTCTCAGACGTGTAGCGCCTGCGGAGCACGAGTGAAAACCAAGCTCGGACTCCACATGCGTGTCTTTGAGTGTGTGGCCTGTGGTGTGCGGATTGATCGTGACGTGAACGCGGCACGTAATATCCGTGCGGAGGCTGTACGGATGTATGAGGCGCTACTCGCCCCCGGCACGGGGGAGAGTCTAAACGGACGCGGAGTCGCTGGCTCTGATGCTGCCGGTTCGGTGGTGTTGGGGGATGTGGCGTTGGATGCGTCAAGGCCAGCTGCCATTGGCGGCGGGTCACCGTAGACGAGTGATTGTCTACTCATCCCGCGCCCGTGGGGATGAGCCGGGGATGAGTAGACGATTACTCGTCTACGGTGAGGTGTTCCCTGTATGCGCAGGGATGAGCCCTCGTAGACCGGCACGCCCTCAGTCCCAGTGGGGGTTTCCCCGTATGCGCGGGGATGAGCCCTTCGGATCCGCTCAAGAGTAGGGCGCCACACGGTTTTCCCCGTATGTGCGAGGATGAGCCCCCAACCTTTGATGAGGTGAAACTTCAAGAGCCGTTTTCCCCGTATGCGCGGGGATGAGCCCAAGGTCGTCAGAATCCACTGGGACTGCACCGTGTTTTCCCCGTATGTGCAGGGATGAGCCCCCGCGCCTCCTGCCCCTCGATGTCACCCCCAGTAAAAACCCCCGTTAAAAACACAGCCGGGGCCGTCTCGCACGCAGGCTCGAAAAGTGCGAGAATGGAACGAAAAGAAAACTACGAAAGAAGATACTTTCATGCTTATTCTCGTTGTGAACGCTGGTTCTTCCTCCCTGAAGTACCAGGTGCGTGACACCTCCCTGCCCGAGGCAGAGCAGATGCTGACCTCCGGCCTCGTCGAAAACATCGGCACCGACGTGCCCAACCACGAGGTCGCATTCGACATCATGTCCGAGAAGCTTGAGCCTGTCCTGCACGGCCGCGAGCTGCAGGCAGTCGGCCACCGCGTGGTGCAGGGTGCAGAGAAGTTCACCCACCCCACCCTGCTGACCGAGGAAGTTGTCCAGCAGATCGACGACCTCTCCCCGCTGGCACCGCTGCACAACCCCGCACACGTTCAGGGCATGCGCGCAGCAATGCACAAGTGGCCCTCCCTGCCGCAGGTCGCTATCTTCGACACCGCGTTCCACTCCACCATGCCCGAAGAAGCATGGCGCTACGCAATCCCCTACGACCTGGCTGACAAGTACAGCATCCGCCGCTACGGCTTCCACGGCACCAGCCACGAGTACGTCTCCCACGTTGCAGCTGACATGCTCGGCATTGCACGCGACGAGTTCAACGGCATCGTCGCACACCTCGGTAACGGTGCGTCCGTGACCGCTGTGAAGGGCGGCAAGTCCGTGGACACCTCCATGGGCTACACCCCGCTGGCTGGCCTGATCATGGGCACCCGCTCCGGCGACATCGACCCCTCGGCGCTGACCACCATCCTGTCTCGTGAAGGCATTGACGGTGAACGCCTGGACACCATCCTGAACAAGGAGTCCGGTCTGCTCGCACTGGCTGGCTCCAACGACATGCGTAAGGTCGTTGAGGCTGCACAGTCCGGCGACGAGCGTGCACAGCTCGCACTGGACATGACCTCCTACCGCCTGATGAAGTACATTGGCGGCTACAACCTGGTCGTTGGCGGCGCGCAGGCACTGATCTTCACCGCAGGTATCGGTGAGAACTCCGGTGACTTCCGCAAGCTGGTCCTGGACCGCCTCGGCGCTCTCGGCATCAAGTACAACGAGGAAGAGAACGCTAAGCGTTCCCCCGAGCCGCGCGTGATTTCCACCGAGGATTCCGCTATCAAGGTGCTGGTCATCCCCACCAACGAGGAGAAGGCTATCGCTGAGGCTACCGAGGAGCTCGTCAAGGGCCTCTAAGCCCCACGCACCCCGCCGTGTAAGCGGTTGAATATGGGCAGTCCGCTGCAGTTCCCGTTCCGTACGGGTGCTGCAGCGGACTTGTTTATGAGCGTCCATTAGTATAAATGCGTATGATTCAACTTACTTTACGATGCAATATTACGGCAATGTGGCATATATTGCATATGTATTATGTATCACGTAGAAAATAAAAATGAAAGTTAACTTAAAATATGGGACTAGATTCTGCATAGAGTGAAAAATTTTTGCTTGTGTGGGAAAGTTTTATGTAAAAATATGCACTAAGTGTACCGACTCGCAACATTCCAACATTGATGGCAGTTAAGGTTGAGGGTGAAAAAAGGTTGATAATCCTAGATTAATTCTGTTAGGAATTTTTTATTAACCCAAGTTGTTGCACAACGTTGAACAATAAATACAAATTTTTTGTGCTTTCATGTAACGAGTGTTCATCGAAAAGAACTGAAGCGGATTTATAGCCGCAAAAGAATTCTGAGAGCGCACTCTGAATTACACGTTAAACACATACTGCGATAACCTTTATGTCTGTATTTTTATGCCGAAATAAAGTGAATCAATGTACAAAACTCATTCCAATTGAGAGAGATTTGGTAATGGATATTCACTCGACTAAGAGCCACTCCGACCAGAGTGGAAAGCTGATGGGCCGTCGCGCCCTGGTCAAGGGTGTAGCGTGGGCAGCACCCGTTGTGGCAGCAACCGCCGCAGTACCCGCCTACGCCGCATCCAAGAACCCTTGCGAATACGGCACCATCGTATCCGTGCCCTGGGGTGAACGTGCCGAACGTCGCCGCTACAAGGGCACCGTCAACGAAGAGTACGAATGGGCAGTGATGCCCACTTCCAACTGCAGCCCCCATCCGCAGACCTACTTCATTGACAACACTACCCCCGAGCGTAAGCTTGCTTACCCTTGGGGTCGTTACGAGGGCGTAAGTGACTTCCCGCCGATTTACCCCCCGAACGGCAAGGACACCCCCGACTACAGTTCCAAGGATGGCGTTGGTGGTGTTGGTGGCGGCGTTATCATCAACGTTCGTGTTGAGAACGTTGCAGGTAACGTCTCCTACGCACCGACCCCCACCGGCCAGGATCGTTTCGCATTCGGTGAGGCTGAAGCCAACCGTAAGAACAACATGTACTACGCTGAAGGCTACAAGGGCAAGGGCGCAAACCCCCCGGTCGTTCGCCTCAACGACAACTACAAGGGCAGCCGCTCTACCTACATTGCTCACGGTAAGTACAACTACCTGCACTTCCCGGATGGTCCCCGTCCTCCCAAGGAAAATAGCCCCATGTGGACTTATGCATACGGTAAGCACTACACGACCGCTGAAGGTCGCGACGGCTGGTCCTGGGACATTCAGGTGATGGCTAACATTACCCATCCCAACGCTGGTGCAGACGTTGTGTCGTACATGACCTACCTGCGTAAGCACACCTACGGTGACCCCGCACATCAGTCGGCAAAGGTCATTCCGGTGCAGTATCGCGTTATTGTGACTTCCCCCTGGGGTACCGTCACTTATCTTTCGGCAGCTGTTTAATATCAGCTTGCATTAGGTCTAAATGGAGTAGTGACCCATTCGACCTATTTCAATCTTGGATTGAGATTTATATATTTGTGATGTCTATTTGAGTATAAAGTTGATAGATTTTTAGTGTATTAGGGGGTGGTATCCCTAATAAGTAGACACTAGTCTTCTGTCAGCCTTTGGAGGGGCCGGTTCGTACCATGTGTGCGGAACCGGCCCCTCTGCATGCATCAGTAGGGAGAAAAACCAAGCATTGCGTCTCTTGGCGGGCTATTGCAGGAGAGACGAGAAGTGATGGGCATTCTATGAGAAAAAGCGCATTCACATTCACTAGTACGTGCTCAAAAACGATAGAGTGGAATCAGATAACACTCGATACGAAGCGGACGAGACATGACTCAACCCCCTGAAAACCACCAGCAGCCCGGCGGGCAGTTCAACGCCCAGCCCGGCCAGCAGGCATTCCGTGCCCCCGGTGAGCCCCTCCCGCAGGACCTCTCCGCCGGCTGGCTCCCCGAAGATGAGCGCCAGAAGCCGGTCAGCCCCCTGCCCCAGCCGAGGCTCTTCGCCTACCAGTCGATGCTGCCGCCGAAGGTGCTGCACGCGCTGCGTCACCCCTCCGAAATTCCGTGGCTGGTCGCCGCCTACGCGGTTACCGCGGTCGGCTACATTGTGCTGTTCATGGCGCTCGCTGACCTGTTCAGCTCGATGATGCGTTACGTCTTCAGCTCAACCGGTGAAGGCTCGGTTCGTGTACCTTCTTCCGGTAGCACCACGGCAAGCATGGAAGACCTGATTTTCCAGACGGTTGGTCTGCTCATCCTGGGCCCGATTGCTGTGTTCATTGTTCGTGCAATCTACTACGCGCAGCAGCGTGTGCGCGGTGTGCGCATCACCCCCACCCAGTTCCCTGAGGCGTACCAGATGCTCGCCGAAGCAGCTGAGGCGGCAGGTCTGCGCCGCGTACCGGATGCGTACGTTGTTCTCGGTAACGGCACCATGAACGCTTTCGCGGCAGGTCACGGCTTCCGCCGTTACATCTGCCTGTACTCTGATCTGTTCGAGATCGGCGGTAAGTCCCGTGACCCGGAGGCACTGCGCTTCATTATTGGCCACGAGGTTGGTCACATCGCCGCAGGTCACGTCGGTTATTTCCGTCTGATTTTCACCATGCTGTTCAACCAGATTCCGGTGCTGTCGAGTGCGCTGTCCCGCTCGCAGGAGTACACCGCCGACAACTTCGGCTACCGCTTCTGCCCCGAGGGCGCTGAGGGCGCTGTCAAGGTGCTTGCGGCAGGTAAGTACCTGAACAAGCAGGTCAACTTCGATGAGCTTGCCGACCGTGCCGTCACCGATCGCGGCCTTGCCGTCTGGTACGTGAACCTGCTGGCAAGCCACCCCGTTCTCACCTGGCGTGCGCACGCGCTGCGTGACCGCACCCAGCCCGGCCGCCTGTTCTGGCGCCCGACCGAGAACCCGGTCAAGGACGCCGCACCGCGTGTTCCTGTCCTGATCCCGGCGGCGGAGCCGGTGCACATGTGGCCCGACCCGATTCAGTCCACCGAGTTCATGCGTGAACACCAGGACGCGTGGGCTGACTACACCCTGGAAACCGTGGACGTGTACCCCAAGCCTGAGAACGCCCCCGCGTTCGATGCGAACTCTACGCTGTTCGCTGGCTGGCTCACCGAGCAGGCTCGTGCTTTCCACGGTCAGCGTTGGGATGCGTACGCTGCCGCCGGTGGCGCGCCGGCACCGGGTGCTCCCGGTGGCCCGCAGGCGCCCGGTCAGCCGGGTGCGCCTCAGCCTAATTTTGGTGGCGCACAGCCGAACTTTGGCGAGTCCCAGCCCGGTACTGCCCAGCCCGGCAATACTCAGCCCGGTTACGGCCAGTACGGTAGCAACCAGTACGGCACTGACTCTGCCACCCCGAACCAGTACGGTAGCTCCTCTGAGGGCGGCTCGTACGGTCAGGGTTACGGCTTCGATAGTGATAAGAAGTAGTTCCTGAGCTGTAGGCTCAAGAACCTAGGCCCAAGAACCTTGATGAACCCGTCGGGATGCATCGTGCATTCCGGCGGGTTCAGCCGTTAACTGCCTCGTGCGTGACCCTCAGGTGAGAAGGCGCGCCCGTCACTGCATCCGCCGCGTGCCGCGGTCATAGAATGGAGACCATGCTTTCATCACTTCGCTCCATCAAACTTGACCCGCTGCTGACCATGCTCATTAGCGCGGTCATCCTCGCCATTATCGTGCCGGCGCGCGGCGACTTCGCCGAATGGTTCAGCACCGGCACCAAGTTCGCGGTTGCCCTGCTGTTCTACCTGTACGGCGCTCGTCTCTCCACTGCGGAGGCTATTCGCGGTCTGACCCACTGGCGTCTGCACCTGATGATTTTGAGCTGCACGTTCGTGCTGTTCCCCCTGGTCGGTTTGGCGCTCTCACCGCTGCGTTTTGTGCTTGGTGATGGGTTGTACATGGGCATTCTGTTCTTGACCTTTGTGCCCTCGACCGTGCAGGCGTCGATTGCGTTCACCTCGATTGCGGGCGGTAACGTGGCGGCGGCGATTGTGAGCGCCTCGCTCTCCTCGATTGTGGGTGTGGTGGCGACCCCGCTGCTCGCCATGCTGCTGATGAACACGGGCCATATTGAGTTCTCCGGAACGGTCTTCCTGGACATCGCCATTCAGCTGTTCCTGCCGTTCGTGCTCGGCCAGTTGACGCGCCGCTGGGTGGGTGAGTTCGCCAAGAAACCGACCACCAAGTGGCTGGATAAGTTCTCGGTCATGATGATTGTGTATTCGGCGTTCTCTGCCTCGGTGGTGCAGGGCGTGTGGACGCGCGTGGCGTGGTGGCAGATCGCGCTGCTGGTCGTGCTCATGGCGATTATTGTGGTGTTCATGCTGTGGCTGACCGACCTGCTGGCTAAGCGTCTGGGTTTCAACCGTGCCGACCGTATTACGATTCAGTTCTGCGGTTCGAAGAAGTCGCTGGCGGCTGGCCTGCCGATGGCGATCATTATTTTTGGCGCGGGTTCGCTGGGTCTGATGATGCTGCCGATCATGATTTTCCATCAGGTTCAGCTGATGATTTGTACCTGGCTTGCGGGACGCTATGCACGCCTGGATGTGGTGGGTGCCGCCTCTGCAAAGGAAGTTCAGTAGGGGCTTGCACCCTGTCTGCTGGGCGCTCGCCGGGTGCTATGCCGGGCCTCTGAGTCTGTGAGATAAGCCTCTGATGAGGGGTTTTAATGGGGGACTTTGGGTCGTATCAATCGGTTTATGAAGTGATTTGGCGCGCACTGCCAAAAATTCCCTGACTAGTGCATTTGTGTACAAAATGTGGTATTTGTACTGGTCAGTTGGGTTTTTGTGGGGTATGTGCACTCTATTGCATAAAAGTGACCGAGGAGACAATCAGCACTATCGGGCGTTGATTGTTAAAAGCACTCTAATTTTGCCCTAGAATATTTTCTCGTGGGTTAGACAGATTCGCATCCTGTATGCAAGAATTTATGACTCACATGGGAACGGTTGAGATTCACTCCCTCACACCGCCCACGAGCGTTGATGCAGCGGATTCACTCCCCGCCCGCATCCCACACTGGAAGAGACTCACTCACTCAACCGGAAGGAAGCTCAAACCAATTATTCACTCAAACACAACTGGATACACTCAGCTTAACAACGCGCTTAGATTCTATCTATGCGCTAATCGCTGTTCTGTATCCGCCAAGAAAGAGGACACACCATGGCTACCATCATGAGCGTGAACGTATGCGATTCCAAGTACAACGCTGACCCGACCGGCGTACGAGACTCTACTAGCGCTATCCAGAAGGCTATTGATGACGTTGCTGCACAGGGCGGCGGCTCCGTGGAGATTCCCGGCGGCATGTACCGCGTCTCCTACCCCTTCATCGAAATGAAGCACCGCGTCGAGATCTTCGGCCACGGTCAGGCAACCCGAATCGTCGCTTTCACCGACAAGAGCATCCCGTCGTCTAAGAACGGTAGCTACGAATGCACCGGCGTTTTCCACACCGGTAGCTACACCACCCCCATGAGCGGTGGCACCAACCAGAACAAGCCCATGCGTATGGGCGTGCGTGACCTGTTCATCCGCACCAACAAGTACAACCTGCCGCTGGATTCTAAGAGCAACCAGATTTTCCTGGAGAAGCATACCCAGCCCGTTGACAACGTTGCAGGCGTCATCTTCCACACCCGCATTGCGGACGCTAACCCCGGTGAGCCGGACGCAGTGCCCACCCTGTCCAACATCGAAATCTGGGATACCGCCATTGGCGTTGCGATCCTGGGCCTGGACGACCAGGGCATGAAGATTGACAAGATCCGCATCCGCCAGACCCTGCGCCAGGGCCTGCTGGTTGGTAAGCCTGTCGGCCACCCGCTGCGCCGCCGTGAGGGTGACACCCCCGGCGCGGCAGATAACAAGTTCTCCATGATTGACGTCTCTGACGCAAACATGAGCTTCGGCACCTACGCAGGTATTGAGATTTACACTTCTCAGTCCAAGTTCGAGGCGTCCACCAGCTGGTTCAACAAGCGCAACATGGGTAAGAACGCCCTGTACGAGGTGAAGACCCGCCACGTGGGCGCAGGCTGGTTCATTCAGGGCACCCGCAACATGTTCATTGGCTGCACCGCCCAGGAGAACGCCGGTCACGGCTGGCTCGTGGAGTGGGGTAACAACCAGTTCATTGGCTGCCTGGGTGAGTCTTCCAGCTTCCAGGATGCTGTTACCGGCGGTGCTCGAGGTGACGAGGCGGCGAACTGGTACATTGGCCGTAACGCACGCGGTAGCCGTTTTGTGGCTCCTCGTTCGCACAACCCTTACAGCTGGGCGAAGGCTTCCCTGTACGGTTTCTACATTGAGAACAACATTCGCGATATGCACATTACGACTGCGTCTGCGAAGGATGACCGTATTGGTGAGAACAACATGATTGGCCGCCGTGTTCACGTGACCGGTGCTATGGGCGATAACGTGCTCATTGAGGTGGATCACATTCGCCACGCGACTTTCGCGCCGAAGCAGCTGGAGAAGCGCGGCAACGGCGTGTTCATGGGCTAACCTTCACAGGTTAGGCTCTGCGGGCTGAGGCTCGTGATCACAAAATCTTAAAACGCACACGTCTGAGGGGCGGGGAGTAATCCCCGCCCCTCAAGCATTATTGCTGGTCCTGTAATAGGTTATTTTTCAGACTGAGCGCGGCGTACCGACGGTCGGTTATACGCCACAACCACGGCGAAGATAAAGAGCGTCAAGAGAATAAGCGTCACCACCACGGGCGCAGGATTTACCATGCTCATTTGCATGCGAACTCCTCCGTCCGGGACCGCCTCTGATTGCAAGCGTATCGCACCGAAGAACGCCTCTCCCATAGGACTATTCTCGCCCAGGCTAAAGAGCGTGTAGATGGTGCTTCCAATAACTACCGCTACAGTGGCTACTGCAGCAGTAGCAAGCGAAGAAATACTATAGATGAACCATTTCATGGCGCACTCCTTTTTCATTGCGGGAAATTCCCAAGACACTAAAGAACACGGCGAATCCAAGAAGCACCGCAATGATGGTCACGTTAACCTCCGTCGGGAGCCTAAACATATTCAGGCCCAACGCAAAAGTTGCAACGGCCGATAGCAGAAGAATCACACCAATAACCACAGAGAATGGATTTCCCTTTTCAGGCGGGAAGATAATACCCACAAGATTAGTCATGACGATGGATACCAACCCAAACCCAAAAACGGTCAGGATATCTGATAGCTGACCTCCTTGCGCTAGATAAACCGTTCCAAGAACTGCACCTAGCGTAAGCATGATCGTTGCCTGCGAACCAATCAGCTGAAGGTAAAACACACCTGCCGATTGGCGGAATGGAGTAAGGCGACGCAGGGGTTCAGAGGATGCGTACGCGTAGATTCCCAAGAAAGCCGGGAGCATAATGTACGCCGGAGGCGCATTCCAACTCTTCCAAGGAATTGCGAAAGCTGCCACCACAGCAGATACCAGCACAAACTGGTTCTCGAAGCTACGGAACTGCATCAGCACCAAAGTGCCCAATCGAGTACTCGCAAGACTTCCAGGTAGCGCAAGGAAGTAGCTCCTGAGCGGGGTGTAGTCCTTCGGCGCAATTGCTATAGCTAAAGCTAGTAGCAGTCCACATACTCCTAGCAAGGCGAGTACAGCACCCGCTGCTCCTAGTACCCCTCCGATAGCTTCCTCAATACGGAGAAACGCCAGCTGGGGCACCCATGGGGCAGTATCTTCAAGCAAACGAATCCGCATGTACTCCACACTTTGGTCACGCATCATGCTAAATGCAATAGCCATAAGACCCACAAGAAGAGCAGGAATCACAAGACCGCGCAAACGTGCCATTCCCACGAGGGCAAGGAGTCGCTCTACTCCCAAATGAATTACTAGCAGGATCAGGTAAGTAACAAGAGCTGGTGACACAACACCCAACAGGAAGAGCTCCGCAGCTTTCCACCCCACGACAATGCTACAAGCAATAGCCAGCGCACTTGAAAGAGCAATAGTAGCTGTTCCGACAAGAAGCATCTCGAATACAACACTCGCAATCAGGCGTTCCTTATTGGTCGCGGGAAGAGTGTATGTCAGTTCTGTTAGCTCATCTGCTTTCAGGAATAGGATTCGCACAATTGTGTAAAATGCGGCAACCCAAAAAACAGATGAGATACCCATTCCTTCCAGAATCGGCGCTATTATTTCCGGGTTATTAAATGTTTGCCTAACAACACTGATACTCAGCAGAACATATCCTGCGTATAGTGCTAAGACACCAAAAAACGCGGTGTAACGAATTGGTCGATTTGCCAGAACTCCCCTTCCTAAAACACGGCGGCGCAGGAAGAGGAAATAAAAATGGACGAGCTGATAAACCGCACTGAACCTCATAGGTCCCCCTCGATTTCATCCACAGTTTTTCGGACCATAGCATCGAGAGTTCCATAGCGTTCTAGCAGAGCATTGGTAGCGTCGTCCTCGAGCACTACTCCGCGGTGGAGGAAGGTAACACGGTCTGCGCACCTTTCTAGGAGCGTGAAATCATGGCTACATAGCAGGATTCCGCATCCTTCATTGCGTAATGTACGCATATCTCGTTCAAAGGTGTAAATTGCATCGATGTCGATTCCGTTAAGCGTCTCATCAATGAGAGTGAGCGGTCGACGCAATAGCAACGCTGCAATGAGCTGAGTTTTCTTGCGCATACCGTGGGAGTAATCTTCCATCAGGTCGTGCTGTCGACCCGTCATCTGGTAACGCTTAAAGTACTCCGCTACAGCATTCTCATCCACTTTCTCCTTGTACAGAGAGTGGATAAAACGCAGATATTCCAGACCGGTCAGGAATTCCGGTAGATAGTCGTTGCTTGCCAGGTACATCAAGGAGGTGCGAGCAGCAAGGCTCTGATGCTCATGACCACTAATCTGAATATCGCCCTTCTTGGAGTGTAGAAGGTTACTTATCAGCTTCATGAGCGTGGATTTTCCAGAGCCATTAGGTCCAATCAATCCATGAATTTCTCCGGAAGAAACTTGGAGATGAACGTCAGTAAGGGCGGGTTTCCCAGCCCCGTACGCGTAGGTAATATCGTGCGCGTTGAGAAGCATTTATGCCACGCCCTTCGTCGTGTGTTGATTAGGGATCATCCAGTGATTGCCAAGTTATGCCGGGGTCTTCAATGCGCCTGCAATCATGCAATCAACGATGCTCGCACGGAACCTACACAGTGGATACTGTCGACATTTTTACTGCTTCAGACTGTGTTGTCTTCAGACTGTGTTGTCTGCTGCGACCGGCCCAAATACAGATAAGTCCAGTCTGGTGATACGCCAGGCTGGGCTCATGCACTTAAGTGTAATATACGCGGTGTGCATCGCGACACTATCTAACTAAAAAATTTTCTCATGAGGTGTTAAGCGCTTGAGGGGCGGGGAGTAATCCCCGCCCCTCAGTGTTTAAGTTTTTAGTTCCAAAGGTTGCTGGGTAATTTCTTTAGCTATTTCCGCTGCCGAATGTAGCTTTTCCGGGACGGACAGCCGTTTCAATAAGCAAAGATACAGGTGACACATTGCCTACATGCAACGGGGTTCAGATTCCTTAATGTGGTGCTAGTATTTAGCTGATTCACTCAACATGTCGTTCTCACATCACCGATTTCTGGAGAGTAACATGACCCCCCTCCCTCGCCCCCTCAAAGCATTGGGGGTAGCAGGCATTGCCGCATCCTTGATGCTGGCACCCCTCCCCGCACATGCGGAAGGGAACAACCTCTACCGCAACCCCAGTAAATTTTATACTGGCGCAGTTAGTGACTGTCTCCTGGATAAGCAATACGGACGCGGCCAGATAGCAGATATCTGGGCATATTGTAATGGCTTGATTTCTACAGGCGTTTACGAAATTCCCAATAGTTCTGCCAGCAGAATGGACGTTATCGCTGCTTTATACCGTCTAGCAGGATACCCTGAAGTCAAAAACCTACCTGAAGTATCCCCATACGCAGACGTGGAGACCTATGACCCAACCTACCCTCTTGCTATTTGGGCATCACGTGAGGGAATTACAAGTGGCTGGTCTGATGGCAAGTTCCATCCCAATGATTATGCAACTACCAGCACCGTCATCGCTTTCCTCTACCGTGCTGCCGGTAGCCCACAAAAGCTGTGGTACCGCACATGGGAACATTACAACTACGCAGCTAAAGATATTACCCCCATCGGAAAACCTTTCTGGAAAGAAACTTCCTGGTACACCGTAGCTATCGCTCCGTACCCCAAGGTACCCGTTAACGAAAACGAACCGGATAATCTCAAGACCGCTAAACCCACCACCATCCTTGACAGGAGGACGGTATATTCAATGATTCGAGATTTTCATACTTCCGGGTACCAGGTTGTCGGAACCCACAAATAAAATATGATGCATACGCCTGAGGGGCGGGGAGTAATCCCCGCCCCTCGGCGTTTAACCCGCACCCAAAACAGCCGAAAAACCGTAGAAAAACAGGGTAGGGGAGCAGGCATCACAGCGCCCGGTCATCGCCTCCACACGCCCAATGCGGTACCCTTGAGCAGGAGGCAGGTCTGCCGGTGCACAGACCCGCACACGTCAAAACACCCGCAGAAATGCGCCCAACACACCGCACCACACAAACTCAACACTGCACCCACGCAGCGCCGTACTCACTCAACACCGTATTCACCGCATACAGCCGTATTCACTCAATTCACTCACCCGCGCCGCCTTCAGCACCGAACGCGGTACCCATCGAAAGAATTGAGCCCCTCATGCCCGATACGCCCATGAGCATCAACGCCATCAACTACGGCGCAGACCCCACCGGTGCCAAAGACTCCACCGCAGCCATCCAGCGAGCCGTCGACGCTGTCGCCGCACGCGGCGGCGGATCCGTAGAACTCCCCCGCGGCATCTACCGCGTCTCCTACCCCTTCATCGACATCAAGCACCGTGTCGAAATCTTCGGCTACGGCTCCTCAACCGTCGTCATCGCGCACTCCGACCGCGCCATCCCCACCACCGCCAACGGCCACACCGAATACACCGGCGTGTTCCACGTCGGCAGCTACACCACCCCCGTCTACGGCAACTACAACGCCAACAAGCCCATGCGTATGGGCGTACGCAACCTGCACATCCGCACTAACGCCGCCAACACCCCCATCAGCAGCTACCCGCTCGATGCGCACACCACCCCGCTGAATAACGTCGCCGGCGTCATCTTCCACACCCACCTGACCGGCGACATGCTCAACGAACCGGACATCGTGCCCGTTATCGCCGGCGTGGAAGTCTGGGACACCGCCATCGGCGTTGCCGTGCTCGGCCTGGATGACCAGGGCATGAAAATTGACGACGTGACCATCCGCCGCACCCTCAACCAGGGCCTGCTGCTCGGCAAACCCGCCGGCCACCCCCGCCGCCCCAACGAAGGCCAGAACTCCGGCGCGGCAGACAACAAGCTGCGCGGTATCGACGTTGCCGAGGCGAATCTCAGCGGCGGCTCCTACGCCGGTATCGAGGTGTACGCGGCGCAGGCTAAGTTCGAAAACTGCTCCAGCAACAGTAACCACCGCACCAGCAACAAGAATGCCCTCTACGAGCCCGCCACCCGCCACGCCGGCGCAGGCTGGATCGTGCAGGGTGAACGCAACATGTTCATCGGCTGCACCGCCCGCTCCAACGCGGGTCACGGCTGGATTGTTGAATGGGCGCACAACATCTTCATCGGATGCGAAGCGGAAGGCTCCAGCTGGGCTGGCACCGTCAGCGGTGCCGCAGGTGCCGACGAGGCCGCCAACTGGTACATCAGCCGCAACGCGCGCGGTACCCGCATGGTCGCGCCCGTCTCCTACAACCCGCCGGAGAAGGCGGCCTCCCTGTACGGCTTCTACATTGAAAACAAGATTTACGACCTGCGCATCACTGAAGGTACCGCCAAGGACGACCGCATCGGCGATGGTAATATGCTCGGCCGCCGCGTGTACATCACCGGCGAGATTGGCGCGAACGTGGTCATTGAGGTTGAGGAGCTGCGCCACTCCACCTCGCCCGCCGGTCAGCTCACCAAGGAAGCCTACAACGTGATGCGCGGTTAGTAGAGACTGACGGCAACTGACGGCAGCTAGTAGACACGCCCGAACCGGTCCAGGACTTTCCTGTGAATCGTGAGGGAGGCGCGTGTGCCCTAGTGGGCGCGCTATACCGCTCAATAGCACAGCAGCTGCGAATGGAATATGTACCATTCGCAGCTGCTTTGTCGTTTAGAACAATGTTTAATTTTTAATTGATAAAAGTCTCAATTGAATATTGAATAAAATATCAATATGTACTTTAAACTTTCTATGGTGGTGTAAAACAGTCCATTCACTGTGCACCACCATAGCCGTGCGACAGTATGTGGAACACACACATCATTGGTGCACACCAAAACCGCGTATAGCCGCACGTCAAACCCTATTCATTGCCGCTTCTCACTATTCCTCAACGCACTCCTTTCCCCTTTTCTTATTCGCTCCGTTCGGCGACCCCGCGGTCGACCCAAAAATCGGTTCCTTCCGGCCGGTTCCCAACCACAATTACATAAGGACAGCCCATGCTTCCGGTTATCTCCCGAGTCCTCACACCCACCACTCGCGCACGCCGCATCTTTGCACTCACTCTCGCGCTCGCCCTCGGTGCCCTGCCCGTAGGCACCTCCGCCATCGCCTCCCACCAGGCTGTAGCTCACGCCGCCGAACCTGCCGCAGCCAACGGCCTCATCAAACTTCACCAGCCCAAGGACGACCCCAGCTACGCCGAATGCGTCGCCACGTTCCTAGGCACAATGAGCGCCACCCCCGGCGTGTGGGCGGTCTGCCACGGCTACCTCGACAGCGAAGAATACACCGTCACCCGCCGCCACAGCAGCGCAACCGTCACCCGCGGCCAGCTCGTGCGCATGCTCTACCGCATGGCGGGATCGCCGACCGTCAAGGACCTCCCGAAAACCTCGCCCTACAAGGATGTGGCAACCACTAACCCGGACTACCCCGCCTACATCTGGGCGGCGGATGCGGGCATCACCTCCGGCTGGGATGACGGGCTCTTTCACCCGGATGACTATGCCACCCGCCACACCCTCGCCGCGTTCCTGTATCGCGCCGCGGGTAGCCCCGACGGTGCCGCGCGCCTGCGCCAGATTCGCCGTCCGCTACGTGCCGAAGCTAAGAAGGTTGAGCAGTTCAAGGCTGAAAACCGTTGGGCAGCCCGCACGCTCGGCGCCTACCCCGAAGTGGACCGCGACGGTGACGGCGTGGCAGACGTGGTGAACCCTGCCAGCCCCCTGTACTTCTCCGATGCCCTGTACATGCTCAAGGCGTACGGTGATAAGGGCCTGAAGGTTGTGGGCACTCCCGCCGTTGACTAGGAAGCCGTTGACTAGGGGTAATACCGACTAGATGCAGTGCTGACTAGCGCATATATTCACCGCCCGCCGGTGCGACCCGAAGGTTGCGCAGGCGGGCGGTGCTCTGTTCCGGGTGCTGTGCTGTTCTGGCAGGTTGCGAGCGCCCGTGCCGCCGCGCAATCGCTTCCGTGCAATGAAAGGTGCATGCTCTGCACCCGCTAAGCTAGAAGGCATGAAGATTGCCACCTGGAACATCAACTCAATCCGCGCCCGTGAGAACCGCGTCGAAGACTGGCTCGACGAACACGACGTTGACGTGCTCGCCCTGCAAGAAACCAAAACCAAGGACGAAACCTTCCCCTTCGACCTCTTCGAATTCATGGGCTACGAGGTTGCGCACTTCGGCCTGAATCAGTGGAATGGCGTGGCAATCGCCTCCCGAGTTGGCCTCGAAGACGTGCAGCGCGGCTTCGATAATCAGCCGCACTTCGGTAAGACCGGCGAGCCCGAGGTGCTGGAGGCGCGCGCGATCGGTGCGACCTGCGGCGGCGTGCGCGTCTGGAGCCTCTATGTGCCCAACGGCCGCGGCCTGACCGACCCGCACATGGACTACAAGCTCCGCTGGATGGAGGCGCTGTGCCAGAACGTGCACAACGAACTGGCTGCTAACCCGCAGTCGCAGCTCGCCCTGGTCGGTGACTGGAACGTCGCCCCCGAGGATGCCGACGTGTGGGATATAGACTACTTCCTGCGCAACGAAATGACCCACGTTTCCGAACCCGAACGCCGCGCCTTCGCCGCCCTACTCGAAGAGGGCATGGTGGATGTAGTACGCCCGCACACTCCGGGCGAGTACACCTACTGGGACTACCAGGCGGGCCGCTTCACCAAGGATGAGGGCATGCGCATTGACTTCCAGCTGTTCTCGCCCGCGCTCGCCGCGCGCGTGGAACGCGCCTGGATCGATAAGGTGGAACGCGCCGGTGAAGGCGCAAGCGACCACACGCCGGTCGTGGTTGAGATTGCCGACTAATCCGAGCGTATAGCTTGCCGTAGAACCGCGTGCAGTAAGGAGGCGGGGGAGGGGCCCCCGCCTCCTTGCTGTATCTGCCGGTGCTTCTGTCCTGTGTTTCTGCGCGCCTGCTCCTGGGTTTCTGCCAATATTTCAAGGTTTTCTGTGTGGCTTAGTTGAAAAGTTCGGCTAGCCGAACTATTGTTAAATTCCGCCCGGGACGACAGGCAAAAGCGCATTATGATGCCTGCGCAGACACAACCGTGTCCCTAGCGTCCCGGCGCGGCAAATCCCATACATCAACCACATACTCAAACCCGTGACTTCCAATGAAGGATGCCTCATGAACGCTTTCACCCCCGCAGGCAGCAACGCACGCCGCCTCGTCCAGGCGCTCTGCGCCGCCCTCGCACTCACCCTGCTACTCGTGCTCACCGGCTGCGGTAGCACCTCCAGCACCACCGAAGGCGCTAAGAGCAGCAGCGGCAAGAAGACCGTGCTCACCACCTTCACCGTGCTCGCAGACATCGCCCGCAACGTGGCAGGCGACGACCTGAACGTCGAATCCCTCACCAAGCCCGGCGCAGAGATTCACGAGTACGAGCCCACCCCCTCCGACCTGAAGAAAGCGCACGCCGCAGACCTGGTACTCGACAACGGCCTCAACCTCGAATCCTGGTTCACCAAGTTCGTCAAGGACTCCAACGCTAAGCACGTGACCGTCTCCGAGGGAGTCACGCCCATCTCCATTACCGAGGATGCCTACGCGGGCAAGCCCAACCCCCACGCCTGGATGAGCCCCAGCAACGTGCAAAAGTACGTGGACGTGATGATTCGCGAATTTAGCACCCTCGACCCCACCCACGCCGCCGACTACAAAAACCGCGGCGAAGCCTACAAGAAGCAGCTGCAGGGCGTGCGTGACGAGCTCGTCAAGGAAATCTCCACCCTGCCCGAAAACCAGCGCGCACTCGTCACCTGCGAAGGCGCCTTCTCCTATCTGGCAGCCGACGCAGGTCTGAAAGAAAAGTACATCTGGGCGGTCAACTCCGAACAGCAGGCAACCCCCTCGCAGATTTCCTCCGTCATCGACTACGTGCGCCAGAACCAGGTGCCCGCCGTGTTCTGCGAATCCACCGTCTCTGACAACCCGATGCGCCAGGTAGCAGACGCCACCGGCGCACGATTCGGCGGCGTGCTCTACGTGGACTCCCTCTCCGAAGCGAACGGCCCCGTGCCCACCTACCTAGACATGATTCGCTACGACGCCCGCACCATCGTGGCGGGCCTGAAAGGCGAGCAGAAAAAGTAACCGGCCGGGCTCATCAGCTTCACCGCACCCCCAAGAAACTTCGAAAGAAGAAACCTCGAAAGAACCACCGAATGTCACTTCTCACTTGCGATAACGTACACGTGAACTACGGGCCCGTCCGTGCCCTCACCGGCGCCTCCTTCACCCTGGGCACCGGACGTATCTGCGGCCTGATCGGTATGAACGGCTCCGGCAAATCAACCCTCTTCAAAGCCATCATGGGGGTCGTGCCCATGCACGCCGGCAGCATCACCCTCGACGGGCAGCCTGTCGGCGGCAACCGCACCGGCAGCCGCAGTAAGAACGCACACCGCCACCGCGCCGGACTCGTCAGCTACGTGCCGCAGAGCGAAGAAATCGACTGGACCTTCCCCATCTCCGTACGTGAGGTGGTCAACATGGGGCGCTACCGTAACCTCGGCATCACCCGCCACCTGCGTGCCGCAGACCGTGCCGCCGTGGATGAGGCGCTCGCCCGCGTGGAACTGACCGACCTTGCCGACCGTCAGATTGGGGCGCTCTCGGGCGGTCAGCGTAAGCGCGCCTTCGTGGCACGCGCTATCGCCCAGGGTGCCCAGCTGCTGCTGCTGGATGAGCCCTTCGCCGGCGTGGACAAGCGCAGCGAGGCGATGCTCATGCAGGTCATCAAACAGCTGCGCGACGAGGGCGCAACCGTGCTGGTTTCCACGCACGACTTGGCGACCCTGCGCCAGTTCGCCGACGAGGCGCTACTGCTGCGCGGCGAGATTCTGATGCACGACACCCCGGAGAAGGTGCTCGCCCCCGAGAACCTGGTGCGTGCCTTCGGCATGGAAGTGGACGCCGGCGCGTCGGTCGCTACCGCTGCCCCCGGCGCTGCTACCTCCGGCACTACTACGATCAGCTCTGCGGAAGGGAAGAACTAAATGGACATCCTCAACTTTCTGGTGGAGCCGCTGACCCTGCCCTTCATGCTCCGCGCATTCGTGGTCACCGTCATTGCCGCCGCCGTCTGCGCCCTGCTGTCCTGCTGGCTCGTGCTGCTCGGCTGGTCGCTTATGGGCGACGCGATCTCGCACGCGGTGCTACCCGGCGTGGTGCTCGCCTACATTTTCGGTGCGCCCTTCGCGGTGGGTGCGGTCATTGCCGCGCTCCTGGCAGTGGCGCTCATCGGCGGGGTGCGGCGCAGCGGCCGCGTGCGCGAAGACGCCGCGATCGGCATCGTGTTCACGACCATGTTCGCGTTCGGTCTGGTGCTGATTTCGGTCACGCCGTCGAATACGGACCTGAACCATATCCTCTTCGGTAACGTGCTGGGTGTGTCCTGGTCGGACGTCTGGCAGGTCGCCGTCCTCGCGGTGGTGGTTGCCGCCGTGCTGATGGTCAAGCGCCGCGACTTCGTGCTGTACGCATTCGACCCGGGCTTTGCGCAGGCGGTGGGGTTGCGTCCGCGTCTGCTCGGCGCGCTGCTGCTCATTATGCTGGCGCTGACTTCCGTGGTGGCGCTGCAGATCGTGGGTGTGGTGCTGGTCGTGGCGATGCTCGTCATCCCCGGCTCCACCGCGCGCCTGATAACTGACCGGTTCGTGCCGATGCTCGCGGTGAGCGTGGGAGTCTCCCTGGTGGGCACGCTGACCGGCTTGTACGCCAGCTACTACGCGGACGTATCCCCCGGTGGTGCCGTGGTCGTCACGCAGGGCATACTGTTCGCCCTGGCGTACGTATTCGCCCCGCGCTACGGTCTGCTGGGCAGGATGCGCGCCCGCCGACTCAGCACTGCCGCAACGAAAACTGAGCCCTCAGCTTCCTAAAACTAACTCAATACAGCGCTAGGCGGAGGCCCTTCATGGGACCTCCGCCTAGCGCTATTTTCTGAAATTCTAGGGTGCCGCTACCGCCCTGTATCTAGCGCACCGTGCGGGACACGAACAGGGAGGCGGTCGCCTCCGCACCCAACGGAATAATGGTACCGCCGGGCTTCACCGCACCGGCCGCGTCCGTCTCGTGCAGGTTGCCGGAACCGGCACCGACCACGCTCACGTTCACCGCCTCCGAGAAGGGCGCACCCTCCTCAATGTGCAGGCGCACGCCGGGCACAAAACCGTGGCCCTGCAGGTAGCGCAGCAGGCGCGGGTCGTCATCGTTGATGCGTTCGAGCACGACTGTTTCGCCGGGTTCGCACTGGCTCAGCGGCACGGTCTGCGGAAAACTAATATGCCCCGAAGAGTCCGGGATCGGGTCGCCGTGCGGGTCGCGGGTCGGGTGCCCCAGCAGGGTGTCGATGCGGTCCACCATGAAGTCGGATACCGCGTGCTCCAGAACCTCCGCCTCGTCGTGCACACGGTCCCAGGTGTAGCCGAGGGTCTCCACGAGGAACGTCTCAATGAGGCGGTGGCGGCGAATCATCGCCAGCGCGTAGGAGCGGCCGGTTTCAGTGAGCTCAATAGCGCCGTAGGGCTGATGCTCAATCAGGTCGGCGGCGGCGAGGCGCTTGAGGCCGTCAGATACCGAAGAAATGCGCAGGCCCATGCGTTCTGCCAGGGCGGATGCGGTGGCAGGGGTTTTGGTCCATTCTTCGAGGCTCCAGATTTCCTTGAGGTAGTTCTGGGTGCTGACGGAAAGTTCTGAGAGAGGCATAAAGATAAGTCTACCTTTTCTCTGGTTTTGCCCGTCGAGCTGCAGGGTATTCAGCGCGGGCTTAAAGAGCGTCCCGCCCGGATATTTCACCCCTGGCAGGGGGTGACCATCACGGGCGGGACCAGGTGTTCGGTTCCGCGCTGGCAGGCACCGAAAGGCTGGCAGTCGCGAAAGAATGAGGGATGCGCGGCGGAGGTTAGGTGGCGCGGCGGCGCGAACGGTCAATACGGGTCAGCAGCTCGATGAGCGCACCGCGTGCCGCCTGCTCCTCGTGCCAGAGGGAGCGGACGAGGGTGCGGCTGACCGCCTGGGTGGTGATGCCGAGTGCGGTTGCGGCGGCCTTCTGCTGGCCGCGTACGCCGGGTACGAGCAGGTTTACTACGCGCCATTCGGCGTCGGTGCGGTCGGCGCATACGCGGTAGAGCAGGCGTGCGGAGCCTGCGGCGAGGTCGGCGAGGTGGCGGTTGTCGGCGCTGACGCTGATGCAGCGTACGGGTGCGCCTCCTTGTGCTTCTTCGACGGCGAGGCGTGAGAATTCGAGGGCGTCGCCGGTGCAGTCGGTGGTGCTGACGGCGCCGAGTGCGCCTGCGAATCGGGGGATGTTGAGCTCGCCGATTCCGATGCCGACCCAGAAGCCGTTATCGCGCGCGGCAATGAGCGCCGCGTGGAGTGCGTCGCTGGCGCGGTCGAATGCGCCCTGAATTTCGTCAGGGTATGTCTGGGCGAAGGCAACACGCGGGTTGAGCTTTGCGAGTTCGTCCGACAGTGCAGTGAGTGAGTGCTGTGCGGAACGTTGAATAAAGGTTAGAACGAACACCTTCCTATTATGCCGTAAAACCTTCAACAAGCGGCGTAAGGTTCGCCGTAATACCGGCAACATTTAAACCCCTAAAAATACGCATTGATAAGGGGAATTATCGTGAGCATGCACTGTGTGCAGAAATCCTCGAAAGGACGTAGAACACCCCCGAAAGGAAAATAATTTTCATGCAAGTGCACGTTGAATTATTCGCTTTCGGGGGCGTTGAGTGGAGTTGATAGACGGGGCTACCGCGGAACTACTGTGCGTTCGTTACCTGCGAGATATGCGGCAGCTGACGCAGCGGCTTCTGGAATACCATCACCACCAGCGACAGGAAAATGAACACCGCGTAGAACAGCGCCGTGTACGTAATACCCCAATCAACAATGAGGAAGCCTGCCAGCAGAACAGCCAGCGGGGTCAGTGCCATGTTCGGGATGCCCTGCACCGAATGCACGCGACCGATCATGTGCTCCGGGGTGGATGCGTTAATGTACGCAATGATGCTCGAATTGAAGGAGGGGAGCACAATACCCGCCAGCACAATCAGCAGGCACACCGCCCACAGCATCGAATGAACCACCGGCAGCAACAGGTAGCAGGCCGACATGATGGCCAGGGAGGTGATACCGAGTGGGCCGAGCGCAAACTTCTCGGTCAGCGGGCCGACCAGGAACGAACCGAGCAGCACGCCCACGCCGAAGGCGCTCGCAAAGATGCCGATGAAGAGCGGGTGTGCGCCCTCCAAGGTGTAGTAGTAGATGAAGGTGAGCGGAATGCCGACCGTTCCAAAGTTTGCAAGCGTTGAAACGAACGCGATGGACACCAGTACCTTGTTCTTCAGGATGTACTCGAAACCGGCTTTTGAGTCCTGCCAGAAGCTGGTTTTCTCGCCCTCTTCCTCTTCCGTGGGCTGCCGACTAGCACCGTAGCTCTTGGGTGCGACGATGAACGCCAGCAGGTTAACGACCGCGTGAACGGCGGTCATAAGCACGGTCGAAAAGCCGATAATGATGCCCGCAACAGGGCCACCCAGTAGGTTGGCGGTGGACTCACGCGTCTCACCCATACCGGAGGCGTACCCCAGGTGCTCCTTGGGGACTACACGGGTAATGATGGACTGCTCGCTCGGGTAGTCGAAGGTTGAAATGATGGCGGCGAGAGAAATCGTGATCACCAAAACGTAAATGTTGGTGACGTTGAAAACGAGGTAGAGAAGAATCGCCACCCAGGACAGTGACTGGCCAATACAGGACAGCGCCAGGCACTTTGAGGGGCCGATTCTGTCGACCCACGTTCCAGATACTGCTCCGGCGCAGGTGGCGAGAACACCCGCGACGAAGAGGGTGATACTCGCGGCCTCGGGGGAGCCGGTCAGCGCCAAAATAATGATGGGTGTGGTGATATAACTCATCGAGTCTGAGAGCTGGTTGGCTCCAATGGCGAAGAGAGTATTTCGAAAATCTCTATTCTTGAGTAGCTCGGTGTTGACACTCATGGGGGACCTCCACGATGGGGTTTATGGTGTCGCGCGGCGTGCAATCCGTCGTGCGTAGTTCATTGTGCGCAATTCGTAGCGCGCAATCGTATGAGTGAATACCCAGACAGTCGGCTGCGCCTGCCTGTATTCGTCTGTTTTTGCCTGTGCCCGCCGGTCATGACGGGCCCGCCGGTTATCACGGGGTGGTTGAGGATGCACGGGGCGGCTCATCGGGAGCCCCCGCACAAGAAGTGTGTCGCGCGATACTTTAGATTCTATAAGAGACGTTAATCATATACATGAACACTAGTTGAAAAACTTTCCTCATTTTGAGTATTGACATTAGGGTTAGTTTGACTATAATTCATTCTTGGTGCTTCCACCCAACTAAACCTCGGCTGAACCTCAGTTAAACCCGATTCCGGGCGCACCAAAGACGCCCCCCGCAATGTAGCTGGCGGGGGAGTGTAGAAGAGCGCAGAATAAGGGCTGCACTAGGTGCTACTCCACCAGGCCCGCGAAGCCCGACAGAGCCAGCACCTCCTCAACATCCTGCGGCACCGAACGCGCCACCCACGGCGAATGCACCAGCACCGCCCGCCACTGGCCACGCGACACCGCCACATTCAAACGATTCGGCGACAGCACAAACCCCGCACCGCGCCCGGAATCAACCCGCGACGACGCCAACGATACCAACACCACCGCAGCCTCCTGACCCTGGAACTTATCCACCGTACCCACACGCACGCCAGCACCCGAAGAATCCGCCAAACCAGCGGCAACCAGCGCCTCACGCACACAATCAACCTGCGCGTTATACGCCGCCACCACAATGCAATCCTCCGCCGCCAGCGGGCGCGGCTCAGCACCAGCCGCCGGGACCCACTCATTGCCCAACAGCTCGCGCACGCAATCCACGACCGCCTGCGCCTCCTGCACAGACCGCACCGAACAGCCCGAATGCTCCACCGGATACGACACCACACCCGGCTCAACACCCCGCAGAGCACGACCAGCTGTCGACGCAGCGCTCGCCAGCGCGCCATCATACGACAGCCACGAAACGCGCTCGCACAACGCCGAATCCATGCGCCACGACTCACCCAAGAAATAGCCAAAACGAGGATCCAGCGCCGCCGCCCCATCAGACAACCAGCCCAACCCCGAAACGTCCACCGGGTACGGATGCACACCCGTCGACACCTGCGGCAACTGCTGCGGATCACCCAACAGCAGCACCGAACGCGCCGCACGAGCCGCCGCCACCGTATTCGTTAGAGAGAACTGGCCCGCCTCATCAACCACCAGAACATCCAGCGACCCGGCAGGCACGCGACGCTCACTCACGTAATCCCACACCGTACCGCCAAACAGCAGACCGCCCGCACCAGAAATCAGCTCCACCAGCTCAGAATCAGACACCTCCGACCACGGGGCGTCCGGAGTCACCGACTTGCCGCGTAGACGCACCGCACGCGAAACATCAAAACCATCACGGGCACAGCACGCCACCATGAGGTTCTCAATCACCGCATGCGACTGAGCCACCACGCCCACCTTCGCACCCTCAGCCACCAGGCGCGCAATCACGTGCGAGGCGAGGAAGGTCTTGCCCGCACCGGGAGGGCCCTGAACCGCCACATAGGAGCGGTCGAGGGCGCGAACCGCCGCGTGCACGGCATCCACCGTGGGCAGGTCAGAGGCAGAAAAATCAACCTCACGAGGTAGATTTTCTGTATTTTTGGCATTCAAAGCGCCCTTCTTGAGGCGCGGCGCGCGGCGGAACAACAAATCCGTGGAGGCGCTCTCCACCCCCGTCAGCGAAGCCGCCGCATCGAGCACGCTCTGCAGGGCGCGGGGCGAGGAGGGAGCCTCGGACGGCTCAGAATCTTCATCGGATACGGGGAGGTCAGGCATGAGCGCGCCATCGAAAAGCAGCCCGTGCACATCGGCCTGCAGAGCCGCCTCAATCGTCGCCGTAGACACCGGATCGCCAGGACCAATACCCGAAGGCAGGGCACCGTGCGGCTCATCCTTCACGCGGATGCGCTCCTGCAGAAGCACCTCCAAGAACTCACCGGTCGACTCTGCGCCAGCCGACTCTGCGCCAGCCTCTTCGGGGTCCGCAGAATCCACGGAACCGGCACCAAAACCGCCCTGCGCCACCGCCAGCACACGCAAGCCAAAGAAACCCGTCGCCGCCAACTCAGCGGGCACACGCTCACCCGGATTCGACGCACGGAAATAATTCACCTGCGACTCCATACGGTCCAGCGCAATCTGCGGGCTCAACCCCGCTTCATACACACAAAAAACCGCACGGTCAGAGGGCGCAATCACCAGGCTCGGGTCAGCCTCAATTCGCGCACGCAACAGGCGCACCTGCGCGCCGCGCACACGATACCAGCCGGGGGCGTCTTCAACCTCGGTGGGCTCCTTCATGGCGGCGGCTAGCGCCTCCAGGTCTGCGGGGGTATTCAGAAGAGCATGCGCATGCTCCACCGAAAGCACCTGCACCCGATTAAGGTACGCGTAATCGCGGCTCGCCACCCACGCCGTCGGGCCGTCCTCCAGGCGGCGAATGTGCTCACGCCAGAACGGGGCACGCTCGCGGCGGTGATAATTCGTCATGGACAACAGCATCGCCGCCTCAAGCTCACCGGCACCCCAGCCGTGCTCCGCCGCGTGCTCCTCCAGGGAGGCGAGCTGGGCATCCAGCAGGCACTGCAGGCGGTACTGTTCGCTGTCGTTCTCGACGGCGGCGGGCACCCGGTACATGACCGGGTGCTCCTCAGTTTCGGGATTCTCGGCGGTATCTTCGGCAGTGTCTTCGGTGACGAGCTCCGGGGCATCGGTCGCGAGGGCAAGAGAAGCCGCCGCGTTCAGGCACGCCGGGCACTCGTCGCAGGTCAGAAAATAGGGGATGCGCTCGGCAAGTTCCGCCGGTTCTACACCCTCGTTCAGCGCCTGGGTGAGCAGCAGGAGACGTTGCTCTTGCAGGCGAATTAGCGGCAGAATACGCGCCGAATCAACCCGGTGAGGTTGAGGAACGGGGGAGGAATGCTCAGTGGGCTCCGAATCAGGTTCTGCGCCGTACTCATCCGCGCCGTGCCCCAGATGAAGGTCGAGGCGCGCGGCATTCTCGGCACTCTCGGTTGCACTAGCGGTCAGCAGGTGCGCCGCCAGGGCACCTCGCAATAGTGCCCGATGTGCCGCCTCACCCAGGTGCGGGGTGCAGGCGATTCGGGCGGTATTGCTCTCGGAGGTGCTGTTCTCAGGCGAGTACTCCAGACGGTCGAGCTCCACCGTGTAGGTCAGCCCCGCCGCGGAGGTCGCCACCAGCGGCACCGGGCGCGCTGTGCCGCCCGCGTGCTCACTGCTGCCTACTCCACAGCCGACCATTCCACCGGCGGTTAGCGCCCGCAGGCACTCGCGGTACGCTTCGCGGGCGCGCTCCAACTTCTCGTGGGTCGGGTGGGCAGACTGCTTCTGCGCACGCTCCCGAAGCTCGGTGTAGAGCCGCAGCTCGCAGGCGGAGGTAGCGGTCAGATCAGCGAGGGTGAAGGTAAGGTCCATGGTGACTTTTCTGCTGGAGGAGAGAAACAAAGCGGGCGTGAAACCCTGCCGGGTGAGCGGGCGCGAGTCCCGGTTGAGGAGTCTGTCGGCACCCCGTGCCCCTCTCACCCCGAGAGGTTGATTTTCAGGTTTCACGTGAAACATTACAGAAAATCAACCTAAGTGGGATGATTTAGGGGGGATTTCGGGGCTATCCGGGTGAACACACTAGGAGACTGCACTCGCCGCGGCCGCGGTAGAAACTGCCGCCGCGGGCGCCGCCGAAGCGCTCGCCGCTACCGCAGAGGGGCTGGCAGAAGCACTCGGCGCAGTCGAACGGTTCGCAATCGCCGCCGCCGCCGCGTCCACGCGTTCCTTCGCGGCGGGCAGCGCATCCGCACCGCCCAGATCGTTCAGAATAATCGCGAAAATCAGGCGGGTGCCGTCGGGTCGGGTCGCCACACCGCACAGCGAAGACACCGTGTACAAGGTGCCGGTCTTCGCCTGCACAAAGGTGCGCGCGTGCACGGCGTTTGCCGCACCAAAACGACCGGTCAGGGTGCCGCTCACGCCCGCGACCGGGAACGTGCTCATCAGCTGCTCCGCATGCTCGTCAGCATTCAGCAGAGCCACAACCTGCACGAGGGTTCGGGCGGTCACGCGGTCCGTTAGGGACATGCCGCATACGTCCGCCTGCACCAGGTGTTCAATGTTCACGCCGGCGTCCACGAGCGCCTGGCGCACGGTCTGCTGTGCCGCTTCGCCGCTGCCTTCCTTACCGGCGGCAATGGCGGCGCAACGACCGAGAACCTCAGCCAGGGCGTTATCGGATTCGAGCATCATGTGCTGCGCCTGCTCAAGCAGGGTTGCCGATTCGACCGCGGCGATTTCGACCGCTTCCGCGGGGGCGGTGCGGCGCTCAGCCAGGGTGAAGCTCAGGCCGGACTCCTTGCCGGCGGTGTTGAGTGCATCCACGAACGCCTGCTGGGCGGCAACCGCCGCATCATCCGGGCGTACCGGGTTGCTTGCGGTCGACTTGCCCGGCACCGTGTGCGATTCGAGCGCAATCGGGTGGATGGGCGTGATCTGGCCGGACGCCACGTCGGCGTCTTCCCAGCCGGGGTTCACGCTGGGGCCGGTGAAGAAGGTGCCGTCCAGGTAGACGGGTAGCGCCGCGGTGGGCTTTTCGCCCTCGTTCAGTGCCTTCACGGTTAGCTCGGCGAGGGTGGTCAGGCCTGCGCGCCCCACGATCTGCTTCGGGTTGGAGGCGCCCGCACCGAGCAGGGTGTCGCCGCCTGCCATGAGGTACAGTCCGGCGGCGTCGCGGGTTACGCGGGTGCGCAGGCGCGCCTGCAGGTTCGCGTAGTGGTTGAGCGCGAACAGGGTCAGGATTTTGAACGTGGAGGCGGGCACGTGCGCGGTGTCGGCGTTGGCGGCGTACAGGTCGGCGGGTGCGGTGGTTGCCTTGATCCTGGGTAGGTTGCCGTCCATGCCGGTGACGAGCAGGCTGTACTGCGGGTAGGTGCCGTCTGCGAAGAGCGCGGTGAGGGCGTTGCGTAGCTGCTCCTGTTCGGCCTCGGGCAGCGCGGGTGCGAGGGTCGGGGTGGCGCTCGGGGTTGCGGAGGCGGTCGCCTCGGCGGTGCCGGACGCGCTGCCGCTGGGGCTTGCGGAACCTTCGGGGCGTTTCTGTTCGGTTGCGGCGGATCCGCAGGCGGTGAGGAGGAGCATGCCGCCGAGGGTGAGGGCGGCGCGGCGGGTGAGGGTGGTGGTCTGGGTGTTGTGCTTGTTGGAAGGCATCTTTTGAGCATAGCGGGCGGATGGGGTGCCTATCGAATTTACGCGCCGGTGCTGGGATGCTCATGCCGTGTTCCGGCTGCCCCTCACGAACCCTATCTGGGCTGCCTGCATGGCGGCGGAGTGTGCTGGCAGGGTGTGCTGGCGCGCGTGGGACTAGGCGGAACGTTAACAGTGGTGTGAGCGTGGTAAATAACGGTGGTTTTGGCGCCGAATACGCGGTTTCGGTGTGCGTGAACGGGTTACAATGGGTGAGTTCAACACCTAACTTTCGCACCTTGCGCGCCGAAGTCGCCGCGAAAGTGACTCTAACTCACGAGAAAGAAGGTTCCGATGGAACTCGACGTCACTATTGAAATTCCCCGCGGCTCCCGCGTGAAGTACGAAGTGGACCACGAGACCGGCCGCCTGCGCCTGGACCGTGTGCTGTTCACCTCCATGCAGTACCCCACCGCTTACGGCTACTTCGAGAACACCCTCGGTGAGGACGGCGACCCGCTGGACGCAATGCTGATCCTGGACGTTGACGTTGTTCCCGGCGTGCTGGTTGAGTCCCGCCCGGTCGCAGTGTTCAACATGACCGACGAGGCTGGCGGCGACGCTAAGGTTCTGTGCGTTCCCACCGACAAGCGCTACGACCACATCAAGTCCCTGGCTGATGTTCCGGAGCAGCTGAAGGCTGAGATTCAGCACTTCTTCGAGCGTTACAAGGACCTGGAGCCCGGCAAGTGGGTTAAGGGCGAGGGCTGGGAAGACCTGGCTGCTGCTGAGAAGATGGTCCAGGAGGCTATCGACCGTTTCGCAGCTGAGGGTCACTAAGCTGCCGCACCGTTAGGTGCACCCGGTTTTTATCAGGGGGGCGTGTTCCCCGTGTCTGGTTTGTGCGAGTTTTCGTGCGTGCTGGAGGCGGTGGGCACGCCCCCTTTTGTTGTGCTCGGAGCCGTTGCCCAGGGCTTTGTTGAGGTCGATTTCAGCAAGTACTTTGTGCGGTGGGGTTTGTAATATTTCTGCAAGTTCAGATTTTTAAAGATATTTCTAAAGTTCTAGTTGCATAAACATTCAAGTTTAAAGTGAGATTTTAATAAATCTCAGGTTTACCTTGATATATATTTTTTCACGAGAATGAAATATTTGCTTGTGAATACTCAAAACGGTGAATTTTCAGAGTAGGGTTGAAGGAGTGCGGTGTAAGAGCGTCGACGAAGCGTAAACGCCACACACTATTGTCATCACTCAACTCAATTTAAGGACTATCATGTCTGAACTGTCACGCCGGCATGTGTGCCGGCTTTCGTCATTTGCCCTGGTAAGTTTCTTCGTAGCACCTCAGAGCACGGCATGGGGTATTCAGAGCTCTGTTGGGTCTCCCCAGCAAATAGATGGATGCACTGTTGCCCCGCTTCGTGAAGCATGGTTGCCGACTAATGGTGCAGATAATGTCATTCTGTGGTTTCAGCTCCTTCCCTTTTCGGGCCCCTATGCTGGGGTGCATGCGCTTCCGTCGGTAGAACTGATGGGGAATCAAGGAGAGCGATTCTTGTATGAGGTAATTCGCCCCCATATTCGCCGTGATACAGGGCAGTGGCTGTCTAAAATTCCTTCGGGTCAGCAGATTGTGGTAGAGCTTGAACAGCTGAGTGGATCGCAAGAATACATGGTGCAGATGAGCCGTTGGCAGCCGGGTTCTATGGGATTGACAAGCCATTCTCCTGAGGGGTACCCGGCTGCACCATCACTGACAGTGCGTGAGGACTCGGGTCTGAAGGTGGTTCGTGCGCGTGGTGCCTCAATAGAGAGCACTGAGTATTTTTGTGGTGTCTACCAAGGGGAGATGAAGGGAAACGCATCCCTTGGAGAAGATGACGGTGCGTTTATTCAAGCTCAGCGCTGGGAATGGGGTCTTGAGGTTGATAAAGATATTTCTCAGCCGGAAGAGTTGTTTCAACGAGGGTGCTTTGGTGTGTATTTCCCGGGTCGTAGCGAATACGGCGGATCTACTGTGTCGGCTTCCTATCGGATTAGTGTTAGGACGCCGGGAGGCGTATTGACATGTACCACAATAGCTGCCCCATAAAACAATTATGGGGGTAATCGCAGGGTTGTGGATTCGGGAAATCTTGCTCTGCAAAAAGAGATGATTGATAGGGGGTTGGTACAGATTTAATAGAATTAAACATCAAATCATCTTTATGTATAGATATTCAGGAAAAATTGGTGGGTTAGCATTCAAACTATTTGAATGCGTTTGAACTACATGGCTTAAGAAAGGAATACAATATGGTTGATTATAGTAAATCAAAGCATGTGAATGTTTTGGATTTTGGTGCAGACCCAACCGGCACGAAGGATTCCGCACCAGCAATTCAAAATGCCATTAACTCGGTGGCCGCTGTTCCCGGTGGTGGTTCTGTCGAGATTCCTTCGGGAATCTATCTTGTGAGTAATGATTTTATTAATCTCAGGGATAGGGTAGAGGTGTATGGTCATGGATTCTCAACACAAATTATTGGGTTTAATAAAAACCCGAAGATTTTAAGAGATGTTGATGGTGATGATATGGAGTGTCAGGGGGTATTTCATATGGGGTCATACAATACCTTTGTGGGTGATATGGGAACAAATATACCAATGCGTTTTGGGGTGCGGGATATGTTTATTCGTGCCGCCAATCTTAATCTTTTGAATCCTAATATTCGTAAAGGATTTTTTGAGTATCAAATTGCTCAGGGTAAGCATGTTGCTGATAATTATATACCGGATAATATTGCGGGCATTATTGTTCATACAAGATATGATATTTTTAATGAACCTGAAGCTGCCCCCATTATTTCAAATGTTGAAATCTGGGATACCGCAATCGGAATTGCCATCCTGGGTGAACATGATCGTGCTATGAAGGTTGATAAGGTCCGCATTCGTAAAACTCGCAGACAAGGGCTCTTGGTGGGAAAGCCGGTGGGTCATGTTCAGCGTAGAACAGAGAGTTTGAACTCTGGAGCTGCGGATAATAAGTTTGTGATGGTTGAGGTCTCTGATGCCAATCTTGGTGGCGGATATCATGGGGCAATTGAGGTGTATGGGGCTCAATGTAAATTTGTGGCATGTACCGCCTGGTTTGCTATTCGCAATAAGCCAAATTCCGACCTTTATCACGATAGAGATCAGTACCGCAGAAAGTCTGGTGCCGGGTGGGCAGTTTTTGGCGAACGGAATATGTTCATCGGATGTACCGCTCAGGAGAATGGCGGGCACGGGTGGGTCGTAGGTTTCAAGGATAATCAGTTTATGAATTGTCTAGGTGAGTCCTCGAGTCTCGAGAATTCACTTATTCTTAAGGGAACTGCACGCACTGATGAAGCAGCTAATTGGTATATTGGACGAAATGCTTCTGGAGCACGCCTAGTATCGCCGCGTTCGGCTAATCCGAAAGTTGGCCAGCGTTCCTCGCGTTACGGGTTTTATCTGGAGAATAAGCTGGATGATATTAGTATTGTGGCCGGTTCATCGCGTAATGCCCGTGATGGTAATAAATTGACTTCGAGTGACGGTCGGCACCTTTTCTTTAGGAGAGATCGCAGTGTCCCCTGGGGCAATTTCTATATTGATATTAATTTTGTGGTCTATAGAACCTCGCAAGATAATGAGATTAATCGGAATAGTCAAAATGACGTAAAAGTTTAATCATTCTGAAATAATTGCGCGGAGAGTGAATCCCGAGTATGTTCAAAGGGATTCACTCTTCTTCTACTCTCACACCTTTCACCGAGGATAGAAAATGAAGAAAAACCTTTCGACCCGCGGCGCGGCGGCACTGTTGGCGCTGGCTATGGGGTATATGGGTCAGGGCGCGGCCCAGGCGGCATACATTCAGCCGAAATCTGCACAGCCTGTAGAAGAGCTGGAATTTGATGTTAATTGTTTTGACATGCACTTCTATTACGGCAAGAACGTTATAACCAATTTGCACTGGGCGGAGTGTACCGGCCTGATTACGAAGAAGCAGGTTGTTGGGCTGGCTACAACCGATGAAGATAAGTTGCCGAACGGGGTCATGACTATCTCGCGTGGCCGCTTGCTGGAGCACCTGTACCATCTGGCGGGTTCACCCGAGGTGAAGAACCTGCCGGAGAAGTCCCCGTACACCGACCTGACTCCGGGCGATGCCCGTTATAAGGTTGCTATTTGGGCGACCCGTGTAGGTTTGAGTGCTGGTTGGTCTGATGGTTCCTTCCACTACGACACTCCGGCGAGCCGTGGCGCCTACTTTACCTTCCTTTATCGTGCTGCGGGTAGCCCCAAGGTGACTCTGGAATCTCTGGATGCGGCGAATGCTGTGCGTGCTGAGAAGGGTGCTGCTCCCATTAAGGAGGGTAGTGAGTTGCATCGAGCAATGAGCTGGGTGTATCAGCATGCGCTGGCGAAGGGGGAAGATGTCCGGGCGTATGACACTAGATTCCTCACTGACGGGTACACGCCGGGGGATTTCAATGAAACACCGGATTTCTATTACGTTTCGTACCCCACTATTTTCACCCCTCTCATGATTCTTGATTACCGTGAGGAGTTGGCACCGATTGTGGCTCGTCTGCAGTCGCTGTCCTAACGGCAGGTGAGCGGGAGGGCTTGCTGGGGGCGTGTTCCCCGTGTCTGGTTCGTGCGATTTTTCGTGCGTGCTGGAGGCGGCGGGCACGCCCCCTTTTGCTGCATCTTTCGCCTTTGTTGTGTCTTTCGCCGCATCCGCCTGCACACCGGGTGTAGTTGATTGCGCGAGGTGCAGATTCCGAGTATGTTCAAAGAAATTCACTCTTCTTCCGTTCTCACACCTTTCACCGAGGATAGAAAATGAAGAAAAACCTTTCGACCCGCGGCGCGGTAGCACTGTTGGCACTGACTATGGGCTTCATGGGTCAGGGCGTGGCCCAGGCTACGCATATTGATCCGAAACCTGCACAGCCTACTGAAGAATCCAAGGCTAATGTCAACTGTTTCGAAATGTACGGCGAATACGGCAGGAACGCTATGAACAGTTGGCAGTGGGCGGAGTGCACCGGCCTGATTACGAAGGAACAGGCTGTTGAGCTGGACAACATCGATGAGTGGTCCCTGCCGAATGAGGTCATGACCATTTCGCGCGGCCGTTTGCTGGAGTACCTGTATCAGCTGGCTGGCTCACCCGAGGTGAAGAACCTACCGGAGAAATCCCCGTACACCGACCTGACCCCGGGCGATGCGCGTTATAAGGTTGCTATCTGGGCGACCCGCGTGGGTTTGACCACCGGTTGGTCTGATGGTTCCTTCCACTACGACACTCCGGCGAGCCGTGGCGCCTACTTTACTTTCCTTTATCGTGCCGCGGGTAGCCCTAAGGTGACTTTGGAACCCCTGGGTAAGGCGAATGCTGCACGATATAAGAAGCGTTTTGCCCCCATTAAGCGGGGAAGCGAGTTGCATCGAGCAATGAGCTGGGCGTACCAGCATGCAATGGCGAAGCGGGAGGATTATGACCTGCCCATGAACTTCAACTACCCCAGGGCCGATTACGTGACATGGGACGCCTACAGGGTGCCGGACTACTACTTCGCTTCGCACCGCACTATTTTTATTCCTCTTATGATTCTGGACAGTCATGAGGAGTTGGCACCGATTGTGGCTCGTCTGCAGTCACTGTCCTAGTGATAGGTGAGCTGCAGATGAACGGAGAGGGCGTGTTCCCAGTGTCTGGTTCGGGCGAGTTTTCGTGCGTGCTGGAGGCGGTGGGCACGCCCCTTTTTTGTGCTCTTTGATTGTGTTCGGAGGTTCCGTGGAAGGACATGTGTAACCGAACTATTCTTCGGAAAACAGCCTCGGAGGGCTTCTTGGGGTGCTAATATAGGCGTATTACGAAGAATACTTCGTATAACCTGAGGTTCTGTAGCGGTGAGGAGGAGGCCCCCATGGCATTCGACGCAACGGAGTTCGCGCAGGAATTTGGTGCCCAGGTTCGTGCCGTCCGCAAGTACGAAAAAATCACCCAAATGGAGTTGGCGTGGATGGTTGGGCTCAGCGATAAAACGATCCGCGATATTGAGCGTGGGCTACCCGGCCCGTCAATTGGTGCGGTCCTCAAGGTCGCCCAAGAGCTCGGCATCGAGCTGACTATTGCCAACCCCCTCACCTAACCCCTCCCCACACCGTGCTAGAAGGCTGAACTGGAGAAAAGCCATGACAGATGAACTTATGGCAGATGTCTATAAAGATGGTGTTCTCGCCGCATATTTGAGGCGAGATGCTAATGGGTTGATTCATTTCACCTACCGAGCAGAATATAATGGTCCGGCAGTTGCTACGAGCCTGCCTTTGGGTACGGAATATACTGCAGAATCAATTCCTCCTTTCTTTCAGAATCTTTTGCCCGAAGGCTATAGGCTTGACGTTGTCAGTTCCGAGAAAAAAATCAGCAAAAATAACACCCTGGGCTTATTGCTGGTGATTGGTTCTGACGTTCCAGGCGATGTGCAAATTATTGAGCACGGGCGGGAACTGTACACCGCTCCTGCCGCGTTGGTTAACCAACCTGAGGCTGTTTCTTTTACAGAGCTTATGGGTACGGTTGACCGCCGAGGACTGCCTGGCGTTCAAGAAAAGCTGAGCGCTGTCATGAAAACCCTACCTGTACATTGGAAGGGCGCTGGCTACGATGCGCTTCTGAAAATCAGCCCGCAACGAATGCCTGGGCTCGTAGAAAACGAAGCTGCCCACCTCACGGCGGCCGCACTCATGGGGATTCCTGTAGCTCAGCATGAGCTTGTCTATGATCGGGACGGCGTATCGGGTTTGATGGTTTCTCGATTCGACAGAACACCCTCTGGGGGACGCATCGCCATGGAAGATGGTGCCCAAATTTTGGGTATTCCTTCAGGTGAGAAATACACGGAAGACAACCATGCCGTGACAACAGAGAGCGTCATTCAAGCAATGGTGAAGCTTGCTGCTTCCCCGGCTATTGCCCGAAGGAATCTTTACCTGCATTTTCTCTACGCCTGGCTGACAGGCAATGGGGACCTGCACGCAAAAAATATTTCGCTCCTCAAGGGACGCCGTGGATGGGAAGTAGCTCCTATCTACGACATCCCCTGTTCGCTTGTACACATTAAATCCCTGTCTATGGCGCTTAGCGTGAACGGAAAAGATAACTCGAATCCCGGCGACGGTTCACCACCCGAAGACTGGAAGATTACTGTTGACGATTGGCTTGCTCTTGCCGATACCATCGGTCTTCCACCCAAGGTGCAGAAAGACGCCCTAAAGCGTGCTCTCAAAGCGGCTCGAGCAGTTCGCTGGCCCACAGACCGAGCCGCCCCGGGATATGTTTTCAACTCAAATGCCTCACCGTTTAAGGCCATGCAGAAAGAGTTGGAACACCGTCAGGACGAGTTTGAAGAGTACCTTCATCCGCGCTCCTAAGGCTCCTGACTTCTTGAGCCTTCGTTATTTCTAAATTCTCCTCGTGAAGTATCTATATACATAGACACTTCGCAATTTCTACAGAGGAGCTTTCTACAAAGGAACCACCATGCAGAATGGACGCGCAGGACGCCTGCACCCCGCCGTCGGCACTGCCCGCCGCCACCTCGCCGCCGCCCTCGAAAAGCTCCTCGGCGCCGGAAGTATCAAAGCCACCGGACGCTCCCGCACCGCCTCCACCGCGGACGCTGCAGACCTGCCCCTGCTCCTGGTCGCCTGCAGCGGCGGCCCCGACTCCCTCGCGCTGGCAGCCATTGCCGCGCACTTTGCTCGCCGCGGCGACGTACGCGTAGGCGCCATCATCGTCGACCACGACCTACAAGAAAACTCCGCCGCGGTCGCCGCGCAGACCGCGCAGACCCTCGCCGACCTGGGGCTTCACCCCGTCATCACCGAAAAAGTGCAGGTTCCCGTCGGCAACATGGGCCCCGAAATGGCGGCACGCACCGCCCGCTACAGCGCCTTCACCAAAGCCGTTAAAGCCACCGGCGCCCGCGCCGTACTACTCGGCCACACCCTCGACGACCAGGCAGAAACCGTGCTGCTCGGCCTAAGCCGCGGCTCCGGCACGCGCTCCCTGGCGGGCATGCCGCCCGTGCGCGTCGAAGAGGGCGTCACCTACCTGCGGCCCTTCCTCGGACTGCGCCGCACCGACATGCTCGACATCTGCGACGCCGAAACCCTCACCCCCTGGATCGACCCGACCAACGCCGACGAAACCCTCATGCGTGCCCGCATCCGCCACAGCGTGCTGCCCTATCTGGAGGAGCACCTCGGCGGGGACGTCGCCCGCTCCCTGGCGCGCACCGCCTCCGTAGCTGGCCCCGATGCCGAATACCTCGACGAACAGGCGCAGGTTGCCTACAGGCAGGCGCTCCTACCCGCCGGAACCGCCGTGCGCGGCATTGAACGTGAAGACGCCGTGCTGCTGGACCATGCCGTGCTGCTGGACCGTGCGCAGGTGGCGGCGCTGCATCCGGCGCTTCGTTTGCGTGTGCTTGCCACCGCCTGCAAAGCCGCCGGGGGAGAGAACCCCGGCTTCGAGCGACTGCAGGCGCTGGACTCTTTCACCGCCGAATACGCGGTAGCTGGGCCCGTTCAGATGCCCGGTCACGTGAGCGCGTACCGCCGCCGCAAAATTGTGCATCCGGCAACCGGTGAACGCCTGGACGTGCTCGTATTAGTGCCAACTCGACCCTAACTAGGTGCCCGCGGAAGCATCCTCAGCACACACTATCTGCGTGGTGAGGTGCGCCGCGGCGCCGTTTTAAGCCATACTTAAGGCGAACACCATCCACATTGTCCGCCGTGGGAAGGCATGAAACCCCGCACCCGGGGCCCCCGGCGGAGGCGCAGAGCGTCTAAAGATACGAAGGAATACATCGTGCAGGCTATCGACGTGCAGGACGATATTAAGAACGTTCTCTTCAGCAAGGAAGAGATTAACGCGAAGGTCGCCGAACTGGCGGCGCGCATCGACGAAGACTACGCTGGTAAGGACGTGCTGTTGGTGGGTGTTCTTAAGGGCGCCATCATGATCATGGCTGACCTTTCCCGCGCTCTCAAAGGCCACTACACCATGGACTGGATGGCTGTTTCTTCTTACGGTTCCGGCACCAAGTCCTCCGGTGTTGTGCGTATCCTCAAGGACCTGGACACCGACCTGGTGGGCCGCAACGTCCTGATCGTTGAAGACATCATTGACTCCGGCCTGACCCTGGCATGGCTGCAGCAGAACCTGATTTCTCGCGGTGCAGCTTCCGTTGAGATCTGCACCCTGCTGCGCAAGCCCAAGGTCGTCAAGGCTGACGTTGAGGTCAAGTACGTCGGCTGGGACATCGAGCCCGAATTCGTTGTTGGTTACGGCCTGGACTTCGCTGAGAAGTACCGCAACCTGGACTGCGTCGCAACCCTGCACCCGCACGTTTACTCCTAAGCCTTCACCTCAGTAACCATGCTGTAGGTGTTACGCCCCGCCTCCTCACGCTTGTGGGGGAGCGGGGCGTTGCTGTACCCGGAGGCGGATACCCCCGGCAGTGGATATACCCGGCAAAGAAAATGCACTTTCACCCCCGCCGAGTGCTACAACCCTTTAGCCCGCAGGTGAAATAGAGAAGCCCGGTACCTAGCCGCCCGCCGGGGTAGGGTACATTTAAGGTTGCATCGTTGGGTGTTTCGGCTAGTATGCCGCACCCCAACGGGTTACAGCCGCAACGTAAGGACAAAGCATTGGCGCAAACCCCCAATACTCCGCAGAAAGGTTCGGAGGGCTTCCTGAAGAAGCTGATTAACGGCCCCTGGTTCTGGCCGGGTGCAGCTCTCGTAATCATGCTGGCTTTCCTCATGACCTCCTTCTTCACTCAGCCCTCACGTCAGGTGGACACCAACGTGGGTCTTCAGCTGCTCAACGACCACCAGGTCAAGAGCGCAAAGATCTACGACGGCGACCAGCGCGTCGAGCTGCAGCTTAAGGACGACTACAAGAAGGGCAACGACAACTACGGTAAGTCGGTGCGCTTCTACTACGTGCAGCCCCGCGGCGAAGAAGTTGCTAAGGCAATGGAATCCGCCGAGCTGGAAAGCTACACGGACCAGCCGGTTGAGCACAGCTTCCTGAGCTCCCTGGTGTCCCTGCTGTTGCCGATTCTGCTCTTTGGTGTGCTCTTCTGGTTCCTGATGGGACGAGTCGGAGGCGGCTCATCCGTGATGAGCTTCTCCAAGTCCCGCGCGAAGAAGTTCACCAAGGACAAGCCGGAAGTGCGTTTCAGCGACGTCGCCGGCGTGGATGAGGCGCTCGCCGAACTGGAAGAAGTCCGCGAGTTCCTGGCTGAACCCGAAAAGTTCACCCGCCTGGGTGCAAAGATTCCCAAGGGCGTTCTGCTGTACGGCCCTCCCGGCACCGGTAAGACCCTGCTCGCCAAGGCTGTGGCGGGCGAGGCTGGCGTGCCGTTCTACTCGATTTCTGGCTCTGACTTCGTTGAAATGTTCGTGGGTGTGGGTGCGTCCCGCGTGCGCGACCTGTTCAAGGAAGCGAAGAGCGACCCCGCCGCCATCGTCTTCGTCGACGAGATTGACGCTGTTGGCCGCCGCCGCGGCGTCGGTATGGGTGGCGGTAATGACGAGCGTGAGCAGACCCTGAACCAGCTGCTGGTTGAGATGGACGGCTTCGACGGCAACTCGAACGTCATCGTCATTGCGGCAACGAACCGACCCGACGTCCTGGACCCGGCGCTGCTGCGTCCCGGTCGTTTCGACCGCCAGATCGGTGTGGACGCCCCCGATATGCAGGGCCGCGAACACATCCTGCGCGTTCACGCGGCAGGCAAGCCGATCGCTAACACCGTTGACCTGGCTCAGGTCGCTAAGCGTACCCCCGGCTTCACCGGTGCTGACCTGGCGAACGTCATGAACGAGGCGGCACTGCTGACCGCCCGCGATAACGGCAACGTGATTGACGACCGCGCTATCGACGAGGCAATCGACCGCGTCATGGCTGGTCCGCAGCGTTCCTCGCGCATCATGAACGAGCACGATCGCAAGGTCACCGCCTACCACGAGGGCGGCCACGCCCTGGTCGCGGCGGCACTGCGTAACTCCGCGCCGGTCACCAAGATTACTATTCTTCCGCGCGGCCGCGCCCTGGGTTACACCATGGTCATGCCGCAGGACGACAAGTACTCCACGACCCGCCACGAGCTGCTCGACCAGATGGCCTACGCGATGGGTGGCCGCGCGGCGGAGGAGATCGTCTTCCACGACCCGTCCACCGGTGCCTCTAACGATATTCAGAAGGCAACCGACACCGCCCGCAAGATGGTCACCGACTACGGCATGAGCGCCGTGATTGGTTCCGTGAAGCTCGGCAGCGAAGACACCGAACCGTTCCTCGGTGGCGGCGGTGCTTCGGCACGCAACTACTCCGAAGCAACCGCGGCAAAGGTCGACGCTGAGATTCGCGCCCTGCTGGAGCAGGCGCACGATGAGGCGTTCGCGATTCTGCTGGAGAACCGCGACGTGCTGGACCGCCTGGCCTTCGCCCTGCTCGAGAAGGAAACCCTGCTCGAGCACGAGATTGCCGAAATCTTCAAGGACGTTCGCAAGCGCCCCGAGCGTGAGTACTGGTACTCCAAGCCGACCCGCGAGCGCACCAACATCCCGCCGGTGAAGGCACCGAGCGAGCTGGCGAAGGAATCCGAAAAGGTTGAGGAAGCACCTGCCGCTGCACCTGCCGCTCCTGCTACGGCACCTACTGTTCCGGTAGCACCGGCTGCACCCGTGCAGCAGGCACCGACCCAGCAGGCACTCGCGCAGCCGGAGGTGCCGCTCACCAACCCGGACGCCGACCCGACCGTCGCAATGCCCACCCAGCAGTACCCGAACTACCCCGCCCCTCCGGCGCAGCGCCCGGAGAACGGCACCCCGAACCAGAATGGAGCAGAGAATGAGCGAGGTTAAGAACGCCGTCGACCAGCCGCGTATTGAGGCTGCCGTCCGTGAGATTCTGCTCGCGATTGGTGAGGACCCGGACCGTGACGGTCTGCAGCAGACCCCGGCACGTGTGGCGCGCGCCTACGCGGAGTTCTTCTCGGGCCTGCACCAGGATGCCGGCGAGATTCTGGGTACGACCTTCGACATCGCCCACTCTGAGATGGTGCTGGTGAAGGACATTCCGTTCTACTCCACCTGTGAGCACCACCTGGTGCCTTTCCACGGTGTGGCGCATGTGGGTTACATTCCCGGCCCGGACGGTAAGGTGACCGGCCTGAGCAAGCTTGCCCGCGTGGTGGATATGTACGCTCGCCGCCCGCAGGTGCAGGAGCGTCTGACCACGCAGGTGGTGGAGGCTCTGGAGGAGCACCTGAATCCGCGCGGCGCGATTGTGGTGATTGAGGCTGAGCACATGTGCATGTCGATGCGCGGTGTGCGTAAGCCGGGCGCGAAGACCGTGACCAGCGCGGTGCGCGGTGCGCTGATGAACGGCGCAACCCGTGCGGAGGCGATGAGCCTGATCTTCTCGCAGCGCTAAGCGCGCTCTAGACACGCGAAAAGGGGCGGAGGTGAAAACCTCCGCCCCTTTTCGCATCGCCAAAGTGCTCCGAGAGTGTGTTCTGAGCCGGTACCTTCCGCGGCTGCGGCAGCGTCGGCAGTGCCGCACCGCAGAAGCTTAGACGAGCCCCGCCGCTAACGCTGCAGAGAACCCTTCGACCCGCTCGGATCATCCCAACCCAGGGCAAGAGTCACGATCAAGCCCACGGCAATGAAACCGCAACCGGTCGCGGTGCCAAAAGCAATCCAGCGCACGGCAGGAGCACCTTCAGCAAGCACAATAGTCACCAGTGCGGCAAGAGCTACCAGGGATAGGATCCAAGCTCCAGTCTTCATGTTCACAATGAGTCACTTCCTAGAGTATGTATGTGTGGGTGCGCACCGCCGACCGGGAACGCGCCCGGCGCGGTATGCGTGCCCTCCCAGCATACCCTTAAATAAGTATCTGCAATGCAAATATTGCTTGTTGTGTCACCAGAATCGCCTCCGCCGCTATCTCAACCTCCGCCCCGATTACCCTTCCAATCCCCACCCCAATCACAGCGGCAAACATGGCGGCATCGCAGATTCGGTACGATAAATTTATGACTGAATCCACACACACCACCCATGTAGCCCCCCTGCCCTGCGACGCGCTCGCCGCCGAACGCACCCTCGTGATGGGCATCCTCAACGTCACCCCCGACTCCTTCAGCGACGGCGGCCAGCACTACGCCGCCACCGACGCCATCGCCCGCGCCGCCCGCATGATCGCCGAGGGCGCCTCCATTATCGACATTGGCGGCGAGTCCACCCGCCCCGGTGCCGTGCGCATCAGCGTGGAGGAGGAGCAGCGCCGCATCCTGCCCGTCATCGAGGCAGTCGCGCAGATGGGCACCACCATCAGCGTGGACACCATGAACCCGCAGACCGCCCGCGCCGCCATCGCCGCGGGTGCGCACATCATCAACGATGTGTCCGGTCTGAACGTGAGCGATGAAATGATTGAAACCGCCGCCGAACTGCAGGTGCCGTACATCCTCATGCACGCCCGCGGCACCTCCCAGACCATGGACAGCCTGGCGGAGTACCCGCGCGGCGTGGTCACCGAGGTTGTGGAGGAGCTGACCGGCCTGCGTGAGCGTTTCCTTGCCGCCGGTGTGCTGCCGCAGAACCTGATTCTTGACCCGGGTCTGGGCTTCGCGAAGGGCGGTATGCAGGATTGGGAGCTGCTCGCCGCCATTGACGAGCTGCAGGGCCTGGGGCACCGCCTGCTCATTGCCGGTTCCCGCAAGCGTTTCATCGCGAACGCTCTGACCGCGGCGGATATGGCGCTGGCTGAGCGCCTGAACGCGAGCGGCTTCACCGCAACCGCTGCCGGTGAGGCTGAACGCGAACTGTGGCAGTCGCTGTCGGAGCCGCGCCCGGCTCAGCATCGTGCCGCAGCTTCTGCGGCGGTGACCGCCCTGGTGGCGTCGCGCGGCGTGTGGGCGGTGCGCGTGCACGACGTGCCCGCCAGCGTGGATGCGGTGACGGTCGCCTCCGCGCTACGTTCTGTCAGCTACGGCTCTGTCAGCTAACGCCGTTAGATACTCGCCAACCCAACGCCCCAAATACTTTCTAGGAGACCCCCCAATGACCCAGGCAGATTACGCCCGCCACGACCGCATCACCCTCACCGGCATTACCGCCAGGGGCTACCACGGCGTGCTCGATTTTGAGAAGCGCGACGGCCAGCCCTTCGTCGTGGACGCGACTCTGTACAGCGATTTTTCCGCCGCGGCCGTTACCGATGACCTGACGAAGACCACGAACTACGCGCTCGTGGTTGACCTGATTCACCGCCACGTGACGAACGGTTCGCTGGACCTGATTGAGACCCTCGCCGTGAATATTGCCGAGGGGATTCTTGCCATGTTTGAGCTGGTGGAGGCGGTGGAGATTACCGTGTCGAAGCCGCAGGCGCCGATTGAGTTGCCGTTCGGTAACGTTGCGGTGAGCGTGTTCCGCGAACGCGCCGCTGAGGACGGCCGCTAGTGGTGGGTGCGGCAGAGTATGCGCACCGCGCGGTGTTGGCGTTGGGCTCGAACCTGGGCGAAAGCGAAGACACCCTGGAGCGCGCTGTTGCCGACCTGGTGGCCGGTGGCGTGCAGCTGGTGCGCGCCTCCGGGTTGTACCGTACCGTACCGGTGGGTGGCCCGGCGGGTCAGCCGGATTTCGTGAACGCGGTCATTGAGGTGACCACTGACCTGGGCGCCTACGAGCTGCTGAAGCTGTGTAATGCGGTGGAGGCGGCGCATCACCGTGAGCGCCTGGTGCGTTGGGGCCCGCGCACCCTCGATATTGACGTGATTGACTATGACGGCGTGATCTCTGAGGATCCGGTGCTGACTCTGCCGCATCCGCGGGCGCAGGAGCGTGCTTTTGTGCTGGTGCCGTGGGCGCAGATGGATCCGCAGGCGCACCTGACGGTGACCCGGCGTGCAGAGCCTTCGGGGGAGCGTGCGGATGAGGTTCCTGCACCGCTGAGCCGCGAGGTTGTGAACGTTGCGGAGCTGGCCCGCACGCTGGTTGAGGCGGATGAAGACGCTATTAGCTATATGCGTGAGATGAAGGTACCCGATTAGCCTTAAATGTGGCACTCTGGAAGGTAGAGGAACCTACCGAAAGGAAACACCATGAAGCCCCTGAGCTATCGGGCGATTATTGTGGCGGCGGTGTGCGCTGCCGCTGTCGCTCTTATGGTGAATTCCGTGATGATTCGCGCCGGTTTTGGCGAGCTGAATTTTTCGTGGATGCTCGGCGCGGTGTGCCTGCTGGTTGCGGCGGGTGCCGTGTGGCTGGGCGTGCAGGTGGCTCGTTATCGTCGTATTCAGACGCGTGAGAAGGTGCCGCATATGGGCCCGATTCTTGCGGCGCGTGCGGTGGCGTATGCGCAGGGGGCCATCATGACCGGTGCCCTGTTGACGGGCTGGTGCGGTGCGATTCTTGGCTACCATGTGGCGATGGTGTCTACGCGCGGTTTTTCGGTGGTCTTTTGGGAGGTTCTTGTTAATTGTGTGGGCAGTGTTGCCCTGCTGATTGCTGGCCTGTGGGCGCAGCATTGTTGTCGTATTCCGCCGGAGGATGATGAGGATGCGGCCTCCTCTTCCGGTGCTGTCAAGCCGCGAGAGGGAGGAACCTATGTCGGCTCCTAACCAGAATAGTTATTCGCCGAATGATCGGTACGGGCAGGACGCCCAGCAGGGTCAGTATGGTCAGGGTCAGCCTGTTCAGCAGAACCAGTACGGGCAGTACCAGCAGGCGGCTTGCGGTCAGCCGGGTGCCCAGCATGACCAGCAGGCGCAGTATGGTCAGCAGACCCAACCTGAGCAACAGGCGCAGTATGGACAGCAAGCCCAGCCTGAGCAGCAGGCACAGTACGGTCAGCAGGTTCCGCCCGCTGCCGCCTACCCGAACGCGCCGCAGCCAGTTCCCTCGCAGCCGGCGCCTTCTCAGCCGGTAAGCTCCCAGCCTGTGCCCCCGCAATCCGTGCCGGAGCCGCAGTGGGTGCCCGCCGCCTCCAGCTACCTGACGGTTCGTTTTGTTCACACTATTTCTGCCTTGGCGTTCCCGATTCTTGCGGGTATTGCCCTGTATTGTGCGGGTGTGTTCTTCGGCGGCCCGGAGGCGCTCCGCATCGCGGGCTTGGCTGTGGTCGCGGTGTTTGGCCTGTGGGGTCTGTGGTGGATTCTGACCACTCCGCGCCGTACTCGCGCGCTCGGCTACGCGCTGGAGCCGAATCACCTGATGGCTCGCCGCGGTATCGTGTTCCGTTCGATGAGCTCTATGCCGTACGGTCGCATCCAGTATGTTGATGTGGATTCGGGCCCGCTGGAGCGCATGTGCGGTGTTGCCCGCCTGACGGTGCGCACCGCGGGTACAACCACCGGCACGATGGTGCTGTTCGGTATTCCGCTGAACGTGGCGGAGGAGCTGCGCGCGGATCTGGTGCGCCGCGCCGATGAGCGAATGGCGGCACTCTAATGAGTACCCCGGTCCCGCCCAACCCCGCGCCGCAGGCGCCGCAGCCTCCTGTATCTCAGACGCCGCAGGAGCAGAAGTGGTGGCGTGCCGATATCCGCACGTTCATCATGAACCTCTGGTTCATTATTCTGCTGGCGTTCGGCTTCTTCCAGAGCATCATCCTGAATATTTTGACCACCCCGCCGAATGAGTGGGGCGCGCGCCTGACGCAGGCATTCGACGAGAATAGCAGCTACCTCAGCGCGACGTACTCGCAGCTCATCGGCTTCGCCGTGCTCATACTGATTCTGGTCGGCGGTTCGATTGACTGGTGGTTTACCCGCTACAGCCTGGACGATTTGGCGATTCACCGCCGCAGCGGTTTTCTGTTCAAGAAGAACCGCACGATTCGTCTGGAGAGCGTGCAGAGCGTGGACATTTCGCGTCCTCTGGTGGCGCGTCTGCTGGGTCTGTCGGAGCTTCGTTTTGAGGTGGCTGACGGCTCTTCGGAGGCGCTGCACATCAAGTACGTTTCTGCCCGCAAGGCGGAGGTTCTGCGCCGCACCGCGATGGCGAGTATTAACCTGCTGCGTTCGGAGGCGGCTGGCCGCCCGGTCGACGTGCTGCCCGATAGCATGCAGATTTCTGCGGAGCGCATGCCGGATGCGGATCAGCTGCACCAGCCGTTCGAGGCGTCCTACGGTGCGCCTGTGCAGGATGGCACCCAGCAGGACGGCACTCAGCAGGTGGCGCCTCAGCAGCCCGCACCCGAGCACTCTGCGCCCTATCAAGACGGCACCCAGCAGTCTGCACCTCAGCAACCCGCAGCATCCCGCCGCGGCGCTCGCGGCCGTATGCCGATGCCGGTCGCGGCTGACCCCTCGCAGCCGCCGATTTTCCGCATCTCGAATGTGCGTCTGATTGCCTCCATCATGCTGGAGCACCTGGTGTGGCTGGTGCCCGCCGTAGCCCTCATGGTCGGTGCCGCCGTCTTCGCCGCAATCATGGCTGGTGAGAGCCCGTTCCTCATTTTTATGGCGATGCTGCCCGGCACTTTCGCGCCCATGGTTGGTTACGTGGTTGCCCTCTGGACACGTTTTGATGGTGCCGCAAACTTCAAAATCACCCCCAGCGGTCAGGGTGGCGTGACCCTGCGGTACGGTTTCACCGGCACGCACACGCAGAACGTGATGGTTGAGCGTATTCAGGCACTCGCCGTGGAGCAGTCCATTCTGTGGCGTGCGTTCGGCTGGTACCGCATCAAGATGACCATTGCCGGTATTGGTATTGAGAAGAACGACAACCAGAAGCTGGTGACCCGCAATGTTGCCCTGCCGGTTGGCAACAAGCAGGAGACGCTGATGGTGTTGCGTCTGCTCCTACCCGCGCTGGATGAGGCGCAGGCGCAGGTGCTGCTGGATACCGCCAACGGTTCGCTGAAGAGTCAGAAGCCGCAGGTTCCGGCAATGATTGTGACGCCCTCTTCGGCGCGCTGGATGGACCTGCTCACCTGGAAGCGTAACGGCGTGACTACAGTTGGGTACACTGCCGGTTCGGTGCAGGCGACCACCCGCATTGATTCTGATGCGGCGCGTTCGAGCCTTGGTGAGCATACGCGAGGTGACCTGCTGCTGATTCGTGGCGGCTACTTTATCCGTACGCTGTCGATTGTTCCGGTCAGCCGTGTGCTGAGCGTGAGCCGAGGTCAGGGCCCGCTGCAGCGTGCCTTCGGATGCGCGAGCGTGCATTTCGGTACGGTGCCCGGCCCGGTGCGCACGCTCATGATGCACCTACCGCCGCGCGTCTGCGAGGACCTGGTGTGGTTGATGACGGTTCGGCTGGAGGGCATTGAGCCCTACTACCGCGTACCGGAACCCGCGCTGGGTTCTGCGCCTGCTGCGAACGGGTACAGCGCGCGCTAACCCGCCAGCAAAACTACAGAACGCGCCCTGCCGTCAGTGTTCTTCGTGACACTGACGGCAGGGCCGGCGTGAAAGGGAGAATATACTTAAAGCCGTGATACAGCATTCAAAACCTGCGCGTTTGGGCATTGGAATTATTTCAGCCGGGAGGGTCGGATCCGTCCTCGGTGCGGCTCTGCGCGCCTGCGAGCACACTATTGTGGGTGTTCACGCGGTCTCTGAGGCTTCTCAGGAGCGCGCCGCGATGCTGCTTCCCGATGTGCCGCTGCTGCCGGTGGAGCAGATTGCTGAGCGTAGCGAATTGCTGATTCTCGCGGTTCCCGATGATGAGCTGCCGGGCCTTATCACCTACCTGGCGTCTTCGGGAAGTATTACCGCCGGTCAGATTCTGGTGCACACCTCCGGCCGTCACGGCACCGAGGTTCTCGCACCGGCGACTGCGCTGGGCGCTATCGGTTTGGCGATTCACCCCGCCATGACCTTTACCGGCATGTCCGTGGACCTGCAGCGCCTGAATGGCACCTGCTTCGCCGTGACCGGGCCTGCGCCGTTCATCCCGATTGCTCAGGCACTCGTGGTGGAAATGGGCGGCGAACCCGTGCACGTTGCCGAGGCTGACCGGGCGCTCTACCACGCAGCCCTGGCGCACGCCGCGAATCACCTCGTGACCATCCTGGGTCAGTCCCAGCAGATGCTCGCCTCCATCGGTATTGAGGACCCCGCACGCTACATGGGGCCGCTCGTGCGAGCCGCCGTGGACAATGCGCTCGCCAGCGGCGAAGGCGCTCTCACCGGGCCCGTGGCACGTGGAGATGCCGGTACCGTGAAGGTTCACCTTCAGGCTCTGAATGAGTACTCAGAGCATGAGAAAACAGGTGATATTACAGACTCTTACGCCGCTCTGGCACACGCAACCGCAAAAAGAGCGCATAATAGAGGTTTGTTAAACGATGAACAACTGGGACGAATTGAGAATCTGCTGGGTGAGTCTTCGGACCGCAACCACCCCGGCGATATTGATGATTCAGCCCCCGAAAACAAGGAGTTCTCGTCATGACTGAGACTTCGATGCCCCGAGTCGTGACCACCATTGCGGATTTCCGCACGGCAATCACCGAATCCCTTGCCGCAGCGCAGGAGGAACTGGACCGAGCAGCCCGCCAGGAGGCGGAGCAGAACGGCACCGCAGTTCAGTACAAGAACGCATCCCTGGGCTACGTGCCCACCATGGGCGCCCTGCACGACGGCCACGCAACCCTGTTGCGTCGCGCCGCTGAACAGAATGATGTAGTGGTCGCCTCCATTTTCGTGAACCCGCTGCAGTTTGGCCCCGGCGAGGATTACGAAGCATACCCGCGCACCTTGGAGGCAGACGCTGCCCTGGCTGGTGCCGCCGGTGTTGACATTATTTTTGCCCCCGAGGTTGAAGAGATGTACCCCGACGGCGACCCGCTCATCCGCATTTCAAGCGGCGAGCTGGGCACCAAGTTTGAGGGTGCGACCCGTCCGGGCCACTTTGATGGCGTGCTGACCGTGGTCAATAAGTTCTTCAACATTATTCGCCCCGCAGCCGGTAACCACTCGGTGAACGCGTACTTCGGTCAGAAGGACGCTCAGCAGTACATCCTGATTCAGCGTATGGTACGCGATTTCAACCACGACGTGACCATGCGCCCTGTGTCGATCGTTCGCGACGATAACGGTCTGGCGCTGTCTTCGCGTAATGGCTACCTGTCGGATGAGGAGCGCGAGTCTGCCCTGGTACTGTCCCGCACCCTGGCGATGCTGCGTGAGAATTCGCTGAACCGTGGCTTCCACGAGATTGATTTGGACGGTGCGCGTGAGCGTATCAATTCCACTCCGGGTGTACGCCTTGACTACCTGGAACTGGTCGACCCGATGACTTTCGGTGAGCCGACTGAGGAGTCGGAGCGAGTGCTGGCACTGGTTGCTGCGTTCGTTGGCCCGACCCGCCTGATTGACAACATGGACCTGCGCTAAGCGTTCGTTCGTTTAGAAGAGTCCCCAACACACTACACAGATAGGTATCACTGTGAGCACTGAGCACACTGCCGCACCGGCGATTGCTGATATGTCCGAGCAGATGCAGATTCGCCTGGAGAAGCGTGCGAAGCTGATCGAGTCGGGTCGCGAGGCATACCCGGTGGGTCTGCTGGATTCTGAGGGTAACCGCGTGGAGCCCAACCACATTGAGGATCTGCGCGCCGAGTACGATCCGAAGCTGGCTGCTGAGGAGCTGAAGGCTGGCGACGAGACTGACCGTGTGGTGCATGTTGGTGGCCGCGTGGTGTTCGTCCGTAACACCGGTAAGCTGTGCTTTGCGACCCTGCAGGGTGGTACCGAGGGTAAGCGCATCCAGGCGATGCTGTCGCTGGCTGAGGTTGGCGAGGAGTCCCTGGCTGAGTGGAAGTCCCTGGTTGACCTGGGTGACCACGTGTTCGTGACCGGCCGCGTGATTGTTTCTCGCCGCGGTGAGCTGTCCATTATGGTGACCGACTGGAAGATGGCGTCGAAGGCGCTGCGCCCCATGCCGGTTCTGCACAAGGACCTGAACGAGGAAACCCGCGTTCGCCAGCGTTACCTGGACCTGATGGTTCGCGAGGAGGCTCGCGAGCTGGTGAAGAAGCGCGCCCTGATTACCCGCACCGTCCGCCGCGTGCTGGAGGATCACGGCTACATTGAGGTTGAGACTCCTATTTTGCAGCTGGTGCACGGTGGTGCGACGGCTCGTCCGTTCCGCACCCACCTGAACGCTTTTGACCAGCCGATGACTATGCGTATTGCGACCGAGCTGCCGCTCAAGCGTGCAGTGGTGGGTGGCATTGAGCGTGTGTACGAGATTGGCCGCGTGTTCCGTAACGAGGGTGTGGACTCGACCCACAGCCCCGAGTTCACCACTCTGGAGTGCTACGAGACCTACGCTGACCAGTTTGTGATGGCTGAGCGCATGAAGGAGATTATCCAGAGCTGCGCGAAGGCTGTCGGTACCGAGCGTATTGAGACCGAGAACGGCACCATTGACCTGTTCGGTGAGTGGAAGTGGGTTGGCGTGTACCCGGGCCTGTCTGAGGCTGTGGGCGTTGAGATTACCCCCGAGACTGACGCATCCGTTCTGCGTGAGATTGCTGAGAAGCACGAGGTGGACATCGACCCGAAGTGGGACGCTGAGAAGCTGGTGACCGAGCTCTTCGGTGAGATCGTTGAGCCGACCCTGGTGAACCCGACCTTCGTGTACGATTACCCGCCGAGCGCTCAGCCGCTGGCGCGTCCGCACCGTTCTGGTGCACCGCTGATTGAGGCGTGGGACCTGATTATTGGCGGTATGGAGCGCGGTACCGCGTTCTCCGAGCTGATTGACCCGGTTATTCAGCGTGAGCGTCTGACCGCCCAGTCGCTGCTGGCTGCTGCCGGTGATGATGAGGCGATGGAGCTGGATGAGGATTTCCTGCGCGCCCTGGAGCACGGTGCACCCCCGATGGGTGGCCTGGGCCTGGGTATTGACCGTCTGATTATGCTGCTGGCGGGCGACCAGGATCCGGAGCGTCCGGGTACTGTGGTGCGTCAGCCCGGTATTCGTGAGACTATTCTCTTCCCCCTGATGAAGCCGGAAGCCTAAGCTTTAGCTTCACCTTGAGAGGTGTTAGTACGGCGGGTGCCGCGGATACGGTTGTATCTGCGGCACCCGCCGTTTTCTGTGCATTCTTTTGCACGGTGTATAGCTTCTGGGGTGGGGTTTTCTGTTTATTTGCACAGGTCAGGGGCGTTTTAGGGTGCTTTTTTGCTCCAATCTGGCGCTGATTTATGCTGCTCTATTTGCTCTGACGGGGGTTTCTGTTCTTATACACGAATGTCTTGTGCAGAAAAGAATGGGGTGCTGGGATAGGGGTGGAATTTCGCTTTTGAATAGCGTAGGAATGTATGGTGCGAATGGTCTAATGTGCGGGCTCGTACGGGCGCTATATTTCACTCAGATTGTCGGGGACGCCGGGGTGCATTATTAGGTGTCTTTGTCTCTGGGCGCTGTGTCTGCTGTCTGGAAGAACCCTGGAAGAATCCAAAGTATTTGCACTCTAAACTTCACTTTAATGTTCTTGTGGTGAGTGCAGATTTAACGGGGACGCACAGAAGCGATATATCGCTACGGGCGAATGGTGCATTGTTTCAATACTCAGAATGTTTTCGGAATCTTTAATATGTTTCTGTTACTATATGAAAGAAAATTAGTACATAAATATATCCGGCACACTATTTTCTCAATCCCGATAGAGGCTTTTGGGTTTACTCCACAGGATATATGCAACAGATGAGGAGGTGCCTCAATGGCACAGAAGGTTCGCATCATCCTTGAAGACGATCTCGATGGCGGCCCCGCAGACGAAACTATCCGTTTTGGCCTGGACGGCGCTCACTACGAAATCGATCTGTCCTCCGCAAACGCAGCTCGCCTGCGTGACGCTATCCGCCCCTTCGTAGCGAAGTCCCGCCGCGTGCAGGGCACCGCTACCCAGCGCACCCGTGCCCCCCGTGGCACCGCCGCTCCGGTCAAGCGCAACCCCGAGACCGCAGCAATCCGCGAGTGGGCTAAGGCTAACGGCCACAAGGTTTCTGACCGTGGCCGTATCCACCAGGATATTCAGGACGCATACTATGAGGCGATGAAGGCTCAGGGCTAAAGGCTCTCGGTATTCACGCTGTCGGAGGGTTTGGTGCTTTAGGGTGCTAATCCTCCGGGCGCTAAAGGCGGATGGTGATAACACCATCCGCCTTTAGCTTTGCCTCGGTATTTCTTGATATGTGTTACATATCTGCGGAGGGAGGGGATGTTTTTATGTCGCCCACCCCAATTAACTATTTACATGTAAAATATATTGATCCTTTGCTGAGGCTCGCTTCTGAAATTGTCAGAAGGAAGAGCGGGGAATCGGATGCGCAATTTGGTATCGAGTTCGGGCTCCCCATTTAGATTTCATGCATTGGCAGGAACACTAAAGGTGTTGGTGCATTAATCTCTTCAAAGCGGGGGATATGCGCTGTGATATTCACGCGGTCGTTGAGTCGAGTATTCCATCGAGGAGGCTGGAATGTACCGACTGAAATTCTCGAATAATTGGGGACCCTGCATCTTCGGTAGCTCTTTCGGAACGTATTCGGAACGGGCAGATTATCTCTTGAGGGGACGCCGAAATGATGCGGGAATTATCCGGGAAATAGGCGCCGTATTATCCGGCAAATGTTTTTTGCGAATTATTGAAATTTCTCACTTAAACATATAAATTTTTAAAAATTTCTGCAATATATTCATGCACGTGCAGGAAACAAGCGGTTTGGGTGTTGGTCTATGTGGCTTCTTGTGGGTTCCCCTCTTCTGCAAGCCCTCGTATCGACGCCGCAGCCCCTCAGAACCCACCCGTAGCGCCTCCCTGCCAGAAGCCCCGAAACCACCCCGAAACTGCGCCTCAAACGCCTCGAACAGCTTATCTGTTCTCTTGATGGCGAACAGATGCCCATCAGCCCGCCCTTTCGGCCGCGCTCAACGTACTCTTGTATCAATAGGAAAATGCAAGGAGTGCGTAAATGTTTGAACGCTTTACCGATCGAGCTCGGCGCGTTGTGGTGCTTGCCCAGGAAGAGGCACGCATGCTCAACCACAACTACATCGGTACCGAACACCTGCTGCTCGGTCTGATTCACGAGGGCGAAGGCATCGGTGCTCGCGCCCTGGAATCATTGGGCGTTACCCTGAACGCAGTACGTGAACAGGTTCAGGACATCGTCGGCCCCGGCCCCCAGGCGCCTAACGGCCACATCCCCTTCACCCCGCGCGCGAAGAAGGTTCTCGAACTGTCCATGCGCGAGGCTATTCAGCTGAACCACGGCTACATCGGCACCGAACACATCCTGCTGGGCATGGTTCGTGCCAACGAGGGCGTGGCAAACCAGGTGCTGGTCAAGCTGGGCGCTGAGCCCGCAGCCGTGCGCCAGGCTGTTATGGACCTGATTTCCGGCTACCCCGGCAACAACTCCGGTGAAAAGGAAACCGCCGGCGTGGGTGCAGGTAACTCTCGCGAAGGCACTCCCGCGGGTTCGACCATCCTGGATCAGTTCGGCCGCAACCTCACCGCAGCAGCACGTGAGGGCGAGCTGGACCCGGTCATTGGTCGCCACAAGGAGATGGAACGCGTCATGCAGGTCCTCTCCCGCCGCACCAAGAACAACCCCGTGCTGATTGGTGAGCCCGGCGTCGGTAAGACCGCCGTCGTGGAAGGCCTGGCACAGGCTATCGTGCACGGTGACGTCCCCGAGACCCTCAAGGACAAGCACCTGTACACCCTGGACCTCGGCTCCCTGGTCGCAGGTTCGCGCTACCGCGGTGACTTCGAAGAGCGCCTGAAGAAGGTTCTGAAGGAAATCCGCTCCCGCGGCGACATCATCCTGTTCATTGACGAGATTCACACCCTCGTTGGTGCCGGTGCCGCTGAGGGCGCGATTGACGCTGCCTCCATCCTCAAGCCCATGCTGGCTCGAGGCGAACTGCAGACCATCGGTGCAACCACCCTGGACGAGTACCGCAAGCACATTGAGAAGGACGCTGCCCTGGAGCGCCGCTTCCAGCCGATTCAGGTTGAGGAGCCCTCTCAGGAGCTCGCCGTGCAGATCCTCAAGGGTGTGCGCGATAAGTACGAGGCACACCACCGCGTTACCATTACCGACGAGGCTATCGAGACTGCCGTGAACCTTGCGGCACGCTACATCTCTGACCGCTTCCTGCCGGATAAGGCTGTCGACCTGATTGATGAGGCGGGCGCACGCCTGCGCATCAAGCGCATGACCGCACCGCCGGAAATCAAGTTGCTCGACGAGAAGGCCGCCAAGCTGCGCCAGCAGAAGGAAGACGCCATCAACTCCCAGGATTACGAGAAGGCCGCAGGCCTGCGTGATCAGGAGCAGAAGGTTCTGGCTGAGAAGGAAGAAGCCGAGAAGGCATGGCGCGAAGGCGGCGACGCATTCGGCACCGTGACCCCCGAGGTTATTTCTGAGGTTCTGGCCGCTTCCACCGGTGTTCCGGTCTACAAGATCACCGAGGAAGAGTCCAGCCGCCTGCTGACCATGGAGCAGGAGCTCCACAAGCGCGTCATCGGCCAGGAGCACGCTATCGCGGCACTGTCCCGCGCTATCCGCCGTACCCGCGCAGGTCTGAAGGACCCGCGCCGCCCCGGTGGTTCGTTCATCTTCGCCGGCCCGACCGGTGTGGGTAAGACCGAGCTTGCCAAGGCACTTGCCGAGTTCCTGTTCGGCGATGAGGATTCGCTCATCACCCTGGATATGTCCGAGTACCAGGAGAAGCACACCGTCTCCCGTCTGTTCGGTGCGCCTCCCGGCTACGTTGGCTACGATGAGGGCGGCCAGCTGACCGAGAAGGTCCGCCGCAAGCCCTTCTCCGTGGTCCTGTTCGACGAGGTTGAGAAGGCTCACGCCGACCTGTTCAACTCGCTGCTGCAGATCCTGGAAGACGGTCGCCTGACCGACTCGCAGGGTCGCGTGGTGGACTTCAAGAACACCGTCATCATCATGACCACCAACCTGGGCTCGCGTGACGTGAACCGCCGCATCCCGGTTGGTTTCCAGGCGATGGACGACGCAACCGCCGACTACGAGCGCATGCAGGCACGCGTGATGGAGAACCTCAAGGAGCACTTCCGCCCCGAGTTCCTCAACCGTGTGGATGACATCATTGTCTTCCCGCAGCTCTCCGAGTCTGAGATTCTGCAGATTGTGGACCTGTTTGTGGGTCGCCTGGCTAAGCGCCTGGCGGAGCAGGATATGTCTATTGAGCTGACCAACGCTGCGAAGGTTCTCATGGCGACTAAGGGTTACGACCCGTCCATGGGTGCTCGCCCGCTGCGCCGCGAGATGCAGCGCAACATTGAGGACGCCCTGTCCGAGAAGATTCTCTTCGGTGACATCAAGCCCGGTGAGAAGATCACCGTGGACGTTGAGGGTGAGGGCGACTCCGCGAAGTTCGTCTTCTCTTCTCAGCCGATGAAGGAGCTGTCGCTGGACTCGGTGCAGGAACTGAACGAAGCTGAGGCTCCCGCAGCTAAGGCACCTGTTTCTGAGGCTCGAGAGGGTCAGGGTGGGGACTAAGCCCTAGGTAGCTAGGCTCTATCGCACTAAACGCCTGTGGGGCGGTATCGGAATGATCCGGTACCGCCCCACAGGCGTTTTCTGTCTTCTGTAGGCTCCAGAAGCCTTTCTGCGGCGGGTACTAGAGCGAGACGAGTACTGCATCACCCTGCGTGACTTCGCGTGCCAGAGAGTCCGCCAGCAGCCCCGCGTAGCAGCGCTGCAGCTGCTCGGCGGCGGGGGAGAGCGCATACAGCGCCTTGAGCGGGCGGTGCACCGCGGCGGGCGCATCCGCGGGGAACACCAAGTCAGGCGAAGAAGCTGCAGCGGGCGAAGCCGTGCCGCCAGCAGCGGCTACACCCGCACCCAGGATGAGCTCGCGATTCACCGGCTCATGCGCCGCACGCAGCACCGCCATGACCGCCCCGCGCACCTGACGGTCCGTGCCGTGCCAACTCTGACCCTTGGGGGTGTAGTCCGCCTCCGGCTTGCCCGCCGCAACCCAGGCGCACAGATCCTCCACCGGGCACAGCTCGCAGGTCGGGGACTTTGCCGTGCAGACCAACGCGCCGAGCTCCATGGTCGCCGCATTCCACAGGCAGGAGGTGGGGGTGTCGGCGGGCATGAGCGCCTCCGCCAGGCGAGTCTCAGCCGCCGTCAACGAGCGGGAGGGTAGAGCCTTACCGGACACAGCGCGCGCATGCACGCGGCGGATATTCGTATCAATGACCGTGGCGCGCAGACCAAACGCGAACACGCTAATTGCCGCCGCCGTGTAGGAACCCACGCCCGGCAAAGCCAGCAGTGCCTCGTAGTCGGCGGGCACCTCACCGCCGTGCTGCTCCACAATCGCCACAGCGGCACCGTGCAGACGCTGCGCACGGCGCGGGTAACCCAGGCGGCCCCAGGCACGCACCGCCTCCGAGGCGGGCTCGGCGGCAAGGTCGGCGGGGGTGGGCCAGCGGCGCATCCACTCCTCCCACACGGGTAGAACGCGCTTGACGGGGGTCTGCTGCAGCATGAACTCGCTGACCATCACGCCCCAGGGGGTGCACTCGTCACGACGCCACGGCAAATCGCGTGCCTGGTCGAGGAACCACCGGTTGATTCGGTGGTGGAGCGCCTCGGTATTCGTGCCTTCGGGCAGGGTGGGTTCGGGGCGCGTGCGTGCGGTGCGTTTGGGCTCTGAGGTCATCCGAAAAGCCTACGCCACAGGGCATATATTCCCAAAACTGCATGAACAGAGTTCACTGTGAATCTCAGGGTTAAACCCGGTATCCTTAAAGGTATGTCTGAAAATGGTCCCGTTCTGCCTCCCGAAGTGTACCGCCGCCGTCGTATCGTGGCGGTTATTGCTCTGCTCGCTATTATTTTGCTACTGGTTGCCGGCGTGACCTCCATGGTCGGCATGATTAACGGCAAGAAGGACGCCACTGTAGCCTCCACTGCGACGCCTTCCGGTGCGCCCTTCCAGAGCTTCAGTGCTCGCCCCTCCGAAACTGCTTCGGCTACCCCGTCCGCTAGCGCGACTGCTTCTGCAACCGCGTCGGCTAGTGCTTCGGCAACCCCCTCGGTGACCGCTTCTGCTACTCCCTCTGCAAGCGTGACCACCGCCGCGGCAACTACTCCCGCGGCGACCCCGACTACCCCCGCACAGACTCCGAGCGTGACCACTGCGGCTGCTGTTGCGGCGTGTACCGCGAACGACCTGAAGGTGACCGTCACCCCCGCGAAGCGTGTCTTCGCGGCCGGTGAGCAGGTGTCCTTCCACGTGACCTACACGAACTCCTCGAAGACCCCCTGCGCTGTGGGCGGTGAGGGCGCGAACACCGGCGTTGACCTGAAGATTACCTCCGGTGCGGCTCAGGTGTACACCCGCAGCCTGTGCGCGGCGACCGCCGTTCAGAAGTCTGAGGTGGCCGCAGGTGCTGAGGGCGCAACCGACCTGGCGTGGGATCGTAAGATCAACGTTCTGGGCTGCTCTTCTGCTTCGACCGCTCAGAAGGGTTCCTACTGGGCTGCGGTGACCGTCAATGGTGTGAGCTCGGCTCCGGTGAACTTCATTATTCAGTAGCTCACTAGTTTTCGCCCCCTGAGCGGGCGCGTAAAGCCCCCGTGCTGGATATTCTCCGGCGCGGGGGCATTAGCTTTTGCCTGGTTATTACTTGGAGGCGCGGGGCTTGGCGAAGCGGCGCTCGCCCAGGTACCCGAGCAGACTACCGAAAGCGGTCCACTGCAGTGCCGCCAACAGCAGGGTGGACAGGTCAGTCACCTCAAAAGAGTTGGGGATGACCTTGAACCACAGCAACGGCAGGTAAATCAGAAAGAGAATGGGGGACGCCCACACGAAGAACGGGACCGGGCGCTTAGTTCGTGAGTACGACATTGTGACCTCCTTGGGGTGTCATGATGCTTGAGACATCAGGGAGCGGAGGGAACTCCGCTTTCACTACATCATAATGCAAAAGGTTCTCGTAAGGTCAGAAAAATCCCCCGTGCCGGTTCTTCTTCGGCGCGGGGGCTTTCGTATGGGTCTTTTTAGAGGTACTTCTCCAGGCTGCTCTCCGCCATGCGGGACAGCTGCTCACGCACCGTGCGGGCACGAGCCTCACCCACACCGTCCACGGCACGCAGATCCTCAAGGGACGCCGCCATCAGAGCCTGCAGGCTGCCGAAGCGCTCCACCAGACGCTCAGAAATAGCGTTCGGGATGCTCGGAATACCGGCAAGCAGACGGAAACCGCGAGGCTGCAGAGGAAGCTCCAGGTCGGGGTTCTCACCAAAGCCGACAGTGCGGGCAATCGTGCGCAAATCTACGATGTCCATATCGTCCAGGTTCTGAAGCGCCTCAACGCCAGCGGTAATCAGTTCGTCGTTCACCTCGGGCAGGTAGTCGCGCAGAATCAGGTCGCTAGCGGTCATCTCGGGAGCGCGCAGCTCCTCCAGCTGCAGGGCAATCAGGCGGCCGTGCACGCCCAGCTCCAGCACGTAGTGGCTAACCTCGCGGATAATGCGGTTCACCATCTCCATGCGCTGCAGGGTCATCGCCACATCGCCCAGGGAAACGCTCGATTCAATCTCCAGGGCAGACAGGCTGGAGAGCACCGAACGCAGGCGCTTCTTATAGCTTTCAAGGGTCTGAATCGCCTGGTTTGCGCGGGCCATCAGGTACTGGCTGTCTTCAACCATGTAGCGGGTGCCGTCAACGTACACTGAAATCACGGACATCGACGCGCTCACCGAAATCACCGGGAAACCGGTCTGAATCGCGGTGCGTTCGGCGGTGCGGTGGCGGGTGCCGGACTCGTTCGTGTCAATGGAAGCGTCCGGCATGAGCTGTACGCCGGCGTGCAGCAGGCGGGTGGCGTCGCGGTCGCAGATGATAGCGCCATCCATCTTCGCCAGCTCGCGCAGGCGGGTTGCCGAGAACTCGGTGTCGATGTTGAAACCGCCCGAAGACAGGGAGGATACGGTGCGGTCGGAACCGAGTACGATGAGCGCACCCGTACGGCCACGCATGATGCGTTCCAGGCCCTCGCGGAGCTCGGTGCCGGGGGCGATTCGGGCGATAGTTTTAAGCAATAGGTCACTATAATTCATCTGCACAAAAAACATTGTACCCATAAGGGTGGTTATTGAGCCAGGTCAGGGGCGGAACGGCGGGCTAAAGTGCCTCAAAAGCGAACGGATATTCTCGATATTTATACGGGGTGCATGGGAGTTAACTATCTGCATTTAAGGGTAAAAATGTGTTCTGCGGTACCCCATTTCGCCGTGACCAAACACCGCGCACCATATCGCCCCAGACCCTAAAATAGACCCATGACCGCGCGCACGAAAAACACCAAAACCGCACCCGCCTACCGCTGCACCGAATGCGGCTGGACCACCGCCAAATGGGTAGGCCGCTGCGGCGAATGCCAAACCTGGGGCACCGTCGAAGAAGCCGCCGGGGGCACCCGCGCGCGTACCCGCGCCGCATCCAGCGTGCAGAAACCCGCCCAGCCCATCGCAGAAGTCGACTCGCGCGTAGCCGCCTACATGAGCACCGGAAACCCCGAATTCGATCGCGTGCTCGGCGGCGGACTCGTGCCCGGCGCGGTTATCCTCATGGCGGGCGAACCCGGCGTGGGCAAATCCACCCTGCTGTTGGACGTCGCCGCCACCTTCGCGCGCGGCACCGCCGGGAATGCGGGGCAGAGCCCGGCACAAAATACCCTGGCACACAGTACCCAGCCGCCGCGCCCCGTCCTGTACATCACCGGCGAGGAATCCGCCGCGCAGGTCAAACTCCGCGCCGACCGCATCCGCGCCATCGCGGACACCCTCTACCTGACCAGCGAAACCGACCTCGGTACCGCCCTGGCGCATATTGAACAGGTCAACCCCTCCCTGCTGGTCATTGACTCCGTGCAGACCCTCGCCTCCGCAGAAGTTGAGGGTAGCGCCGGCGGCGTGACCCAGGTGCGTGAGGTTGCCGCCTCCGTGATTGCCGCCGCGAAGGAACGCAATATGTGCACCCTGCTCGTGGGCCACGTGACCAAGGAAGGCACCATCGCCGGCCCGCGCCTGCTCGAACACCTGGTGGACGTGGTCTGCCAGTTTGAAGGCGATAAGCACTCAAATATCCGCATGCTGCGCGCCATTAAGAACCGCTTCGGACCCACCGATGAGGTGGGCTGCTTCGACATGCACGAGGACGGCATCGCACCGGTGCTGGACCCCTCCGGCATGTTCGTTTCGAGTACCCCGCACCCGGTGGCGGGCACCTGCGTGACCGTCACGATGGAGGGGCGCCGCCCCCTGCTCGCGGAGGTGCAGGCTCTGCTGGATCAGGCGGTGGCGCCTGCCCCGCGCCGTACCGTTTCGGGCCTGGATTCGGCGCGTATTCAGATGCTGCTGGCGGTGCTGCAGCGCCGCGCCGGGCTGAATGTGGGCAAGCTCGACTGCTACGTCTCCACGGTGGGTGGCGCAAAGATTGCTGAGCCTGCCGCCGACCTGGCGTGCGTCATGGCGCTTGCCTCGGCGGCACAGAATAAGCCGCTGCCGCGCAAGCTCGCGGTCTTCGGCGAGGTCGGCCTGGCGGGTGAGGTGCGCGCTGTGCCGGGCATCCGCCAGCGTATTGCAGAGGTCGGCCGCCTGGGCTTCACGCACGTGCTGGTACCCGCCTCCCCGACCGGCGTGGGGGATGTGCCCGAGGGCGTGACCGTGCGTGAGGTGACCACCCTGGGCGAGGCGCTCGCGCTGCTCTTCCCGCAGAAGTAGCCGCCCGCGCATCAACAGCATGGAGATAGCAGAGGAGGGGGCTCCCGGCTGGCGTAAATACCACCGGGAGCCCCCTCTGTAGAAACACCGCTAAGAGCGGCTTTCCTCCTCGTTCTCGTGCAACATAATGTTGATCGAACGGGTATTCAATTTATTCGTGCGGTGGGCGTTGACCGCGGTATCGGTCATATCGTCAACCACCATCGAGTCGTCCATGTCAGTATCAACAATCGGAATCGCCGAGGTACGCGGCGCATGCTGCGTAACCGCCTCGCCCAGGGGCACCAGAACCGCCACGGCGTCCTTGTGAGACATGCCGGTTGCCTCCATAAAGTCCACCACGATCAGGCGGAGCATCAGCACCAGCGACTCACCCTCAAAGGTTGCCACACCCATCGTGCGCGGCTCGAGGGTGCCTGCAAGCTTAATCATGCGTTTGCGGGCTTCCATCATGTAGTGTTCGCGTTCACTTTCGGTCGGGGCAGACATGCCCAGGCCGAGGCTCTGCGCCGCCAGCGACAGCTCGGTCAGTGCGTCACTGAGTGAAATCTGCGCGGCAGTGCGTAGCTGCACGTGGTGAATCGTGGACGCCATGCGGCGGTTAAGCACGCGGTCGTTACGAATCGCCAAATCTACCGCGGCAAGAGTCTTCGACATGCGCGCCAGCTCGCCCTTGCTCTTGCGGCTATTCCAGGACAGCTCATTCATACCCTGCGCGGTAATCAGGTCGCCTCGGCAGCTGTCGTAGAGCGGCTGCAGGGCGCGGGCATCGAGCAGGCTCTGGTACGCCTTGTTGTAGTCGTAGTAGCGGATCGCTTCGGAGGACAGCTGGAAAACCTTCGCGAACGCATCCATGAGAGCTTGGGCGCGGGCACGCGGGTTCTTACGCGGGTCACGCGGCATCAGGTACATGGCGAGGAACGCAAAGGCGCCACCGACAATGCCGTCGAAACTGCGGGTGAACGCGTCATCAGGCACGGGCAGTAGCAACGTGAAACAGGCCTGGAAGCTGAGCTGAATCGTAAAAATAATGCCCTTATCAATAAATCGGGCAATAATCACGGTCAAGAAAAGCACCACTGCCGCCTGCCAGGTACCGTGACCGAGCAGAATCAGCAGAAGGTCGCCAATGAGAATGCCGAGGGTCACGCCGAAGGAGACCTCAAGGATTCGGCGGGAATGCTTAGCGCCGCTCACATAGCCCAGGGATACGAGGGCAGCGACCGGCGCGAAAATGGGCTCGTGGTGGCCCAGGACGCGCTCAGCGAAAAGCCAAGCGCCCATAGACGCCGCAACAATCTGCACAGACTGAAAGAAGTCTGCTCGGACTCGGTGAACACCCTCACGGACGAACTGTCGGGTGTTCTGTTCAGTAGTGCGTAGAATGTCTGCGAATCGTGCCATGGGCACCATCATACCGGCGCATATGCGGTGCACAAGGGGGTTAGGGAGTGTTGGGTTGAAGTGTGAGAGACCCCGCGCCCTGTACTTGCCCGTAGCCGCGTTTTTCGAGGAAATCTAATAAAGCCGCTGTTCGAGCCCCCGTTACGCAACCTAGCCGCGGAGGCGGCGCGCTACCCTCGCCAGCAGACCCGGCTGGACAGGTACCTCAGAAGATGACTCAGGCTCAACGGTGACGGGGCGCGTTTCTTCCGCACCGTGCGCGCTGTACCCACCACCGAGTGCGCGGGCGCGTTCGAGCTGCCGGCGGTGCTCGGCGTCCCAGGAGTGCGCCCGGTCAGACATCGCCCATTCGAACCCCGCGGTGAGGGAGGTTTCGGTGAAGAGATTGCGTGCGGCACGGACGGTTGCACCCAACGGCTCGGGGAGCGCCGGGACCTGCTCCACGGCGGGGAAAGGCGCGGGTGCTTCTGCGTTGCCGCGAGCGTCTGCCTCGCCGCGAGTTTCTGCATCAGGCGCAAGAATCTGCGCGAGCAGGTAGGCGCGTTCGGTGCGCAACACCTCCAGCAGCTCGGCGCGGCGTGCATCCGATGCCACCGCAGCATGCCGCAGGGCAGCGGCAACCATCAGCTCAGGAACACCACCGGCGAGCATACCCAACGGCAGGGTGAACTCGCCCAGCCCGTACAGGCTCAGGGCGCCACCCGCACGCATCTGCGTGAAGGCATCCGGCACGAGGGCGAGCACGGGAATACCCGCCGCCGCGGAGAACACCGCCGGGTGGTAGCGGCTGGTCAGCGTGAACGCCGCCCCGCGGTGCACGGTAACGCTCTGGTCTGCGTGCAGGATCGGCAGCAGGGTCGCCGGGGTGGAGGGGCTGAGCCGCTCAGTGATGCGCTGGTGTACCTGAATATCGCCGCTTTCGGGGTTCAGCGGGTCGCCAAAATGGCTCAGGAACACGGGTGCGTAGCCGTGCTCGCGCCACATGCTATCGAGCAGGCGCGCAATCTGCTGCGCCTGCTGTTCGGTGCACTCGTTGACGGTGACGCACACGTAGCGCTCCGGCAGGTCATCTAGTACCTGACATGCGGAAACGCCTTCCGCATAGTGCAGGGTACGCGCCGGGGAAGCCGCCAGGTAGTCGGTGGCATCGTCCACGCTCAGGCGCGCATCGATACCCCGCTCACGACACCACGCGAGGGAAGAACGCTCACGAACCGTCACCGAACGGGCGGTGTGCAGCATGCGCTCCAGAACCTGCGCATCGTGCGGGTTCAGGACCGGGCCCAGGGACTGACCGGTCACGTACACGGGCACGCCCGCATGCTCGGCGGCACGCACCGCGGCGGCGCGTTCGTAGAGCAGCCAGCCGTAGCGGGAGTTGAGGTTGCCGCCGCCGGAGACCACGACCGCGTCCATGGCGGCGATAGAATCCGCAAAATCCACCATGCGCTCAACGGTCTGCTCGAGCGGATGCAGCACCTGCGGCAGTGCCTGCACCTGCGGCAGGGTTGTCAGCTCAGCGGTGGATGGGCGTTCCCGGTCAGCGTGCAGCTGTGCCAGGATGCACTCGAGCGCCGCGAGGGTCAGCTCGCGTTCAGCCGGTGCCCAGGGGAAGAGGAAAAACGGCAGGTACTCGTAGGGTGCGCCCGCCTCATGATTTGCCACCTCACGATTTACCGCGCCGATATAGCGCGCCGAATGCCCCACATCGCGGGTCATGAGGGTGACCGCCGCGCCGCCTTCGGAAAGCGCCTGAGCGCTCGCAATGGTCATGGCTTCGTCACCCACGTGGTAGGTGTGCTGGCCGATATCGCCAATGACGAGCACGCGCGGTGTTGCAGAAGGCAGCGCTGTAGAAGAATGATTGTTCTCTGTCATGGCTACGCGCCCTTCTGCTCTGCCGACTCAGCCTCAGTACCGCGACGAACCAGGGACCGCTGATTGAGGGAACGCTTCGCCAAGGAACGCAGCGCGCGGCCCGGGGTGCGCAGGTGCTTGAGAACCCGCAGGCGCTCCTCAATGCTCTGCTGGCGGCTCTCAATAGCCTGCTGACGAGCCTCGATACGCTCCAGGCGGCTCTCGATAGAGCGCAGAATGTCCAGGGATTCGCGGGTCAGATCGTGCCCGTCAATCACGCGGCGCTCCAGGTCAGCCGCCAAATGCGCCTGGTACAGGTACGCACCCGGTCGGGCACCCGCCTGCAGATCCTCGCGGATAGCGCGGGCACGCACCATCGAATCGAAGCGGGCATGCTCAGCCTGACGCTTCACGCTATTCGCCTCGGCGCCCTCCGCATCGGGGCGCAGTGACCAGTACGCCAGCGGCTCATCCACCAGCAGAATATCCGCAACGGAGGCGGCACGCATGTTGAACTCCCAGTCGCCGACCACCGGCAGGGACTCATCAAAGAAACCGACCAGCTCGTGCAGGCTGCGGCGGTAGAGAATGCCAATCGGCACGGCACGGTTCGTGCGGAACAGGAACTGCAAACCGACGCTGGGCAGCCCGTCGTGGAAAATACGTTCCTCGTACACCTCGAACTCGCCCTCGGCGTTCTTGCGTTCGTATCGCTCCACAACGCGGGTGGTGCACATGAGCGCGCCGCTTTCTTCGAGCGCCGCGACGGTGCGTTCCAGGAACTCGGGTGCCCACAGGTCGTCGTCATCGTGAATCGCCACGTACTCGGAGGTGGTCGCCGCCAAACCGGCGTTGGACGCCGCCTCCATGTTGTCGCCAGCGGTGGTCAGCAGCTGCACGCGGCCGGGGCCCAGCGGGGAAGCCTCAATGACGGCGCGGGTTGCCTGCTCGTCGCCTCCGTCGTTGACCACGCAGACCGTGTAGTCGGTGAAGGTCTGCTGCGCAATGTTCTCCAGCGCGCGGCTCAAGAAGCGGGTGCGGTCCTTCGTGCGGACCAGAATAGCTACGGTAGGGGAAGACATAACCACAATCAGTCGAGGGTGAGCGGGCCCGTGCCAGCCCAAGAACTCAACCCATTATGAAGGTGTGCACTGTTCAGACTCAACCTGCCGCCCGTGCATGCCGCAGCAGCAGGCACACAGAGGCATACACCGTCCCTAAAAACTAGCTGATGGACTGTAGCGCCACCATCGCCAGCACACCGAGCACAAAGCACGCCGGAATGGTTACCAGCCACACCAGAAGAATCTGCAGAACAATCCTGGATTTCAGCGCGTTAAAGCGCTGGTTCACGCCCGCGCCGAGCGCCGATGCCGTCGCCAGATGCGAGGAGGAGAACGGCACCTGCAGCAGGAAGTAGCCGAGCACCTGCACCACCGCGGTCGTACCCTGAGCGACCGCGCCACGGAACGGGTCCAGGCGCACCATCTTGTAGGCGAAGGTGTAGCCGATGCGGCGGCCACCGGTCAGCGTACCTGCACCCAGGCTGAGGGCAATAATGAAGGTGCCCAGCAGCATCCCGCCCCAGGTAAGGGATTGAATCAGCGCCGGATCCATGATGCGTTCACTCAGCAGCGCCCACAGCAGCAGGTACAGGTAGCCGGTCTGCAGGCCGTGGAGCAGTGAAATTGCGGAGGCAGACACCGCCAGCACCTCGCGGGCATGCTGATTCACCAGGCGCGGGTTATGGCCGACCACCAGCCGGTAGAACGGCACCACCATCAGCCAGGACAGCAGAAAAATGAGCGGCGGCAGGTAGAAGAGCGGCAACAGAGTCGCCCCAAAAATATGCGGCAGGAATGCGAGCGAACCGAACCCCTCAGCGGCGCTGTCAATCCTCGTTTGGGTCCACCAGCTCACACCGGCGAGGGCACCCACCAGCGCGTGGGTCGAGGAGGACGGCAGCCTCAGGAACCAGGTGAGCACACCCCAAATAGCGCAGACCAGCAGCGACGCAACGATACCGTTCAGGCCGGTGATGCCCTCCGGGGCGCTCACCCACGAGGCGGAATACTCACCGAGCAGCAGGAACGCACCGACCACGCCGAGCACGTTGAAGAGCGCGGCAAGGTACAGGGCGGAGCGCTCGCCGAGGGCGCGGGTACGCACCGGAACAGCGACGGAGTTGGAGGCGTCGTGCACACCGGTAACGTAGACCGCGGCAATGAAGGCGCAGCAGGCTAGAAGACCCAGGAACATTAGGATTCCTGAACGATAATGCGGCCGATCTCGGCAGACACATCACGCATAGCGTTGGAGGCGGCGGTCAGCTGCGCCAGGAAGGTGGCGTAGCGGCGGTACCGTTCGGGGGTGTAGCGTTCGGCAATGTACGCGTCGTATTCTTCGGCGGTGCGTAGCGCCTGGCGGGAGATGCGCAGCATGTCCATCCAGTAGTTGTCGAGGCCGCGAATATCGGCAAGTTTGGGGATGACGGCGGCGGTCAGCACCGCCTGACGCTGAATAATGTCCAGGATTGAGGTGATGTGCGTGGCGAAGCCGTCAATGCTGTGCAGGGACAGCACGTGCGCGGCGCTGGTGAGCTTCTCGACGGCGTTGGTGAGCTTGCGCGCCAGCGTGTACAGGTCTTCACGCGGGATGGGCGGGGAGAAGGAGCTGCGCACCTCGGTGAGGGTACGGAACAGCAGGTTCGTGGAGTCCGCCTCGTGGGTGAGCATGCGTTCGAAGAGTTCGGGGTACTCCGCGACGGGGGAGCCGACCATTTCAGAGAGCAATGCCGCCGCCTCACCGACCTGCGCTGAAATTTCAGCGAGGGAGGCGAGGGATTCGTTAGCGTGGGGGAAAAGTCGGTGTAGCATAGTTCCCAGTCTAACCAGTATTGGGGGCTACGGGTGCGCATAGCCCGCGCGTATCTCACGAGTGCCCGACCCGGAAACGTTATAGTACCGACCCGCAAATGTTATTGTGCCGGCCCGCAAATGTTGCTGCGCCGACCTGTTTGCGGTTCCGTATGACGGTTTTAAACAAAAACGGTGGGGGTCGATTTCTCGACCCCCACCGGAACGTTTAGGGATGTCGGGTTGGGAGCGCCTCTCGGCGGAAGGCCGCTCGAAGCGGCTAAAGATTTGGAGCCCGGGGCTACCTATTAGCAACCCGACATCTTGTAATTATTATCCACCTGCACCCGGCACAGAGTCAATTAGAAACAGGCTTTTCACGCCTCTGCGACTCAATGTGGAACCTGTGCCAATTCGCGGCACGAACCCGCATTTTTAGGCGCCTAAACGTTGCAGAAGACTAGAATGCTTCGAGGTTGGTCTGTGTTTTTTCCTGTGCAGATTTTTCCTGCGCAGAATCAGCCGCCGAAGCCCCGTTAGCCTGCTGACCAGCCTCAACGGCACGCAACTGGGCGGCGACCACCTCCAAATCGTGCGCGATCTGCTCCATCTGCTGAGCTTGACGAGGCAGACGAGCACGACGCTCCACCGCCTCACGCTTCACCTCGTGGCTACCCGGAACCGAACTATCCTGCCCGGCAGAGCGCGCATAATCGGTGCGAATACCCAATGCCACCACGTGCGCAAACGCCGCGCAACGTTCCATCGCAATATCCATATCGCCGGTGTACAGGCCCGCCAGAATCTCATCAATCGTGCGGACCACCTCATCGGCACTCGGCGGGTCGGGAACACCCGCCACCACGTGCGAACGGTAATCCTCCGCCATGCCCAGCTCAAAAGCGCGGCTCACCCCGCGCGGCGAACGATGCACCACATCCCGTAGCCAGTACATACGCCACAGCGCACCCGGCAGGGAGTGGGCGCTCGCGTGCGACCAGAGTTCGGCGAGCATCTCAATACCGTAGTCGTCGGTGAAGCTGACGAGCCGTTCGGTCATCTGCTCGTCGGTGCCGCGTCCGCGCATCAGCAGGATGCGTGCGGAGGCGTGCGCCGCCTCTTCGCGTGCGGCGGGGTCCATGCCGCCTTCGTGGCGTTCAAATTTCTCGGCGGAGTAGAGGACGGGTCGGTGGTGGGTGCGGTGACGTGAGCGCCCGGAGGCGCCGGTTGATATTGCGGGTGTAGACATAGGATTTTCCAGTGTACCGTTCATTGGCTGGGAGCCGGTAGTGTATAGTATTTCTATCTGCACACTTTCAGTTTTGTGTGGATAGGAGCGCCTTTAGCTCAGTCGGTAGAGCTACGGACTTTTAATCCGCAGGTCGTGGGTTCGAGCCCCACAGGGCGCACTAGCCGACCCGTCGCCTCCCGCTTTGCGGGGGTCGGCGGGTTTTTGCGTCTTCACCCTTATGCGCGGGGTTTACCCCGTGCCTATCCCGTGTGGTGGGGCGTGTCCTGCCGGGTTTGCCTGGCAGTTTTTGATTCGTGTACGTTGACCCGAAAAGATGAGGAAACCCCGTGAGCGTCACCATTAAGAACCCCGAAGAAATCACGATTCTTGCCACCGGCGGCACGATCGATAAGTTCTATTCGGTGGCGGGCACCATGGATATTGGTGAGCCTGCCGCTAAGGACCTGCTAGACCGCGTGATTACCGATATCCGTTTTGATATTCACCCGCTGATTGGCAAGGACAGCCTGGACATGACCGATGAGGATCGTGCCGAGCTGACCGAGGCGCTGAATGCTGTCACTAACGACCAGGTGCTCATCACCCACGGCACCGACACCATGCCGGAGACTGCCCGCTACCTGGTCGAGCACGCTGACCTGGGCGATAAGGTTGTGGTGCTGACAGGTGCGATGCAGCCCGCCGTGATGGCTCGTTCGGATGCCGGCTTCAACCTGGGTGCCGCTATTGCCGCCCTGAACCTGCTGGAGCCGGGCGTGTACATCAGCATGAGCGGTCGTATTTTCCCTGCTGAGAGCGTGCGTAAGGACCGCTCTCGCGGTATTTTTGAGGGCTAAGATGGCTGATTCCGCTCATATGCGGCGGGGTGAACCGGTTTCTGCTGCTGAGCTTGCGCAGGTGGAGGGGTCCTCGGATCTTGTGCCGCAGGAGCGTATGTCCCAGGAGAGTATGTCGCAGGCGCAGCTTATGCAGCTGCAAGCTATTGAGGAGCTACAGCAGCAGGCTGACGAGTTCTGGAATGTCACCAGTGATTACCCGCTGCCGGCTAAGAACCTGTACCTGGTGCGTGTGCTACTGCTGGTCGTGCCCTCGCTGCTCATTGTCTATTACTTCATCCGCGTCACGCTTTTCCCGATTGGTGCGGTGCCGCTGGTCTACCTGGTGATGCATATGTGGCTTGCCATGATTTACCGGGCGAACCGTTCGGTGAAGCTGGTGTGGCTGGCGAATGTGGCATCCGGGGTTGCGGCTACCATCATGACGGCGTTCTTCACCTATGTACTCGTGACCCTGCACGGCCCGCAGACGCTGCTAGACCGTGTGGGCGTGTTCTATACGGTGAGCCTGCTGACGGTCATGGCGTCGTTTGCGTTGGAGGTTCTGTTCTCGCTGTTCTATAGTTTGGCGGTTCGTAGGAGCCTGCGCCGTAGCAAGCGGAAGAAGGCGGAGGAAGAGCACCAGAATGCAGAAGAGCAGAAGGTAGCAGAGCCGAATGCGGAGGCTTCGCGTGTAGCGGAGCAGAGCTAACGCACACCGACGGGCGGGCGAATCCCCGCGCATCCGCGCCTCTGCCGGGTGATGCCTGAGGGGTGTTGATGGGGTGATAAGTGGCGGTGTGACACGCTCTCAACGATGCCCAGCCACTGCTCAGATTCCCTTAAAGTACGCGTGATACGGTAGAGACAGAAACACGACCCGCACCTGCCAGGAGGCCACTCATGGGCGCTACACACCTGAACACAGATGCCGCTTCATCCGCAGAACACCCGGATGAAGATATCAGTATGCAGACCCGCTTTCAGGCGCCTATCCGTCACGTGACTCCTGCCACGCCGGAGGTGTCCGTTCCGCTGAACGCGCCGCCTGTGGTGACGGGCTCGCATCCGGTTATTTCGGCGACTTCTACCGTCATCATTCAGGATGGTACGAACCCGCCGATTGTGGTGCGTACGCATCCGACGGGTCCTCTACCGCCGTTCCCGGGGCAGGGGCAGCTGCCCGCTTTTCTGCGCACCTACACCGCTGATGAGGTGAAGGAACGCAAACAGAAGCTCAAGAAGAACCTGCTGGTCCGCGCCGTTATTCTGTGCATTTTGAGCATCGTTGAAGGCCTCATTATCTCCCAGTACACGCAGCCGTTGGCGATTTGCTTTGGTTTTGTGGCGGCGCTTTACCTGGTGGTTCAGATGTGGCCGCTGATGCGCCCTCCGCGTGATTCGGCGGACGCCTCCGTGTATAGCGTTTGGGCTATCTGCTCCCTGATTGGGTTTGTTGCGGTGGGGCTGGTGCTTTCACCGATTACGTTCCTGCTGCTGATGCTCGACTGGGCTGGGGTTTCGATGGGGCTTGACCCCCTGCTGATACTTGTTGTCTTGGGCTTGGTCTGGTTGAGCGAGGTCGGTTTATCGTTGCTGACCATTTACCGCTTCAACAACTTGCGAATTGCGATGGCGAACCGGGCAGATTCTCCGTTGCTACCTGAAAGTATTTCTGCGACGGTTGACCCGTCCACTTCTGCCTAAAGTTTTTTGAGGCGGCGCGGTAGATGAACGCCGCGCCGCCACCCACACACCACACACTCGCTCATACATCTTCCACACACACTATCAGCCGACATTCGAAAGATTCAGCTATGTCCGCCGTCGAGTCCTCTCCGCCATCCGCTCCGAACACCACGCATCCTACGAAGCCTGCCACCCCCACTCTCGTGTCTGTGGCGGGTTGGGTTCTGCTCGCTATTGCCGTGGGTTGGCTGGTGCTGATTGGGTACACGGGTGTCACGTATGCGACGACGCAGCTGTCGCATTTTTCGACTTGGCGTGCCCAGTCGCTGGTGGAGGCGCAGGCGTACTATCCGGTGATGTTTTTGCTGGTCAGCGCCTTCGGTAACGTGACCCTGCACGGTTTCTGCACTGTGGCGTACCTGCGTGGTTACCGTTGGGCGGCGCTGGTGCTGTCGGTGGCGTTGGCGCTGGGTGTGTTGGCATCCCTGCTGATTATGCTGGCAGTCGCGGCTCTTCTGGGTACGTTGAATGGTGCGCCGAGCCAGGATGTTGAGCTGCTGCTCAGTAGCGCCTCCCCGCTGTACACGCCGGTATATATTGCTGCACCGTACATGCTGGTGTGTGTGGTCGCGTTGGCGTTGGTGTGGTCGCGTCAGTCGCGTTCGTACATGGAAGCGCGCCGTGATTGGCGCCTGCGCCGCAGCGAGGACTACCTGATTTAGCCTTGCAGATTCTGGCTGCGGGTCCCGGACCTGCGGCTCACCGATAACTTTATTCACCCAACCACAGTTAGGATGACTCGTGCACCCTACTTCCGAACCTGCGCACGAATCCACATCGCAGACTACCCCCGGCGCTGCTAAGCGCACATATGATGAGCGGGCGGCGTTTGAAGAGGCGAAAAGAAACCTCGGCATAGTCGGCGATAAGGAGCAGCAATTCGACCGGGGAATGGCGATTCTCGGTAAAGCGTATTCCATCGCGATGATGCTCATTCTGGTGTATTTCCTCCTGGATGCGTACCAGATTATCGTTACCGCGGGCCGGAGTGTGAACATCGGCTCGTTCCTTAGCTATGCCCTGCCGAAGGTTCTGTCTGACGCTGTCTTGGTGGTGCCGTTCCTCTGGTTCGTTCTGGACTATACCAAGTCAGGGTACGTTAATCCGCGCCGCTTGATAATGCTGTACCTTCTGCTGTGTTCCTTGAGTGGTGTTCTTGCCTTTGCCGGTGTTTTTGGTCTGGCGCAGGTGCTTTTCCCTGCATTCACTGCTTTGGATCCGGTGTCGCATCCTGCCGCTGCTTCGTCTATGGTGTCGCAGGCTCTGGTCGGGGTGATTACGGCGGGTAGCGCCGTCCTCATGTTCCTGCTGACTCGCCCTGCCGTGGGCGTGGTCCCGAGCCCCGCGGCGATTCGGAAGCAGATGCAGATCATCAAGGACAGCATGGCGGATGATGAGGAAGAGCCGACCCGTGAGGATGTTCTTCGCCAGCTCGAGGAAGACGAGGGCCCGGTCAAAGACTCTACCGAGCAGCTGCTGCGTGAGCTCTCTGCCGATTATGCGTTGTCGAAGGACCCGGCGGAGAAGAACCGCCTGCTGGCTGAGATACAGCAGGTTCAGCGCGCCCAGAAGACGGGTGTAAAGCCTAACTTCGGAGGCGCGTCTGGCGGGTCGGATAAGCCCCAACAGGAAGCGCACGAGGGTGCGGAGGCGACCGCCGCCTCCACCGCGCCTGCCGCGCCTCAGGTGGTGCTTCCGCCCCGCCCGAAGGCGCTGCGTATCGTCATGCGATGCTTTGTCGCCATTATGGCGGTGGAAGCAACCCATAAAATCTTCCTACATATGATTGACGAGCGTTCAGCCGGTGGCGTCGAATTATGGGTGGGTTTCATTATCCCCGGTGCAGTGCTCCTCCTCGTTGAGCACGCCATACCGATGTTTGTCCTTTGGCGACTGTGGAGGGGCCGATTCTGGGCGTATGTCGTCATCTTTATTAGCTTCGCTTATATAGCAATCAGGGGCTTGATAGATTTTGTGAACACCTTCCTGACGACTGGTTATCTTTCCCGGTTGCTGAATGGTACGCAGACGTGGAGTTCTCAGTACTACGCGGCGGCTGTGCTGTCTGAGAATGTTGCTGACACCTTGATTACGCTCCTCTCCATCCTGATAGTTGTGCTGCTCATTAGCCGTTCCACCAGGTTGTTTATGGCTACCGCGAGGTTGGCACGGATGGAAGCACGCGAACAGGTGAACGCCGGTGGCGGTCATGTCATTGGTCATCAGAGTGCAGACGCAGAAACGCGTGCTCGCCTGGAAGAGGAGCAGACACGTCGGGAAGAAAAGGAAGCTAACCGACGCGCTGAAGAAGCGGTCGCTCAGCAGTACAAGACGACCCGCCGCACGGATGCGCGGAAGAACTCCCGTAACGAACAGCGCGGCTACAAAGATACTTCCGTGTACACCGAGGAAGGCTACCGCCTCAACTAGGGCGGATGCCCCTCCCCATGGGGAGACTCTTTGCCACCCGCCCCGTGCTACAGCGCGCGAGGCAGGTGCGAAGAGAAGAAAGGAACAATGATGTCAGAACGTACCCCGAAGCAGCCGTTGAACGATCCGGAGTACACGGTTCCCGAGTACAGCGTGCTGTTGCCCTCCAGCGAACCTGAAAACAGCGCGGCAGAGGGCGATGCCGTCTCCAGCAACGTAGCTTCCGGTAGCGCCGCAGACACTAGCGCGGCAGAGGACAACGCACCCGGCGGCAGCGTCTCCGAACACGCCAGCACCCCCGAGCAAACCACTACTGGCTACCGGAAGGCGACCACCGGCTACACTGCCGCCTCCGAGCAGGTAATTCCGGAGCGCCCGAAGGCTATGCGCAGCGTCATGTGGTGCGCTGCCGCCATTATCGTGCTGGGGCCCCTGAGTAATTTTCTGCCGATTCTAAGCCGGTCGTATATCGATTTTGAGATGGTGGTGAGTGTTCTCTTCTCTGCACTGGTGGTTACCCTCATCATCTCCGCCATCCCGATTTTTGTTCTCTGGAAGATCTGGGATGGCCGCGAGTGGGCGCGCATTCTTGCCATCATCTACTGCGCTCTCGCGGCTGCTAGCGGTGTGCTTATTCTTGCGGATAATTTCTCGGAGTTAAGCTCTAGAGCGGCTGCGGCGTCCAGCCTGGTGCGTATCGTGAGCGGCGTTTTTACTCTCATTCTTTACCTCCTGATGATTGTGCTGCTGACTCGTGCTCCTATTAGGACGTACACCCAAATCGTTAGCGGAGCACGTGCACTAGAACACCAGCAGATGATGTCTGAGACGAGACAGGCTGCCGGTCAGGTCCCGGCAGAACTTCGAGAACTTTTCGCTGATGACAAGGACGGCGAACGCATCTCATCAGAGAGAAACAACCCTCGCCCGCCACACCGTAGCGCTGGATGGGGCACGTAGAAAGGCGCAACAACGTCAGGAGTTCCGAGGCTAGCTCTCGGAATGGCGCACGTGATGACTCGGGTACCTCTGAATACGCTGAGAAAGGGTACCGCCTTCCTGGGGTGTGGCGCGCCTCCTTATATCCTTGGGGTAAGACTCTTTAACGCCCGCCCTGTGCACTGTAACGCGGGGTGGGCGCCAGGGGAGAAAGGAATGACGATGTCAGAACGTACCCCGAAGCAACCGTTGAATGACCCGGAGTACACGGTTCCCGAGTACAGTGTGCTGTTGCCCTCCGACGAGGCTGAAAATAGCACGGCAGAGAGTAACGCCGCCCCCACCAGTACCGCCCCCAGTGGCACTGCAGAGAGTAATGCGGCGGGGGACAGCGCACCCGGCGCCAGCGCCTCCGAGCAAACCACCACCGGCTACCGGGAGGCGACCGCCGGTTACGCTGTCGCCTCCGAACGTGCGGGTCGGGTACGCCCGAGGGCCCTGCGCAGTGCTAAGCGGTGCATGACCGTCATCATTATTCTGTTGCTTTTCAGGAATATTCAAACGTTCATACTCCTTAAGAATCTAACCTCCAGCTTGGGGGCGCTGTCTCTTCTCTTCACGCTGGGCTTCCCTCTCATCTTCATTTTTATCCAGGTTTTCCTCTTCTGGAAGACCTGGGAAGGGCACAGATGGGCGCACATACTTATCCTCGTGTGTAGCGCCTACGAGGTCTTGAGCCGTATGTATTGGTTTGCGCAAGATTTCTTGATGGACTCCCGCTATCTCACCTGGTTGATGGAATATTTGCAGTCCTACGACTCTATGGACCTGGCGATTTCTCTTCTCTTGAGTACCGCGGTTGGTGTTGTCATTACTATCCTCTACATCCGGAACATTGTGTTGCTGACTCGTCCCTCTGCGTGGGCGTACACGGCTACCGGCAACACACCGCATAGCCAGGTGGTCGGTCAGAATTCGCCAGTATCTGACCCAAACTCCAACGAGGGTGGGAACCGCCTCAACTAGGGCGTTTGCCCCAGACGGCACCACTATCACCAAAAGGTTTAGAGCATGAAAAGGGTGGGGATACCAAACGGTATCCCCACCCTTTCTCATCCCCGGCTCAGCAGCCGAGAAGGACTCACGTATTACTCAGCAGATTCCTGCTTCGCCTTCGAACGGCCACGCAGGTACTCGATAATAACCGGCACCACAGAAACCGCCACAATAATCACAGCAATGTACTCAATGTTGTTATGCACGAACGGGATACCGCCCAGCAGCACACCCGCCAGACCAATCAAACCAATCCACGCAACCGCGCCAACAACATTCCACAGGTGGAACTTCTTACGGTCGTACGAAGAAATACCAGCCGCAAGAGACACAAAAGTACGAACAATCGGCACGAAACGACCCAGAACCAGAGCCAAACTACCGCGCTTCTGGAAGAACTCCTCGGTAGTGTGCAGGTTCTTAGTGCTCAGAATCTTCGCGTCATCCTTGAAGATCTTACGGCCGTAACGGGCACCAATCTGGTAGCCAACCTCAGCGCCAGCAATAGCAACCAGCACCAGGACCGGGAACGCAACCCACAGGGACAGGCCCATCTGCTCATGCAACATACCCAGAGCAAAAATCAGGGAGTCACCCGGAAGAACCGGGAAAAGAACACCGGACTCAATAAATACGATAATTGCCGAAACAACCAGAACCCAGGGGCCGGTATCGAGCAGGAACTGCTCAAGGTCGAGGCCCAAGAGCGCAACCGGAAGATGCGCCAAAGCGGTGGCAAGAAAAGTCATGAAAAATCCTGAACTGTGAGTGGACCGCACACACGGATCGGCGGCGGAGTAACACCAGCATAGAAAGCGTACCTATGGTGAACATTGTGCAAAACTATGCGGAGGCTGTGTATTACTGGCACAATTCTACCGGCATTTACGCCGGACGCACGGGTGAGCGAGGCGTAAATCTCCTCGCCCGCATGGCGAAACAACCTGAGGTGACGCGGCGCTCGCGTGCCTCCCCAAGAAATGACCATCCGCAGAGCCGGGCGATACCGGGTGTGACATGATGGAAAGAGAGCACGGCGCGTCGCGGCGTAGCGATTGACCCAACCACCCACCGTTGGAGAGAACCATGAACCCCCAGCAGTCAGCTTCCAGCCCCGCGGACTCCCTGCGCACCGATTCCCTGCAGGCTGACCCTCTGCACGCTGAAGCCCGCGAAGTGTTGCGCCGCCTCACCGGTGTCGCTGATGCTGAGTTCCACGATGGCCAGTACGAGGCGATTCGCGCCCTCGTCGCCGACCGAGCCCGCACTGTGGTGGTGCAGCGTACCGGCTGGGGTAAGTCCGCCGTCTACTTCATCTCCTCCCTGCTGTTGCGTGCCCGCGGTATGGGCCCGGCGCTTATTGTCTCCCCACTGCTCTCCCTGATGCGTGATCAGGTTGAGGCAGCATCCCGCGCGGGGGTGCGCGCCGCAATGGTGAACTCCGCGAACGTGACCGAATGGGATGAGATCCGCACCCGCCTCGAAACTGATGAGCTCGATGTGCTGCTGGTGGGCCCCGAACGCCTCAATAACCCGGCGTTCCGCGAGCAGTGGCTGCCGTACCTGCTGCCGCGCCTGGGCCTGCTTGTTATTGATGAGGCGCACTGTATTTCTGACTGGGGCCATGATTTCCGCCCCGATTACCGCCGTATTGGTTCGCTCATTAAGTCTCTGCCGGTGGGTGTGCCGGTGCTGGCGACAACCGCGACCGCTAATGACCGCGTTAGCCGCGATATCGCCGAACAGCTCAGCACTGATACCACCGCACCTGTACATGTGCTGCGTGGTCCGCTGTCCCGCGAGTCCCTGCGCCTGGGCGTTCTGACCCTGCCTTATGAGGCGCAACGCATCGGTTGGCTGCTCACGCACCTGAACAGCCTGCCCGGTTCGGGCATTATCTACACGTTGACTGTCTCTGCGGCAGAAGATACCGCAAATGCTCTGCGTGCCAGCGGCTACGAGGTGCTCGCCTACACCGGTAAAACTGACCCGGATGAGCGGCTGGTTGCAGAGCAGGCACTCAAGGAAAACAGGGTGAAGGCCCTTGTTGCGACAAGTGCCCTCGGTATGGGTTTTGATAAGCCTGATTTGGGTTTTGTTGTGCACCTGGGCGCGCCGTCGTCTGCGGTGAGCTACTACCAGCAGATTGGCCGCGCCGGACGAGGTGCCGTCAACGCTGATGTTCTGCTCCTGCCCGGTCGTGAAGACCGCGCCATTTGGGAGTATTTTGCGACCGCCTCCATGCCTAACGAGGAACAGGCGCTGGCGGTGCTGGATGCCCTCGCCCAGTCCCCGGAGGGGTTGAGTATTACCGCGTTGGAGGCGCGCGTTCAGCTGCGCCGCTCCACCCTGGAGCTTCTGCTGAAGGTCCTGGACGTTGAGGGTGCCGCCGTGAAGGAAGGCAACTATTGGCGTCGAACCTCTTCGCCGTGGCAGTACGATAGTGCCCGTTACGCGGCGGTGGCGCAGGCGCGTGTGCTGGAGCAGAACGCTATGCTCGAGTATGAACGCACTAGTCAGTGTCGTATGCTTTTCCTGGCTCAGCAGCTTGATGATGCTTCCGCGACTGCTTGTGGTCGTTGCGATGTGTGTGCGGGTCCCTGGTACCCGGTTGAAGTTCCTGCTGAGGCGCAGCAGGCGGCGCAGAGTAGCTTCAATACGGTGGGTGTGCCCCTGCAACCGCGCCGTATGTGGCCGAGCGGGCTGGATCAGCTGATGGGTGCGGATGCGCCGCGCGGTCGTATCCGCCCGGATGAGCAGGCTGAGCCCGGTTATGCGTTGGCACGTTTGAGCGACATGGGGTACGGCACTCGCCTGCGTGAGCTTCTGGCGACGAATGAGCTGGGTGAGCCGGTTGATTCTGAGGTTCCTGCCGAGCTGGGTCGTGCCTGCGTGAAGGTGCTTGCCGCTTGGGAGTGGGCTGAGGCGGGTCGTCCGGTGGCGGTGCTGACTCTGCCTTCGCCGGTGCGCCCGCGCTTGGCTCAGTCTCTGGGTCGGGGACTGGCATCGGTGGGTCGCCTGGTGGATTTGGGTCAGGTGTCTCTGGTGGATGAGCCCCGTTTCTTTGGCGGTAATAGCGCGTTCCGTTGCGCGGACGTGTTGCGCTTGTACCGGGTTCCTGCTGGGGTTCTGGACTATGTGCGTGAGCATCAGTGCCCGGTTCTGCTGGTTTCTGATGTGGTGGATTCGCGCTGGGCGTTTACTGCGGTGGCTCGCGAGCTGAGGTTGGCGGGCGCTTCTGCGGTGTATCCTTTCTCTTTGGCTGCTACTCACTAGTCGCGCTCGATAATGCTTCATTTATTCCCCTGACGAGGATTTATGTCATATTCGGAATATTCAAAATTAACGGTCACTGATGGTTCCTCCGCTGTGCTCAGCGATATTCCCTCTCGCTCTGAACACAGTGAGTGGATGGCGCACGCCCTCGTTGAGGGTGCCGCCGCTGGTGAGCGTGGCGAGATTCCTATCGGCGCCGTGGTGGTGGATGAGCAGGGCATCATTATTGGTTCAGCGGGCAATACCCGCGAGCAGGAGCATGACCCCAGCGCCCATGCGGAGGTGAATGCGATTCGTCAGGCGGCGGCGCATCGTGGGCAGTGGCGCCTGGACGGTTGCACCCTGGTCGTGACCGTGGAGCCGTGCCTGATGTGTGCCGGCACGATTTTGGCGTCACGCGTTTCGACGGTGGTTTTTGGCGCCTGGGAAGAGAAGACCGGTGCTGCCGGTAGCCGTTACGATGTGCTGCGTGACGGCAGGGTTGCTCCGGCTCCCGAGGTGTATGCAGGGGTGCGCGCCGATGAGTGCGCGCAGTTGATGATGGACTTCTTTAAGGAACGCCGCCCCTAACCGTCACCCGTGGTGGCGCTTCAGGAACTGTTTTGTATAACGTGGAAAGCCGCGCAGAGGCTGCGTGGCTTTTCACGTTATTTGTACGAAAAACCCCATTTCTTTGAAAAATACTTCAAGAATTTCAAAAATGACCCCTGTTTTTCAAGAAAAGCCCACTACATCACACACAACTGGGTCTACCATATATAGGCATTGGAGCCTCCGCCTGCCCGCGCCTGTCGTTTAACACCCCGCGCGGTGCCCGCGGAGGACTCCCAGAAACTCACCCGAACCGTCCATTCTCTGAGGGGATTTAACCGTGTTAAGAGTTGACAATATTTGGGCAAAAGGGCGCCACACTCCGCTTTTTGACCGCACCACCTTCTCAGTGGGCGAGGGTGAAGTCATTATTGTTCAGGCAGATAGCCAGCTGGAGCGTACCTCTCTTGCGTTGGCGCTGACTGGCCGCCTTCCCCTGTCCGGCGGCACGATTAGCTGGAGCAAGGGCGATGATGAGCCTCGCCGTATTTCGATGAAGCGTTTGCGTGCTCTCAGTAGCGTGGTGGATTCCCCCGACGTGACTGCTCCCGAGCAGCATATGCGCGTGCACGATTACGTGTCGGAGATGCTGTCCTATAACCTGCCGATTTTTGGTCGTCCTCGCGCGAGCCGCTGGCTGGCTGAACGCGGCCTGGAGGAGCTGGACGGGCTGTGGATGGATGAGATTAGCGGCGAGATGAACATTGAGCTGATGGCCACTTTGGCGAAGCATAGCCCCTCTGACCTGCTGGTTTTTGATACTCCTTCCCGCCATCTGAACCACACGTACATGTGGCTTCCGTATCTGGAGGAGCTTGCCGCGGATGAGGACCACCCGCGCACGGTGGTGGCGGTTGTGCCCCATATTTCGGAGTCCTGGCATGGTGCACGTGCTGTGGTCGGCCGTGCCCCTGAGGAGAACGCGCCGGATCCTGTTGAGGGCGAGGTTGAATCCTCCAATGATTCCCCCGAACATGGCGAAAACGCTGAGAAGGAGTAAGAATGACTGTTCTGCGTGTTGCACTCGTTGAGCTGAAACGCCTGACCAGCGGTGTTCTGCCGGTTTTGGTGCTGCTTGCGATGTCCTGCATTCCGCTGCTGTACGGTGCCCTGTACCTGTACGGTAACTGGGATGCTTACGGCCATGTGAATGGCATTGTGGGCGCCCTGGTGGTTGAGGATGAGGGCGCGACGGATTCTGAAGGTAAGCAGGTGAACACCGGTGCTGATGTGAAGAAGAACCTTCTGGATGCGGGCACGTTTGATTGGCGTCAGGTGCAGACCCGCGCTGAGGCTGTTGAAGGCGTGGAGAACGGTACTTACGACTTTGCGATGGTGATTCCGAAGGATTTCTCCCGTAATTTGCAGAGTATCGGTTCGTTCAAGCCTGATGCTAACGGCAAGACGGGCACTGTTGATCCGCGTGCGGCGGGTATTGAGGTCATTACGAATGATGCCAATAACTATGTGCTGACGAATATTGTCACGAAGGCGGGCACTTCGGTGCGTGATTCGGTGGCGGAGAAGGTCGGTAATTCTACGGCGAATTCACTGTTGGCTAGCTTCACGACTATTCATTCGAAGATGGGTGAGGCTGCTGATGGTGCGTCGAAGGTGAATAACGGCACGGTGAAGCTGGCGGATGCGATTGTTCAGCTGAAGGATGGCACCGCCACGGTGAATGATGGTGCCGTGAAGCTGAAGGATGGCACGTCCTCCCTGGCTGATGGCCAGTCCCAGTTGTTGGATGGTCAGAAGCAGTTGGCGGAGGGCGCTGCGAAGCTTGCTGATGGTGTCTCGACTTTGGATTCGGGTGCTGCGAAGCTGGATTCTGGTGCTGCGAAGCTTGCCGATGGTGCTTCGAATTTGAAGGATGGTTCGTCGACTTTGGCTTCGGCGGCTGCGTCTGCTTCTGATGGTGCGGCGAAGTTGAAGGACGGTTCGGCGACCCTGGCTGAGGGTACTGCGAGCTTGAAGAGTGGTTCGGCTTCGGTTGCGAAGGGCGCTAATGATTTGGCGTCTGGTATCCATCAGTTGCGTACCGGCATGGATCAGGCGGGTATTCGTGAGTTGCCGGCTGAGTTGAATGCGATGTGCATGCGTCTGCATGAGACGGATACTTCTGCAGGTAGTGGCGATTTTGGTCGTGATCTGTCGAATACTGTGGTGTCTGCGACTGCTCAGAAGATGCGTGCTCAGTTGGCGCCGTTGGTTGAGGCGGGTACGTTGACTCAGGAGCAGGCTGATCAGCTGGTGGCTGCTGTTGATTCTGAGGAGACGAAGAATGAGGTTGCTGAGCTGAATCAGAAGGCTCTGCAGTCTCATCTGGCTACTCGTGATGCTGCCGCTGCTGATGCTCTGTCGAAGCTGAGCGCGTTGAAGTCGAGCCATTGTATTTCTGATGGTTCGTCGTCGACTGCGGCGAAGATTCAGACTTTGGTGTCTGGCGTGGATGCGCTGGATTCTGGTGCTTCGTCGCTGGCGAAGGGTGCTTCGTCGTTGGCTGAGGGTGCCGCTCGTGTGGATGCTGGCGCCTCCTCGTTGGCGTCGGGTTCGGCGACTTTGGCTGATGGTAATTCTAAGATTGCTTCGGGTGCTTCGAGCCTTGCGAGTGGTTCTGCGACTCTGTCGGGTGGTGCTTCTGAGCTGAAGGAAGGTACCGGTTCTTTGAAGAGCGGTACCGCCGAGCTGAAGGATGGTAGCGGCACTTTGGCGGAGAAGGAGCAGTCTGCGGTTGACGGTCAGCAGAAGTTGGCTGATGGCGCGAATGAGCTGAAGGACGGCGCGTCGAAGCTTTCTGACGGTACTGCGAAGCTGTCTGATGGTTCTTCGCAGCTGAATGATGGTGCTTCCGAGTTGAAGAATGGTACGTCGTCGCTGGAGAGCGGTTTGGCTTCTGGTGCTAAGCAGGTTCCGAGCCTTGCGCCGAGTGAGCAGGCGAAGGTTGCGGATACGATGTCGAACCCTGTGACTTTGTCGCATGATTCGTTGGCGTCGGGTCGTAACTACGGTGAGGGCATGGGCCCGTTCTTCATGTGCTTGGCGCTGTGGATTGGCGGCTTGATGCTGGTTCAGACGTTGCGCGTGATGAATAACCGTGCGTTGGCTTCGCATGCTCCGTCGATTCGTGTGATGCTCGGTAGCTGGATGCCGTTTGGCCTGGTGGGTATTGCTCAGGCGACTCTGATGTTCGCCGCGATTAAGTTCGGTTTGGGCTTTGAGATGGCTCATCCGTGGCTGGTGTGGCTGTTCCTCTGCTATGTGGCTTTGGTCTTTACCGGTTTCATTCATGGTCTGACGGTGATTTTGGGTGCGCCGGGCAAGCTTGTTGCTTTGGTCATTCTGATTCTGCAGCTGATTACTGCGGGCGGCACGATGCCGTATGAGACTCTGCCTGAGTCGATCCGTTGGATGCATGACTTCTTCCCGATGGGTTATGCGGTGGCGGGTACGCGTCGTTTGGCGTATGGCATTGATGAGTCGAGCCTGTGGGGCATCATGCTGGTTTTGACTCTGTGGGGTCTGGCTGGTCTGGTGTTGGGTTACATTGGCACGCGTCGTGATCGTACGTGGTCGCTGAAGAAGCTTGCACCGGAGATTACGGTGTAACGAACCCTGTTTGGTCGCACCGGGGGAAAACTGTCTAATAAAATAGAGATATATCTGCAAAAAGGGAGGGAGGACTTCTGATGTTGCAGCGCCCAGTCGCTGAAGCTGCAAGTCGTCGTCCCGGCCGTACAGGTAGAACTCAGTTGAAGTTGTTCAACGCTGCTATGGAAATCATGACCCAAAAGGGGCTTGAGTACGCCACTGTTGAAGAGGTGGCTGCCCGGGCGGGTGTTTCTAAGGGAACCGTGTATTACAATTTCGGTTCTAAGAAGACCATGGTGGATCAGCTGGTTCAGTACGGCACGCAGTTGCTGCTGAACGATGCGCGTCGCGCGGCGTCGGTTCATTCTGACCCGCGTGAGGCTTTGCGGAGTGCTATTCGCGCCGCATTCCAGTATCTTGAGGACCGTCCGGGTTTTACTCGGATGTGGCTTGCGGAGGCGTGGAAGGGCGCGGATGGTTGGACCGATGCGATGAGCGATAACCGTTTGAATCTTCTGAATTATTTGGAGGAGATGACGGAGGCTGTGGCTCGCCGCTATACGGTTGATACCGCTCAGAATCCTCGTGCGATTGCGATCTCTATGTTCGGAGCGATTTATATGCTTGCCATGGATCGTGAAGTGCATCAGGCGGAGCGCAATGCTGAGGATGCAACGCGTGCTGTCATGCTAGTTGTAGATGGGTATATCCGTCATTAGGCGGACCTGTTGGGGTCTGCAGACGTGCCGGGACTTCGGTGTCGGGTGTCGAAAAGGGCGCGGTGAAAAGGGGCCGTGAAGAGGGCGACACCCGGCTGCCGTACGCGGCACGATAGGTAGGCTCGTTCTTGCCCTCCTGTTGGGGGTGTGCTATAGTTTTCCACTGTTGGTGGTGTGTCCGAGCGGCCGAAGGTGCATCACTCGAAATGATGTTTGGTGTAAAAGCCAACGGGGGTTCAAATCCCTCCACCACCGCACCAACGAAAACCCGTCGAGATTTGTCTCGGCGGGTTTTTGCATACCTGGATTGTTCTGGATTGTTCTGGATTGTTCTGGGGTGGTGTTGACGGGTGCGTTGGTGGGTGTGCTGGTGAGTGTCTGCGCGGCGGTATTCGCCTAGTTTTATAGGGTGTGTGCCACTTCCGGGGCTTTACCGGTGCTTGCTGATTTGGGGGTGGGTAAAATCGTATTATGCGTATTAAGATTCTTGACCACCCGCTGGTCTCTCACAAGATTAGTGTTCTGCGTGATAAGAACACTCCGTCCCCGATTTTCCGTCAGCTGGTTGATGAGCTGGTGACCCTTCTTGCCTATGAGGCGACTCGCGAGATCCGTGTGGAAGAGGTTGAGGTTGTGACTCCAGTGGCGACCACTACCGGTGTTCGTATTGCTGATCCTAAGCCGCTGGTTGTTCCGATTCTGCGTGCTGGTTTGGGCATGCTGGAGGGTATGACCCGTATGGTTCCGACCGCTGAGGTGGGCTTCCTGGGTATGGCTCGTAATGAGGAGACCCTGGATATTGTGACCTATGCTGAGCGTCTGCCGGAGGACCTGACTGGTCGTCAGGTGTACCTGCTGGATCCGATGCTGGCTACGGGTGGCACTCTGATTGAGGCTATTAAGTTCCTGCGTAAGCGTGGTGCTGAGTCTGTGACTTGTGTGTGCCTGATTGCTGCTCCTGAGGGCATTGCTGCTCTGGAGAAGGGCATTGAGGGTATGGAGAATGTTGACCTGTTCTTGGCTGCTCGTGATGAGCGTTTGAATGAGAAGGCGTACATTATTCCGGGTCTGGGCGATGCTGGTGACCGCCTGTACGGTCTGGCTGAGTAGTCTTTTAGCGTTATTTACGTGATGTGAGCGGGGCGCCTCTGCATATGTATGTGTGGAGGCGCTTCGCTGTGTCTTGGGGTGTTCGGCTGGTTGCGTGCCGCAGTGCGGCGGTGCGTGTATAACCCATCCGGGGCTTGGGTGGCGATGGTGCTGCTGGGTGCCGGCGTGGGTTTTTGAAACACACCACCTATTATGTGATGAGGAACATAATATGGTACTGGAGGGTGCATTAAAACTTCAAGGGTATTCACAGCTTCACATGAAAATGCAGGGTGTACCCCATACATAACAGAAACCGTGAATATTTATGTGAGAAAAAAGCTGAAAGCCTCAGGTTCCGCATGAAACCTCCCAAAATGGGGGAAGGGTATTGTACTCCTCTTTGTGACAAAGGAGAATCCACTATGTCGAATCCGCTTGATTTATCCGTCAAATAGGAGAAATATTAAGTAAGAGGATTGAGTCTCGAACAGGTATTGGGGACTGTTTGACTCGGCGTCACTTCCGGCGCACCCTACACTACGTACGACTGGGATCCCGTACACAGACTTTGAGAGAAGGTTGAACCATGTCAGGCGCAGTACCTGGATATGTCCACATCTCCCAGCGCGGCCGCGCCGCTAAGCGCCAGGTCGTGCAGCCTCAGCGTCCCGCTACGCAGGCCGCAACGTTGCGTCCGATGACTTTCTCAGCCGGTGACTCTGCCCATAAGCAGGCTCAGGAAAATGAGGCACGCGGCTTCGTGCTCTATGTGGGTTTGAACGAGGAGCTTGCCGCAGCGAACGGCACCTCCCTGGTGCGTATCGTTCAGGATTTGCGTACTTATGCACACCATCTGGCTCCCGAGTCGGAGTCGTATGCCGCTGTGGCGTTGGCTCCGGTGAACGCTGAGGGTAGCGACCTTGAGGTTGTGCGTAATGCGTTGGGCGATCCGACCGCAATGTACATGCACCCGGAGGCGAACGTTACCCGCGAGGCAGAGACCACGAATAGCCACTCCTCGGGTGTGCTGATTGATTTGGCGCGCCGCGAGGTGTTCCTGGATGGTGAGCCGCTCATGCTGACCTTCAAGGAATTCGAGCTGCTGGCACACCTGGTGGAGAATTCTTCTCGCACCGTGGGTCGTGAGGAGCTGCTGAAGGCGCTGTGGAGCTCCGGTGACGAGCATCCGCATGAGCGTACGATTGACGTGCATATTCGTCGTCTGCGTTCGAAGCTGGGCCGCCTGTCGGGTACCGTGCGTACGGTGCGCGGTCAGGGTTACCGCTTCTTTGAGCACCCCGAGGTTGTTGTCTGGGCTGCTCCGGAATACTCGATCTAGCGTGTACAGAATTTAGTTTCTGCAGAGTGCACCCCGGTGTGCTGGCGTGATGCCGGTGCGCCGGGGTTTACTTGTGCCTGCTCTTGGCCGTCAGTATGCGCGTGCGGTGGTGGCGTGCGGGACGTTCTGGCGCCCTCTAGATAGAATGGGTGTATGGCTGAAAATTCTTCCAACACTGCATCTGGTTCGCACCGCAGCGGGGTCAAGCGTATGATTATTATGCGCCATGCGGAGGCTGATTGGGGTCTGAACGATTTTGATCGTCCGCTGACGAAGCGTGGCCATGAGCAGGCTGCCGCTGCTGGCGCCTGGCTGGCGGCTCGCGGTTATATTCCGGAGCAGATTATGTCGTCGTCGGCTTTGCGTACTCGTCAGACGACGACTTGGGTTTCGGATGGTTTGGGGGCGAAGGCGCCTACTGCTCATCTGGATGAGGGGCTGTATGAGGTGTCTGCGTCCCGCATTATTGCGCGCATTAACAGCGTTTCGGAGAATGTTCATTCTCTGATGGTGGTGTCGCATCTGCCCGGTGTGCAGGATGCCGCGCAGCGTTTGATGAGCCCTGATTCTGACCCGAATGCGTCCATGGATGTGTATTACGGTTTCCCGCCCTCTTCCATTGCGGTGTTCGAGGTACCGGGGGAGTGGGCTCTGCTTGATGGTGCGGATGCGCGCCTCGTGGACTTCAAGAGCTTCTAGGCTAGGGTCTTCTAGGCCAAGAGCTTCTAGACTTCGCGCCCGAATAAAGTGGGTAAAGTAAAAGCCCCGTACCAGCTGGTACGGGGCTTTTTGTGGCGGAGACGGGGGGATTTGAACCCCCGGTCGAGTTTAACCCCGACCCTTCATTAGCAGTGAAGTCCATTCGGCCGCTCTGGCACGTCTCCACGGTGCGCTCGTGAGCGCATCCCTATAAGAATATAGGCTGTTTTGCGCTTGGTCAATTCGGCCCATGCTTTGGGGGATATCTCTGAGTATGTGTTGCTTTATAGGGTGGACTATGGATTGTGCGCTTTGAGGCTCATACACATTTTCGATAGACTGCTTACTGTCCGACCGATAAATAGAGGGCGTCTCTGGCGTGTGATTTTTTCATGCAACGTTGCCAGAGTTGTCTTATTTACTCAACGAAATGAGAAATCATGTCTGAAAACCCCAACAACCCCCAGCCCCAGTTCAACCAGGACCCCCAGTTTAGCCAGCAGGCACCCCAGTTCAATCAGCAGGCTCCTTACGGTGTGCCCGTTCAGACCCCTGAGCAGCAGGCTCAGGCGAAGAAGGCAAAGACCCTGTCGATTGTCTCTCTGGTGAGCGGTATTGTGAGCCTGTTCGTCTTCGGTTTCATCCTTGGTGCTGTAGCTATTGCGACCGGCCGCCTGGCTATGAATAACCCCGAGCTGCAGAACCGCGGTATGGCTATTGCCGGTACTGTTTTGGGCGCTGCCGGTATTATTTTGCTGATTGTGGTGAAGATTTTTGTAAAGTACTAGGATTGAAGCTACCTGCAGTAGCCTCATGATTTGAGAAAGCCCGCGAGCGCCCCGTGCGCACGTGGGCTTTTGCGTACCTGATAAGGCGCGTATCCAGCGCATCAGAGTCCGTTGTGCGGGGGTTGCATAACGGACTTAGTTGTACCCGTTCCATTCATGGGTTAGGGTGAATTAGGTTTAACACACACCAGCCGTACGAAAGTGAGATGCCATGTCTCAGACTCCTCGGGGTTCAGACCCCTACGACTACAACCCGGACTACAACCGTCTGAACGAACAGTACAACCAGAACGGTCAGTATGGGCAGAACACGCAGTATGGCCAGTATGGTCAGGGTTCTTACGGCCAGTACGGGCAGGGCTCCTACGATCAGTATTCCTATGACCAGTACGGTCAGAATTCGTATGGTCAGGACTCGTATGGTCAGAATCAGTATGACCCGTACGGCCAGCAGTACCAGCAGCTCGACCAGTACGGTCAGCCCATGATGGTTCCTGTGGGCTTTTTGCAGAAGACCCCTGAGCAGATTGCTGGTGAGAAGGCTGCTCAGACTTCTACGGTGCTCGGTATTATCGGTTTGGCTTGTGCTCTGACGCTTGGCTGGTTCTTGCTGGGTATTCCCTCCCTGATTCTGGGCGTTATCGGCGTTATGAAGGCTAATGAGGCTGAGCGTTTCGGCGTGGCGGCTTCGGCTGGTCGTATCTTGAACTGGATTAGCGTAGTTATTGGTGGCCTTTTCCTGGTGCTTTTGGGTGGAAGTCTTCTGCTGGCGATTATGTTGGCCCTTTCTGATTCCGCAGCCAATTCCGGACTGGTGGATGTTGCGCAGATACTGGCATTCTTCTAAAAGCTTGCACCCTCACTGGAGGATGCGCAAAGGCCCCGTTCCTCAATGTGAGGAGCGGGGCTTTGCTGTGTATATGCCGTATGTTTCGTGGATTGGGCTCGACATGCTTGTTCCCCCGGCAGGGAAAGTCTAGGGTGGGCTTAACACCCGGTATTGAAAGGTCGTGGATACAATGTCGTCCTACTACCCGCAAGAGCCCAACCCCTTCGATCGGAATTTCGGCTACAAGGGGCTAAAGCAGAATAAAAGCACGAGCGAACACTATGACGACTACAACCCGAAGGACCGCTTCGACCCTGATAGTCGGCCCCCGCTGACACCGCTCCCGACTAAGAGAAGAGAGCCTTCTGAATGGGGTCTGGGGGAACGAGCCTCCCAACTCTCACTTGCCTTCGGCGTGCTCAGTCTTGTCAGTGTTGCGGTATGGGGCTGGTGGCTTTTCGGTATCCCTTCTGTTGCTCTGGGTGCTCTTGGTCTATGGAAAGCTAAGGAAGCAGATCGCTACGGTGCGATTCCTGCCGCGGGTCGCGTGCTGAGTTGGGTGGCTATTGTCAGCTTTGTGCTCGTGAACGTCTGGACACTGTGGGTGTGGTTTAACACCAGTCGATAGGTGCATCGGTGAAAGCCCAAGCCGAGGTGATTAACTAGTGTGTGGAATGTGAAAGGTTGTGGATGCGATGTCGCAGCTACCCCAAAACAATGAAACTCTCGATAACAGCCCCGAATACAGCGAACCCTACCAGGAGAACAGTAACGGGTACCCCGGTACTGTAGCTCCGGGCGGACAGTTACCACCCGCGAGTGAGTTCTCGGATGACGTCTTGAGCCAGGAAACTGGACGGTTCGCCGCGAACCTCTCCCTACTCTTCGGTGCCCTCAGCTTTGCGTGCATCCCCGGAATCCGTTCGTCGCTGTACTTCATCCCCTTCTCACTGATACTGAGTTCCCTAGGAATCTGGCAAGCGCGAGTGGCGAGACGGCACGGTATGCATGCCATCCTGGGCATGATACTCAACGTGGTGGGCATGATCATTTTTCTGCTCCTAGGCGCCCTCGTCGTATTCCTCACGATTCTCTTTTCTGGCCTTAAAGACTACTGACGCCGGTCTATCGAGAAGCCTGCATGTCCTCTCGCTCTAGTGGATTAGGGGAGGGGCTAGTGGGTGTAATACCTCTCCAGCGTTGAATGTGAAAGGTTGTGGATGCGATGTCGCAGCTACCCCAAAATAATGAAGCTTTTGATTACAGTCCCGAGTACGCCAAGCTCTATCAGGGAAATGACAGCCAGCCGTCCGACGCTGACGACGCGGACGAATGGCCGCAACGTGCGAGCGAGCAATCTTCCGGCGTGCGAAGGGCACAAGACGGTAAAAGGGCAGCGAACGTCTCCCTACTTTTCGGACTCCTTGGTCTCCTGTTTTTCTGTCTAGGGTATTGGTGGTTTATCCATGATTATGACAGCAGTGGTTTGCGGGTAGTTGTCGTTGCGCCGTTGCTGAACGTCCTGGGTGTCTGGCAGGGGTGGGTAGCGAAGCGGCACGGTGTGCCTGCCCTAGCGGGTCGTATTCTCAGCTGGGCGGGTGTAATTCTTGCCCTTCCCTTCGCCATCATCGTCGCATTGTTCTTGATTGTTATGACCGGCGGCATATAACGACGTCAACTCCACGGGGAGCCTGCGTGTCCTCTCGCTCTGGTACTCAGGGGAGGGGCTAGTGGGTGTAATACTTCTCCAACGTTGAATGTGAAAGGTTGTGGATGCGATGTCGCAACTATCCCAAAACAATGAAGCTTTTGACTACAACCCCGAACACAACAAGCTCAACCAGACAAATGGCAGCTGGCAACCCTACGCTGGTGTTTTAGGTAACCAGTTACTACCCGGAAAAAAGGTTTCACCTGGCTTCTCGAAACGGCGGGATGGGGAGAATGCGGCAAGTCTTTCATTGTTTTTCGGCGCTCTCAGCCTACTGTGTATCCCGCTATGGAGCTGGGTCTGGGGAGCAGATCTCACCTTTATCTCACTGATACTGGGCATCTTGGGTATCTGGCAAGGGCGAGTGGCGAGACGGCACGGTGTGCCTGCCCCAGCGGGTCGTATTCTCAGCTGGGCGGGTGTAGGTATTGTCCTCGCTCTCTATATTTTTGTCATCTTGTTCCTGATAAGCCTCAGTCACTCTTTATAAAAGCGCCAGTACGGTGGTGGGCATGAAGATGCTCTCGTTTTGTTAGGCATGCCGGTCATAATTTGTCCTGGTGAGTGTAAGAAAGCTCCGTTCCTCATTGCGAGGAGCGGGGCCTTTGCTGTGTATACGCCGTATGTTTTGCGGATTGGTCCTGACATGCTTGTTCCCGTGTGGGGGAAGGTCTAGGGTGAAGTTAACACCCCCTCGTGTGGAATGTGAAAGGTTGTGGATACGATGTCGCAGCTACCCCAAAATAATGAAGCTTTTGATTACAATCCCGAGTACGCCAAGCTCTACCAGGAAAATGACAGCCTGCCGTCCGAGGCTGACGACACGGACGAATGGCAGCAACCTGCGAGCGAGCTACCTCCCGAGGTGCAAGGGGCACAAGACGGTAAAAGGGCAGCGAACTTCTCCCTGCTTTTAGGCTTCCTCGCCCCGCTGTCTTTCTTTCTAGGGTTCTGGTTGCTTGTCCAGGATTATGAAGTAAGCGGTCTGCAGGTAGCTCTCGCCGCGCCGGTGCTGAACGTCCTGGGCATCTGGCAGGGGCGGGTAGCGCAGAGGCATGGTACACGCGCCCTCGAAGGTCGTATTCTCAACGGGCTGGGGCTATGCTTTTTCATCGGTATCGCCGCCCTCTTCATGTATATTGCGAACGCCTTGTCACAAATCAACTGACGACGCCCCCGATAACTCGAAACGGCATATGCAAAGAGCCCCGTTCCTCAACACGAGGAACGGGGCTCTTTGCGCTCCGCACGAGGAGCAGAAGCCAAAACGCGGATGGTAAGGGATTTGAACCCTTGAGACGGGGTTACCGCCTACTGGTTTTCAAGACCAGCTCCTTCGGCCGCTCGGACAACCATCCATACGCACCAGAGACCGGCATTTTATGGCAATACCGTGCCGCAGGGCACTACGAGATTATCTCATGCGATAAGCTTTCTGTAAATCGCGCACCAACGATGGTGCTTCCGGCAATGAGGAGGACTCATGAGAGCAATTATTGAGAACAGTCACGGTGGACCTGAGGCTCTGACAATCAGCGAAGTCCCCGCCCCCGTACCCCGATCCCACGAAGTTCTCATCCGTGTTCACGCCGCCGGAATCAACCGCGCCGACGCGCTACAGCGCCGCGGATTCTACCCGCCGCCCGCCGGAGTAAGCGCCATCTACGGCCTCGAAGTAGCCGGCGTTATTGAAGCGGTCGGTGAGGGCGCCTCCGTGGAGAACCGCGGTACCCCCGTCATGGCGCTCCTCGCTGGAGGCGGCTACGCCGACTACGTGACCGTCCCCGTCGACCACGTGCTGCCCGTACCCGAACAGCTGAGCTTCGCTGAAGCCGCCGGCATTCCCGAAGTCGCGGCAACCGTCTACTCGAACCTGGTGCTCACCTGCGGTATGAGCATGAACCCCGCCGAAAACCTTAAAGAAGACGGTGAACCCGCGGTGGTGCTCATTCACGGCGGTACCGGCGGTATCGGTGTGCACGCTATTCAGCTGGCGCTCGCTGCGGGTACCCGTGTGTTTGCAACCGTCAGCACCGAGGAAAAAGCAGAATATGTGCGCTCACTAGGTGCTGAACCCATTATTTATACCGAACATTCGTTCCGTGAAGTTCTGCTGGCTGAAACCGGTGGACGCGGCGCCGATTACATCCTTGACGTCGTGGGCGGAAAGTACCTGGACGATAACCTGCACACCCTCGCCGACGGCGGGCACCTGTGCATTATCGGCCTGCAGGGTGGCGCCAAAGCAGAAGTGAACCTGGGCTACATGCTCACCCGCCGCCTGTCGGTGCACGCCACGAGCTTACGCACCCGTTCGGATCGGCAGAAGGCTGAGATTCTGCGCGGTGTACGCGAACATGTGCTGCCGCTCATCGAATCCGGCAGGATTGGCGTGGGCCTGGACCGTATCTTCGACATGGAGGAGGCGGCTGCCGCCCACGAGTACTTCGACTCGGGTCAGCATCGCGGCAAGGTTGTGCTGCGCATGGTCTAGAAATCGTTGCGCTCCCCGTGGCGTCGCATCATCTGGGCGTCGCATCAGGTGGGTGCCGCGGGGAGCGTTGCGTGAGGGGCGTGATGAAAATCTGGGTCGAAATGAATAACTAACTGCTGACATCTCGTCACTAAAAGAGATTTAGGGTAACCTAAGTATAGGGAGGTTTGCGGGTCGCCACAGAGCGCAACGCCGGCAGCCTCCACAGACCAACCAATACGGCACACACACCACGCAGAGGAGGACACATGGGACTTAAAAGCTACCTGCAATCACGCCGCGACGACGCCGAACTCGGCAAAGGCATCTGGCGCCGATCCCACGACCGGTTCATTCGCGGTATTGACCGCTTCCACCAGGTCCTCGAACGCCTAGCGGCAACCGATTCGTCCGCCTCCATGATTGAGCTCATCGTGCCGGACGCCAACGCACTCGCCGACCTCATCCCGCGCGTGCGCGCCGTCGCCATGGAAGCGCACCGCCTCGCCCCCAGCGACGGCGATATTCCCGCCTCCCCATTCGGCACCTACTCCGACCTGAACCGCGCCCTCTCCAAAGCGGGTAACGCCGTGGCACTCTGCGCCGAAGCACTCGCCATGGCACGCTGCTTCGGCGAATGCGCCACCGGATGCGACCGCCAGGTGAGCGTGCACCGCCGCGTGGAAACCGTCATCCAGCACATTGAGGACGCCGAACGTCTAATTCAGCGCGCCCAGAAGGAAGCCTCCGGCGAGCTGATCTTCGACGATGGAATCCCCGTGGGCCGCACCCAACTGGTCGAGGCGTAGTACTGATGGAGGCATAGCGCTGGTTGATGCATAGCACAGGGGCCTAAATCGCGGTCAACAGGCGAGTTAGTTTGATGTGCACTTCAACAGGCGATACGCTTAAAGAAGGGGTGTAGGACACTTCTTATGCGGTTCCGTCACAATGGAGGTGACGACACAATGCGATGGTACGCGCGGAAGAACCGCAGGCTTTTTCCTGCCCCTCTACGGCACAACCCAATGCATATACAATTCACGGAAGAAGTCACACACCATGTTTGAATTCCACCGCAATGAGCGTGCGCGTCAGCTGCGCCCCAGCCTCTCACGCTCTTGGCTCCTCGTGCGCGCCAACTCCTCCGAAGAAGTTTTTGAAGAGGCCTTCGAATCCGAGGCTGACTCCATCATCATCGACCTCGAAGACGGCTGCCCCGCCGAAGAGAAGGACGCCGCCCGCGAACAGGTCGTCCGTATGCTCAACTCCGGCGTCGTCGCATGGGTGCGAATCAACGCCATCACCACCGAACACTGGTGGAAGGACGTCAAGGCCCTCAAGAACGTGAAGGGCCTGCGAGGCGTCATGCTCGCCACCGCAGAGCACGCCACCGACATTGACCGCACCGCAGCCGAGCTGCCCCCCGGAACCCCCATCATCGCGCTGATTGAGTCCGCACTCGGTGTGCACCACTCCGTCGAAATTGCCCGCACAATCGGCACTTTCCGCCTCGCATTCGGCGCAGGCGACTACCGCCGCGACACCGGCTCCTCCGCAACCCCCATGGCGCTCGCCTACGTGCGTTCGCAGCTGGTCATCGCCTCCACCCTGGGTGGTCTGCCCGGCCCCATCGACGGCCCGACCCTCGGCGCATACGGTGCTGACCTCTCCAAGGCATGCGGCTACGCGAACGACCACGGCATGACCGGTAAGATTACCCTGGACATCCGCCAGACGGAGACCATCAACGCGGCATTCTCCCCCAGCGAGATCGAAATCGAAGAAGCACACCAGATGCTTGACGTGCCCCTCGACGGTCCCCGTGACGGCTCCTACCTGCCCCGTTACCTGCGTGCCAAGAAGGTCAAGGAACTCGCCAAGGTTTACGGCCTGTGGGGCAAGACCGACAGCGACTTCCAGCGTGCCTCCAAGTAAGGTGCTGACGTAAAGTACACGCGTAAAAAGCCGCGCATCCGAACCCTGAACGGGGAACCGGATGCGCGGCTTTTGTCTGCCTAAAACCTCATGAGACTACAGTCTGGCGGGCTGCCGGTCGGCGGTCTAGTTACGGGGCGACTTGCCGCCCGTCAACGCATGAGCGCACACGTACGAAGTTACCAAAGAAATCACAATCGGCACCAAGAACGAGGTGTCATCCTCATACACGGAACGGTAGAAGAACCACACCGCCAGGGAAACCACCAGCGCCAACACGTACACCAGAGCAAAACGCATCGTCGGGCTCATCGGGCGTGCAGAGCCCGCGGAGGGGCGACCAGCCTGCGAACGGTTCTGCAGGCGCTGAGTATGTGAAGAACGAGAAGACATGAGAATCTCCTAAAAATCGACGGTGACATCCTGCGAGATACGTGACATCTCTCAGATGCTAAAAACCGCCGCAACACACCGGAAACCGGCACGCGTTACGGCGGATGTGGAGCCCCCAGTGGGATTCGAACCCACGACCTTTTCTTTACGAGGGAAATGCTCTACCCCTGAGCTATAGAGGCACATACGCTGCCGTTCCCAACTGCCCGAAAGCAACCGGCGAACAGTGCATACCCCGCAATAGTACCAAAAAGGCGGGGGAGAGGCTAATTACTTTCAACACCGCGACCGCAGGGGCGAGCAGGCGGCAGGGATCCTATGGCGTGCACTGCATTCACCCCGCAAACCCGCCCGAAGATAGGGAATGTTCAGGGCAGGGGCATACAATAAACCCTGTAACCACGGCGGCTGACAGCACCTCGCAGTGCATCACAGTGCACATCAACCACGGATGTATCAACCACAGATTGAGTAATCACAGACTGATTAATCACAGACCAGCCCGCCACCCGTAGAGAGAGGAACTCCCATGACTTCACCCCTCAACCGCCGCACCCTGCTGCTGGGCGTAGTGCCCGCCGCCGCCCTGGGACTGAGCGCATGCGGTTCCAGCTCCTCCCAGCCCTCCGCTTCGGCATCTTCCAGCGGTTCGGCGAGCGCCTCCGCAAGCGCCACTGCGAGCGCTTCGGCATCTGCTGACCCCTCGGCTTCGGCTACTGCATCCGCAACCGCTGATGACGGCTACGTCGGCTACCGCCTCAACCGCGAAGTACCCGGCGCAGGCACCGCAACCCTGTACACCGACTACCAGTGCCCCTACTGCGCTAAGGCAGAACCTAAGTTCGAAGAAGCCGCCAAGAAGCTTGACGGCATCGTGAACGTGACCGTGCGCCACATGCCGCTGAACATGCACGCCAACGCCGTGCCCGCCGCACTTGCCGTGGAGGCCGCCGAGGCGCAGGGTAAGCACCTCGAAATGGCGAACAAGCTCTTCGCTACCCAGAACGACTGGAAGAGCATCAAGGAACGCGATAAGCTGCGCACCCTCTTCAACGACTACGCCAAGGAACTGGGCCTGAACGTCGAAGAATTCGATAAGGTCCTGCTCGCCTCCGACACCGTCAAGCCCATTCAGCGCGACTACGAGCACGCCGTGAAGATCGGTGTGAAGGGCACCCCCACCTTCGCAGTGAACGACAAGGTCGTTGAGGGCCTGGACTCCTCCTCCTCGGTGGATGACCTGGTCAGCACCTTCAAGCGTGAAGCTGGCGTGAAGTAGTGGCGCACATTCAGCTCTCCGGCGGTCAGCGCGCGGAAATTCACCCGGACGGGTTCAGCGACTACGGCTACGTCCTCGAAATCGGTGGCGCCGAGCAGTCCCACGTGGACGTGCAGAACCCCGACTACGTGTTCTACGAGTACCTGCGCCGCATTGCGAACACGGTGGATGCGCTCGCACCCGCCGGCGAACCTATCACCGCCGCACACCTGGGCGCCGGTGCGCTCACCCTCGTGCGCTATATTCAGGCGACCCGCCCCGGCTCCCGCCAGGTTGCCGTGGATATTGAGCCGGAGCTCATGGGCTTCGTGACGGACCGCCTGCCGCTACCCGTCGGAACCGACTGCCAGCTGGTGGTGGGGGATGCCCGCGAGCAGCTGGCGAACCTGCCCGAACTGCTGGGCGTGCCCGGCTTCGATGCGATTATCCTCGACATCTTCACCGGCATGGACGCGCCCGCCCACCTGGCAAACCGCGAGTTCTACCGCGAACTCAAGGACGCCCTGAGTGAGCGCGGCATAGTTGCCATCAACGTGGGTGACGACGCGGGTCTGCCCTTCTTCCAGCTGCAGGCAACCGCCATGCTGGAAGTCTTTGACCACGTGTGGTGCCTGTGCGAAAGCTCCATGCTCAGCGGGCAGAACGAAGGCAACCTCGTGCTGGTTGGTACCGCCCGCGAGCTGGACGAGGATACCCAGGACTGGCTGTACGCCCTGGGCCCGCATCCGGCGGAGGTGCTTACCACCGATGAGCTGCGCGACCTGCTGGAAGAGCTGGCTGAGAGCTAAACCCGGCATACAAAACCGTTGAGGCGGGTACCTAGCTGGTACCCGCCTCAACGGTTTTGTATATGAGGTTTCTCTATGAGTTTTCTATAGGGGTTTTATATGTGCCGCGCGCCGGCGGTATCTTGGTTTTTACTCAGAATTTTGGTTCTACTCAGGTAGCGGCATGGGAACGGGACCCTCGCCGTCATCCTTCTGCTGGGTGGAACCACCCTTCGTGGTGCTTAGCGTAATACCCACGCTCGCGGTCATCAGCAGGAAAATCGCCGCCCAACGAATCGGGCCGGTCTCCTGATTCAGCAGCGCCCAACCGGCAATCGCCGCAATAGCGGGCTCCATGCTCATCAGCACGCTAAATACGCGCTCCGGCAGGTTACGCAGAGCCATCAGCTCCGCGCTATAGGGAATCACCGAGGCGAACATGGCGGTACCAAAAATCATGAGGAGTAGCATCGGATCCTGCGCCGCATTCCAGATCGGCTGAGGCGCCGGAATAACAGCCGCCACCGGGGCAATAAATACAGCACCAACAAGCATCGCCACCGCCAGGCCGCTCGCACCCGGAACCATGGCACCCACCTTCGCGCTGGAGCGAATATACAGCGCCCAGAACACGCCAGCGATCAGCGCGAACGTCAGGCCCAGGTAGTCAGTATCCTTGCCGACCGCCGCCTCATAACCGAGCACCAGCATGCCCACCAGGGCGCAGAGCACCCACACCGCGTCGCGGAGCCTGCGGGTTAGCATAGATGCCAAAGCCAGCGGACCCAAGAACTCCACCGCCACCGCCAAACCAATCGGGATGCGGTCAATCGCGCAATAGAAGAAGCCGTTCATCAGGCCGAACGTCATACCGAAAATGATGACGGCACGCCACTGCTCCTTCGACCAGGACAGCGCACCCGGCGGCATCTCGCCGCCGCGGCGGGTACGCCAGCGCGCAGCCAACCACACGGCGCTACCGACCACAACAGAGGCAATCGCCAGGCGGCTGACACTAATAGCCAGCGCGCCAAACAGCGGGAAAAGCGTCACCGCGAAGGCGGCACCGAACTGCAATGAGGAGCAGGACATCAGCACAAACATAATGCCCAGCGCCGGGCGTTGGTGGGCGGTATGCGACAAGGTTCTCCTCCCAGCGCCTCACGAGGAGGCGGTGCTTCTCTCAAGGTGTACAAATGACGTATCGATTTGGGCGGGGGTAAGAACCTGAATAGCACATTTAAAGAGAGCACCCCCGGGCAACACGAGATACTATCCTACTCGTTACCCGGGGTGCTAGAAACCGTTGACACGGCTAAAACTCGGTCGTTTAGAGGCCCTTCGCCTCACGGTCAGCCTTAATCTGAGCGGCAGAAGGAATCGTAATGGAGCTGGTCGCCATCTGCGCAATATCAACCGCGTGAGCATCCACCGCACCGGGCAGGTAATGGTCCGCATCCTCCAGCGTGCCGTCCTCCTGCGCCTTCTTCTGCGCACGAGCGTGAGAAATCGAAATACCGATACTCGCCGCCACCAGCAGAGCAATAGCAACCCAACGAACCAGGCCGGTAGCTTCACCAAGCATCACAATACCCACAGCCGCCGCAATCGCAGGCTCCAGGGACAGCACCACGCTATAAATGTGCGCGGGCAGCAGACGCAGCGAAGAAACCTCACCCAGCGCCGGCAGGGCAGAAGCCAGCAGACCCATCAGGCAGCCAATAGCCAGCAGGTGCACATCCTGGGTGACCTTCAACAGGTTATTGCCGCTTATCAGGAACGGGAACGGCAGAACCAGCAGGGTAGAGACAACGTTACCCACGACCATGCCGCCCATACCCGGAATCAGAGCGCCAACCTTCTCAGTCGCCAGAATATAGGCGGCACGAGAAATAGCGGTCAGGATTGCGAAAACCACACCCATCAACGCGAAATCTTCAGGCTTCGCCTGGGACTCAGCAGTCAGAATCGCCATGCCCGTAAATGACAGAGCAATCCACACCAGGTCCAGCTTACGGCGCGACATAACCGTCGCCAGCACCAGCGGACCCATAAACTCAATAGCCACCGCAATTGCTAGCGGAACCTGCTCAATAGCCACATAGAAGAAGGCATTCGCACCGGTCAGGGCGACACCGAGGACAATGACCGCCATCCACTGCTGACGGGTCCACGAACGAATCTGCGGGCGGAAGAACACCCACAGCAGGATAGAAGATGTCAGCAGGCGCAGAGCGACCACGCCCCAGGGGCCCAAATCGCCCATGAGCTGCTTGGCAAGAGCCGCACCGAACTGCGCCGAAATAATCGCGCCGGTCGCGTACGCAACACCCAGCCCCTGAGTCGCCAGGGGAGAACGCGCAGCATTGGGCGTATGGGTGGAAGAAGTCATAGTATTCCTTAGGATTCAGAAGAGGTATTAGCCGCTATCTGTCATCAGGCGCAACCCGAATCTCCGTGAAGCAGGTCACGCACTATGCAAACAATGAATAGTGTGTAATCTACGACAATTTTACGCGCTTTAAAATTGGGCGCAAATAAAGACCAAAACACCCTAACAAGCGATCAAAAACCTCCACGCCCTCGGTGAAATTTCACCCCCCAAACCCCACCACAGGCCCCATATTCAGGAAAAATTCACCAAGCCGTGATTTACTGAGAGCATGCTTGACCCGAAGAAGTCTCTATTCGATGAAGACGGCAACCCCCGTCCCGCACTGACCACCACCCTCGACAACGTACTGCGCATGCAACGACCGCTCGCGCTGTCCATCGTCAAAAAACTGCGTGAAGCACACCCCGACGAAACCCCCGAACAAATCCACAAGCGCCTCGACCGCACCTACCTGCGTGACATCACCGCCATCGGCGGCGTCACCGGCGCATCCGCATTCGTGCCCGGCGTCGGCACCGTCACCGCCATGAGCCTGTCCGCGCTCGCAGTCGGCGGCTACCTCGAACGCACCGCACTCTACGCCCAGGCAGTCGCAGAACTGCACGGCGTGCACGTACACGACCCCGAAACCGCCCGCTCCATGGTCATGGCAATCATGCTCGGCGAAGAAGGCTCCCAGCTCATGAACACCGTGCTGCTGCAGACCGGCAAGGCAGGCGGTGTCTCCAACAAGTGGGGCATGCTGCTCGGCAACTCCTCCAGCGGCAAGATGTTCAGCGTCGAACGTACCATCCGAAACATGTTCATCCGCCGCTTCCTCACCCGCCAGACCGGTGCACTGCTCGGCCGTGCCCTGCCCTTCGGCGTGGGCGCAGTCGTTGGCGGTGGCGCGAACCTGACCCTCGGCAAGGACGTCGTGCGCAACACCCGCCGAGCCTTCGGCGACGCGCCCGCCTACTTCCCCGCAGAGCTCATGATTACCCCGCGTGCACCGCGCGTACAGGGCGGCGAAGGTTCGGACGGCTCCTCCGGCGTGGCTGGCTCCCTGCTCAAGGGCGTCAAGGACGCAGGTAAGGCTGTAGGCAAGGTCTTCACCCGCGACAAGGGCAACGACACCGAAACCGGTCACCACCGCATGCTCGGCCGCTAAAATCCTCGCCGGTCATAAAACCGGAACATAGCGAAGACCCAACACGCTAAAGACCCCGAATCCCTGAATGCAGGGACCCGGGGTCTTTTGTTTATATCTTTGCTACGGACTAAGCGTTCTTCGCATGGTCCAGCAGCTGAGCCGCAATACCGTTATAGGTGTGCGGAGTCAGAGCCGACAGACGCGCCTCAGCCTCGGGGGAGAGGCCCAGAGTGGCCACGAACTCCTTCAAGCGAGCGGCATCCACGCGGTGACCGCGAGTCAGCTCCTTCAGACGCTCGTACGGGTTCTCCATGCCGGGAACACCCGCGATAGCCTCAGCACGCATCACCATCTGGATCGCCTCAGCCAGAACCTCCCAGTTCGCATCCAGGTCAGCGGAAATAACCTCGGTCGCAATATCCAGACGCTCAAGACCCTTCACTACATTGGAGATAGCCAGCACCGAGTGACCAAACGCCACACCAATATTGCGCTGCGCCGACGAGTCAGTCAGGTCACGCTGCCAACGAGAAGTCACCAGAGTCGAACCCAGCGAATCCAGCAGAGCGTTGGACAGCTCCAGGTTAGCCTCCGCATTCTCAAAGCGAATCGGGTTCACCTTGTGCGGCATAGTCGACGAACCGGTCGCACCAGCCACCGGAATCTGACGGAAGAAACCAATCGAAATGTAGCTCCACACATCGGTGCAGAGGTTGTGCAGCACACGGTTGAAGTGAGCGATATCCGAGTACAGCTCAGCCTGCCAGTCGTGCGACTCAATCTGAGTGGTCAGCGGGTTCCAGGTCAGGCCCAGGTGCTCCACAAAACCACGAGAAATCTTCTGCCAATCAGCGCTAGGCACCGACGCATAGTGAGCAGCGTAGGTGCCGGTCGCACCGTTAATCTTGCCCAGGAACTCGATAGCCTTCACGTGCTTGACCTGGCGCTTCAGGCGGTAGGCGAGCACGCCCATCTCCTTGCCCAGGGTGGAGGGGGTTGCCGGCTGGCCGTGAGTGCGGCACAGCATCGGCACGTCGCGGCCGTCCTCAGCCAGCTTCAGCAGAACATCAATCAGCTCCTCCGCGGCGGGAATCCACACGTTCTCAACGGCGTCCTTGATACCCAGCGCGTAGGAGAGGTTGTTAATGTCTTCAGAAGTGCAGCCGAAGTGAACCAGCGGCACCAGGTGACTCAGGCCCAGGCCCTCCAGGCGGCGACCAATGTAGTACTCGACCGCCTTCACGTCGTGAACGGTGACAGCCTCAATCTCAGCCAGCTCCGCCACAGAATCAGCGTTGAAATCGGTAACGATGGCGCGCAGGCCCTTCTTCTGCTCCTCGCTCAGCGGGGACAGACCCGGCAGCACCTCGTGCTCGCACAGGTAAATGAACCACTCAACCTCAACATGGATGCGGTCGCGGTTCAGAGCTGCCTCAGAGAGGTAGTTGGTCAGGGGCGCGGTCACGGAAGCGTAGCGTCCGTCCAGGGGGCCCAGCGCAAGTTCGCCGGTGCCCAGGTCAATACGGCCAGAAGGCAAGAAGGTGTTATTGGTGTGAGACATAGCTCTATTTTTGCATGAATTCGCTGAAAAAAAGAGGCGGGAAGAGCATATGGACGTGACGGGCGGCTTGGTTAGTTACAGAAATATGACAAAACGAGGGGATGCGGAGGGGGCATTTTTTGGGTTTTGAGGACGCAAAACGTGCGAATTTTTCGAAACAAGCCTGAGTTATCCACAGGTTGGCGCACTCCACCTGCACGGTCACCGCGGCAGATTTAGCCTAAAACAAACCCAAACACAGGACAGAAACAGGCGCACAAACAACCAGTCCAACCACCGAAAGGACGCCCCGTGAACACAATCGTCGACACCGCACCACCTCACGCACCCCAACTGCCCAGAATCGAACCAACCGATATCCTCCGCGCAGCAGGACACATGGGCATCGGCACCGCCGCCGGCCACGCCCTCGCCGAACAGCTCATGGCGGCTGCCACCCTCGCCCGCGCCAAAGGGGCAGAACTCGCCCACAGGATGCGCACCGAAGCCCAAGAAATCCGCACCGCACACCAACGCGCCAACGAACTCAACGGCGACCGCTGGGCATCCGAAGCCGGACGCGCCTATCGGCGACAACTCGAAGAACACCGCGAAAAAATCCGCCACCAAGCCGAACAAGCCGAAGGCACCGCCGCCATGATCGCCGCCGCCGGTGAAGAACTCGCCAACGACCTCACCGCCAAAGCACAGGTAATCAAAGCCGCCGCCTCCGCCGTAGATAACCTACTCGGCAAACTCGCCGACGGTGCCGCCGACGCCCTCGAAAAACTCAACCCCGGCGAAATCATCGCCCGCTCAGGCGTGCAAAAAGCCCAGTCAACGCTGGATTCACTCATGCACGTGAGCCTGCCCGACGGGCTGAGCTCGCTCATCCGAACCCACTAACCTCACCCTAGGAGACACCATGATTACCGGACCCACCGTTGCGCCCATCGGTGACCTCAGCAACTCCGCAGGGCCCACCGCAGGCACCATCAGCGTTGAGCTTGAAGAAATGCCCGCCATCGCCGACGGCCTCGACACCGTCAGCCGCACCTGCGCCGACCGCACCATGCCCATTCTCGGCATCGCCACCGAGACTCGGCTCTTCCTCGGCATCAACGGACGCGCCCAGCAGGCTGCCGCTATTTGCGCCGTCCTTGCCGCAGACCTCGGTATGAGTGCCGCAAAGTTCGGCGCCACCGCAGCCGCCGTCCGCGCCGCCCACAGCTCCTACCTGCAGACCGAAAACACCGTCGCAGGATGGTTCGACTCCATGGGCATCGCAAAGGACGGCAAGCTACCCGACGGACGCAGCACCCGAGACCACCTGCGCGGACTCATCGCCGGAGAACCCGGCGAAGCTAACTACCTCTTGAAGCTCACCATTCCCGAGCTCGGGTACTTCTCAGCATCTCGGACGCTGCCGTATTCGCCTCTCGTGGCGGGTATTCTCTTCGGCTTCACTGCCTACATGGATGCCAAATGGAATCCCGAAATTGCGAGTCAGCGAACATTTGACCGCGTTGCAGACATGTTTGGCATTCCGCGAGGACTTGTTCGAAAGGCACTGGGTGGTGGCCTGTCTGACCTCATCAAGACAGCTATCGGTGGAAACGTGGTTTACAACGTCCGTACAGCCTCTGCGGAGGAATACGGTATTGCTACGCATCGTGGCGAGAAAAGCCAGCTTTCTGTAGGTGCCAGCTCGGAACGTCTTCTGGCGGCGGCGCAGGCGCAGGACCTTGAACTTGAACGTTCCCGACAGGACCCTTTGACCGCTGAACGTAGTGCCGTGCTCGTCACCGTTATGTACGAAGCAGGACATGAAGGCGACCCTGCCCACGCGCTGTATGTGGTGAGCATTCCGGGTACTATCTTTGGATCTTGGGGTGGATCCATCATAGATGGCGAGGGGGCTCTCCGTGAAGCATCGGGTCCAGACCAGATGAACTCTGCATACATGATGATTTTGCAGGCCCTGCGCGATGCCGGTGCTCCCAAGGGTGCTCGTGTGTACATGGAGGGCTTCAGCCAGGGAGCCATGATTGCCCACAACATGGCGAATAGCGCTGAAGTCGCCAAAGAAATCAATATTGTGGGTGTCTACGCTCAAGCCGCCCCGATACGGGGTATGTCAGCCAAACAACGTGACTTTGCCGTGGACTACGTGGAGGGTGACGGAGACCCGGTTCCTGATTCTGCATGGCGAGAAGATGGATGGCATCCTGATGAACGCGATACGGTAATCACCGTTGATAACCATGAGCATCATGCTGTAAATTACCACGAATCCCTACAACGTGAAGGGCATAGTAGTAAGGTGCCTGGCGGTATGCGCACCGCAATGGATGGTAAAGAGTATGTGCTGGGGGAACAGAAGGTTACCTCCGCCTCAAACCTGCCGGACGGTCTGCCTCCCGCTCTACGAGTGGGTATAACTATCAAACGTACCGAGGGCTACGCTGTTGCAGCCCTTGCATCAGGAACTATCCCTGGTGGCTTGGGTATAGTTGAGGGGATTGATCAGCTGACAGGCGGGCGCCTGGGGCAAGCAAAGCGTGGTATCGAAGATACCGTCTCAGATGTCCAACAGGACATGGAGATTGCCAAGCAGAGGGCCGAGGGTCTTCGGCGAGAAGCTGGAGAAACCGTACAGGCGGCTGCTAAGCAGATCCCCGCCGTCATCGAGGGCGTCAAAAAGACCCTCCCTCACCCTGAGCCGACTCCGCAGGAAAAGCCTCAGAACCCGAAGCCTGCCTGGCCCGAAACCCCTGTACCGCAGATGCCGAATTCAAGAGCCTTGCCCGCACCAAACCTTGCACCTGCGCAGCCCGTGCTATCAGCCGCAAAGCTGCTGGGCTCCAATACCGAGGCACCTGCCAACCGTGGATTCATCGTCAACGCACCGCAGGACACTCAGCCCGTCAGCCGCATGCCCATGACACCGGCAGAGGACATCGACCCCGGATTCATTGTGCGCCCGGAAGCACAACCCGCCCTTGGGAACCTCGCACCCCGCCTCATTCAGGGCCTCCCAGACGTGGTTGAATCACTACCCCGGATTGGTGACCTAACAGCTATGCCGCATGTGGTCGGTGGCGATAGGCAAGGTGGAGACTACGACGGTAGCGAGTCGCTCATCCCGACTCTGCCGGATCTGAAACCTGCGCCCATGCTCCCGCCCAAGAGCATTGACCCCGGCTTCCTCGCACCAACTCCGCCTGAGAACATCGACCCTGGGTTCCGCGCCCCAGGCCCTCCCGAGGACCTGACTCCCATCGAGGAGCGGGAACCCCTGATGGTCTAAACACCGAGTCTAAAAGCACCAATCTCAAGGACTCGGTATCTCAAAGACTCGGTGGAGGGTGGAGGGGCGAGTAGAGTAGAGAAGAGAAAAGGAGGGGCGGCGCCGGGAACAACCCCGGCGGCGCCCCTCCATCTTTGCGTACAGCCTTTACATGTAGCCTTTGCGTACAGCGCTTCTTTGAGTGCAGCGCTCGCGGCTAGTATCCGCTGCCTGCTCTCCAGATGAGAAGCGTTAGCCTCCGAGCCGCCCGCAGGCACATACTGGAACCATGAGCCAGTCAGCTGAACACGCCAACATCCCGGTCCGCCCCGTCTTTAGCACCCTGCCCAGCTACGCGGCAGGCAAGCCGCCCGCGCCCGTTGAAGGCCTCACCCAGTACAAGCTCTCCTCGAACGAGAACCCGCTGGGTCCTGTACCCGAGGTTGCGCGCGTCCTCGCAGAATTTGCGACCGCGCACCGCTACCCCGACCCGCTCTCCACCGCCCTGCGCCACAAGCTCTCCGCACGGCTCGGCGTGGACGCTGACGACATCGTCACCGGTGCCGGAAGCCTCGGCGCGCTCAACCAAATCCTCAAAACCTTCGCCGGCGTAAACGCCGACGGCGTGCAGGACGAAGTCATCTACGCCTGGCGCTCCTTCGAGGCATACCCGATCCTCGTCGGCATTATGGGTGCTCGTAGCGTGCAGGTGCCGAACCTGCCCGACGGCGCACACGACCTGGACGCCATGGCGACAGCTATTACCGACCGCACCCGCCTGATCCTGGTCTGCACCCCCAACAACCCGACCGGCCCCGCCGTCACCGAAAGCCAAATCCGTGCGTTCCTGGAGAAGGTGCCCGCCCACATCCCCGTGGTCATTGATGAGGCGTACTTCGAGTTCTGCGCCGCCTCCACCGTGCCGAAGGGTGAAGAAGCCCCGCTGAACGGCATGGACATCTACCGTGACTACGAGAACGTCATCATTCTGCGCACCTTCTCCAAGGCGCAGGGCCTGGCGGGTCTGCGCGTGGGCTACTCGGTTTCGCACCCGCAGATTACGCAGCACCTGCGCGTGGCGGCAACCCCGTTCGCCGTGACGGCGCTGGCTGAGGCGGCGGCTATCGCCTCCATCGAGCATGAGGATGCGGTGATGGAGCGCGTGAGCCACCTGGTCGCTGAGCGTGAGCGCGTGACCGCTCGACTGCGCGAGCTGGGCTACGATTTCCCGAGCACTTACGCGAACTTCGTGTGGCTGCCCCTGGGGGAGCGCACGGGTGAGTTTGTGCAGCTGATGTCTGAGCATGCCCTGTCGGTGCGTGCGTTCGGCGCCGAGGGTGTTCGCGTGAGCATTGGCGAGGTGGAGGCGAATGACCGTTTCCTCTCGCTCTGTGAGGTCTTCGCGAAGGGGCTCTAGAGCGTCTTGTGAAGGGGTGGGGGTACCAGCTCGACCCTAATTGAACAATGTACTATTTTCCCTTGTCGAGGTTTGTTTGGGCTTTTCAAATGGTTCTCGCGCGGAAAAAATGATGACCCGAAAAAGCTCTCAATAGTTAAATTAAACCTCCCATATATTCTCAAAAAAGAATATATGGGAGGTTTAATTTAATGATGTTCAAATAGTGAATGACAGGGCATAATACACTGCGTTATCAGCGTAACTGCCGCGAGATAAAGCCGAAAAGAGTAGACTGGTAACTATATATGCCCAGACCCTCACAGGCTTGCCGGAACACCTCAAACCCTGCACCATCAGGTGAAAGTTGAGACTAAAACCCAAGCCGCTGAGGGCCAAGCCCTCGTCACGTGTGGAGGTTAGATGCACGAGAACGACAAGTACCCCGGAGTGCCCGAACGCATCCAGCTCATGGATGAAAACGGCACCGTACACGAACACCCCACCTACAGCCGGTACATCGAAGACGTCAACGCAGACACCCTGCGCGAGGCATACCGCCTCATGTACACCACCCGCCGATTCGACGACGAGGCAACTGCCCTGCAGCGCCAGGGTCAGCTCGCCCTCTGGGTGCCCAGTCGAGGCCAGGAAGCCGCACAGGTTGGCTCCGCACTCGCCTACGCACCCAACGACTACATCTTCCCCTCCTACCGTGAGCACGCCGTCGCTCTGGCGCGTGGCGTGGACTTCCGCGACCTGATCACCATCTTCCGTGGCTCCACCACCCACGGCTGGGACATGAAGGCGCACAACTTCCACACCTACACCAAGGTGCTTGCCGCCCAGACCCTGCACGCCGTCGGCTACGCCATGGGCCTGAACTTCGATGCCGACATCGAAGCTGAAACCGGCACCCGCCGCACCGGTCAGGGCCAGGCAACCGACCCCGCCGAGGATACCCAGAAGCCCGCCGTGGCGGTCTACTTCGGTGATGGCTCCTCCACCGAGGGTGACGCACACGAATCCATGGTTTTCGCCGCCTCCTATAACGCGCCGGTGCTCTTCTTCGTGCAGAACAACCGCTGGGCTATCTCCGTGCCCTTCGAGGTGCAGTCCCGCGTGCCGGTGTCCACCCGCGCCGCAGGCTACGGCTTCGAAGGCATCCGCGTGGACGGCAACGACGTTCTCGCCGTGCTCGCCGCAACCCGCTACGCCATGGAAAAGATTCGCGCCGGTGAAGGCCCCGTGCTGATTGAAGCTGAGACCTACCGCCTCGGCCCGCACACCACCGCGGACGACCCCACCAAGTACCGCACCGATGCCGACCTGGAAGGTCCCCTGCGCCGCGACCCCATGCTTCGCCTTGAGAGGCACCTGCGTGATAACGGCTACGCCGACGATGCCTTCTTCGAAGAGGTCGCAGAAGCAGCCCAGCAGGTCGCGAACGGCGTGCGTGAGGCAGTGCTGAACTCTGAGGTTGCCGACTTTGAGTATTTCTTCGACCGCGTCTACGTGCAGGAACACCAGCAGGTGGAAGACGACCGCGAGTTCTACCGTAACTACGTTGCAGGCTTTGAAGAGGAGTAAGCATGAGCGAGAAAATTGAACGTTTGACCCTCGCCAAGGCGATTACCCGCGGCCTGGAAGACGCCATGGAAGCCGACCGCACCGTCGTCATGCTCGGTGAGGATATCGGCAAGCTCGGCGGCGTGTACCGTGTGACCGAAGGCCTGCAGGCGCGCTTCGGTGACCGCCGCGTCATGGACGCGCCCCTGGGCGAGTCCGGCATTATCGGCACCTCCATCGGTATGGCGCTGCGTGGCTACCGCCCCGTGCCGGAGATTCAGTTCGACGGCTTCGTGTTCCCCGCCTACAACCAGATCACGAGCCAGCTGGCGAAGATTCATAACCGCACCGATAAGCAGTACACGGTGCCGGTGACCATCCGCATTCCGTACGGTGGTGTGATTGGTTCGGTGGAGCACCACTCCGAGTCCCCGGAGGCGCTGTTCGCCCACACCGCGGGTCTGCGTATTGTGACCCCCTCGACCCCGCACGAGGCGTACTGGATGACCCGCAAGGCGATTGAGTGCCCCGACCCGGTTATTATTTTTGAGCCGAAGCGCCGCTACTGGCTCAAGGGTGAAGTGGACTTTAGCGACACTTCTTTTGATCCGTTTAGCGCCCAGGTGGTGCGCGAGGGCACGGACGCAACCATCGTTGCGTACGGTCCGCTGGTGCCGGTTGCTCTGGCTGCCGCAGAGGCTGCTGTGGAGGATGGCCGCTCGATTGAGGTCATTGACCTGCGCTCGATTTCGCCGCTGGATGTGCCGACCGTTGCTGCTTCGGTGGCGAAGACTGGCCGCCTGATTGTTGCGCACGAGGCGCCGACCTTCGGTGGTATGGGTGGTGAGCTGGCTGCGGCGATTACGGAGCGTTGCTTCTACAGCCTGCAGGCGCCGGTGATTCGCGTGGGTGGCTACTACATGCCGTACCCGGTTTCTCGTGTTGAGGAAGAGTACGTGCCCGATATTGACCGTATCCTTGAGGCGGTTGACCGCGCTTTTGACTACTAGGCATTCCCTGATTTGACGTATCAGCGTGTTGCGCTATTGCGGGTTGAAAGCCCGCACAGAATATTCCGTATAGGGTATATGCCCTAGTGAGAGGTAAAAATGTCCCAGATTTTCCCGCTCCCTGACGTGGGTGAAGGCCTGACCGAAGCAGAAATCCTCAGCTGGAAGGTGGCAGTCGGCACCGAGGTCGCCATCAACGATGTCCTCGTCGAAATTGAAACCGCGAAGAGCGTCGTGGAACTTCCCTCGCCCTTCGCCGGCACCGTCGAGGCGCTGCTCGTTGCCGAGGGTGAAACCGTTGAAGTGGGCACCCCGATTATCAGCATCTCCGGCGGCGACAACGCACCCGCAACCCCGGTAGCCCCCGCCGCGGCAGAGGCTGAGTCCGGCACCGCGCTGGTCGGCTCCGGCCCCAAGGCGGATGCGGTGAAGCGCCGCGCCCGCAAGCGCCCCGCCTCCGCAACCCAGCCCGCACAGGTCGCTGCGGCACCGGTCGCACCGGCTGTTCAGACACCCGTGGCGCACACCCCCGCCGACCCGGTGAACCGCAACCAGGGCCTGCTGAGCGAGCTGGCTGAGCGCGCCTCCCGCTTTGTGGAGAACACCCCGCTGAACTCGGTGGTGCAGCGTCTGGCACCCGAGCCCGCAGCGGCTCCCGCGCCGACTTTGGCTCCCGAGCAGGTTCCGCACCGCCCGACCCTCGCGCCGCCTCCGGTGCGTCTTGCCGCAAAGGAGCTGGGTGTTGACCTGGCGAACGTGACCGCTACCGGTGCGCGCGGCCAGGTGACCAAGCAGGACCTCATGAACTATGTGGCGCACCTGAACGATGTGCAGCATAGCGGCGCCCGCCAGCCGTTCTGGCAGCCCGCAACCACCCCCGGTGACCGCATTGAGCGCATCCCGGTGCGTGGTGTGCGTAAGGCTACCGCGAAGGCGATGGTTGCTTCGGCGTTTAGCGCCCCGCACGTGTCGATTTTCGTGGATGTTGATGCCTCCCGCACCATGGAGTTCGTGAAGCGCCTGAAGAAGTCCCGCCACTTTGAGGGCGTGAAGGTCACCCCGCTGCTGGTGCTTGCCGCCGCGGTCATTTGGGCTGCTGAGCGTAACCCGCAGGTCAACGCGACCTGGACCGATAGCGAAATCCAGATTAAGCACTTCGTGAACCTGGGTATTGCTGCGGCGACCCCGCGCGGCCTGATGGTTCCGAACATTAAGGATGCTCAGGAGCTGTCCCTGCGTGAGCTGGCGGTTGCGCTGAACAACCTGACCACCCGCGCACGCGAGGGTAAGACTCAGCCCGCTGAGATGGCGAACGGCACCCTGACCATTACGAACATCGGTTCGCTGGGTATTGATACGGGTACCCCGATTATTAACCCCGGTGAGGTGGCGATTGTTGCCTTCGGTACGATCAAGCAGAAGCCGTGGGTGGTTGATGGTGAGGTTATTCCTCGCTGGGTGACGACCCTGGGCGGCTCCTTCGATCACCGTGTGGTGGATGGCGACCTGTCGGCTCGTTTCATGGCTGATGTGGCTGCGATTCTTGAGGAGCCTGCACTGCTGCTGGACCACTAGGCGGCATGTTTTAGCTAGTCAGCGTCGTATTATTGCGCTGATTAAGTCATGCAGATACAGAAAACCTCCGGTGCCTTTCGTAAGGTACCGGAGGTTTTCTGTACGGTTTATTCCTATCGCAACGAGGCGCGGGTGCTTAGAAGACTAGGCGTCCAGAAGCCTAGGCGTCCTCGCGTGCCACCTGGTCGCTCGGGTACTTATCCACGCGGCGGTGGTACAGGCGTCCCAGCAGGCCGCCGAGGATAGCGCCGAGGAAGCTCAACGCCAGAACCAGCAGAACCGCGAGCAGACCGTTCGCGAAATCGCCCGCAATCAGCTTCTGCAGGGACAGGGACGCGACACCGTTCTGGAACAGCTGAGGCGCGAGGAAAGTCGCCAGGGACCCGAGGATGAGCGCCATAATCTGCCAGAGCCATACGGCGATGCCCTGCTTCACGCCGGCGAATCGTGCCATGCGTCCGGCCGCGTAACCGCCCACCAGGTAGGCGAAGAAGATGAGCACACTCAACGCCACCGCGACCGGCACGGCGTTCGAAGCGCCGCTGAACAGGCGGGAGACCACCGAGGCGTACTCGATGGACTCGCTCTGACCGGTCAGGGTCAGCCACGACTGGATAGCCCACTGGCCACCGTCCATGAGGGAGAGGGTGATCAGCCAGCCGAGCAGACCGGGCAGCAGGTGCATGCGGGAGTAGCGGCTCTTCTGCATGGACAGCACGGTTGCGGCGGTGAGGATGGGCTCCGAACCGGCGGCATCACCTGCGGGGGTGGGGATGACGAAGTGGTCATCTGCCGCGGGGGTAGCCTGCGGGGCGCTCGACGCCGCATGGGCGTTGCCGGGTGCGGGCACCTCGTAGCTTGCAACGGTGGCAGGTGCGGTAGCGGGGGCGGCAGTTGCGCCGCCGCGTACGTTGTCCGTGCTGGGGGCTGCAGGCTTGTCGAGCCAGCTGAGGTTGTCGTCTCCGGGTTCGCCGAAGTTAGCGCCGGATTCTGCACCTCCAGAAGTGGCACCGGGGGAGAGGAGCGGCTGGGTTGCGGTAGCCGCCTCGTTGAGGGGGCGGGTTGCATCCTGCGAGGACTGTGCGGAGGACTGCGCCGAGGAGCTCGACTCGCGCGCCTTTTCGTGGGCGCGGCGTGCCGCATTCAGCTCCTCATCGGTCAGGACCACGGTGGGGTCGTCGGAGGAGAATGCCGCCTCCCACAGGTCACTTTCGGTGGGCGTGGATGCCGCGGCAGCCGGGCGCTGCTGGGGGGTGTTGTTCTGTGCGTTCATTAAGTCCTTTGAATCTAATCCTGGGTGCTGATTTAGCGGTTGCGGTCAGCGTAGAAGGCGCGTGCTTCTTCCATAGCTTCTGCGGAGAAGGTGTGCGGGTGCGCGGGGCGCTTATTCTCGTCCAGGGTGCGGATGACGCGGCCGGGGTTGCCCACGACCAGGGAGTTGGCGGGGACGTCCTTGGTAACGACCGTGCCTGCACCGATGACGGAGTTCTTGCCGATGGTCACGCCGCCCAGGATGATAGCTCCGCTACCGATCCATACGTTGTCTTCAACGGTGATGGGTGCGCCTGCTTCCCAGTAGTCGGCGCGGTCGCCGGGGTGGAGCGGGTGGGTGGGGGTCATGAACTGTACGTTGCTACCAACCAGTACGGTGGAGCCGATGCGGATCGGGCAGACGTCCAGGAAGACGGTGCCGAAGTTGAAGAAGGAACCGTCACCGATGTAGGTGTTCACGCCGTAGTCAAAGCGTGCGCCGGGGCGGATGTGGGCGTGTTCGCCCAGGTGGCCGAGGTGTTCACGGTAGACGTGCATTGCCTGTGCATGCTCGCCGCGTGCGTAGTGTTCCTCGGCGAGGACGGTTGCAGCGTAGATGCGCTTGAACTGTGCGGCGCATTCGGCGTCGGGCATGTAGACGGAACCGTTGGTCATGCGGTTGAAGGTTTCGCCGGTGGGGCGCTGCGGGGTGCGCATTAGTGGGCTCCTCCCAGGAGGTAAGCAAGTGCGATGATGGCCATTCCGAACAGGATGACGACTCCTCCGGCGATAGCGAATCGTTTGGAAATTTCGCGGAGGAGCTTCTTGAACTGCTCGTCGGTGATGTCTTGCTGTCGTTTACTCATGCTTTAAGTATCCCAGAGTTGCTTGGGTTTACCTGAGTGTTGCGGTGTTTATTGCGGTATCTGGGGCGGGCGCACGGCGTGATTTTCAGCGCGGGAAAAGCTACCGCTGAGTTGAAGCGTGAGGGCGTGGGAAGGCACAATCAATGCATGACTGAGGCTCAGAAGAACACGAACCTGCAGGATGCGGCGGCACCTGCATCCCCCGCTGGCGCATCGGCCGGCACGTCCGCTGGCGCGCATCCGTTGGCGCATCGCCCCTGGTTGAAGAACTATTCTTCGTGGACTGCCCGCGATATTGAGCTGCCCGAAACCTCGCTGAGCCACCTCATTGACGAGGCGGTTCGCACCGTACCCCACAAGGTTGCGTTGGAGTTCTTTGGCGCGACCACGACCTACGCCGAGTTGGGCGATCAGATTGAGCGTGCGGCGGAGGGTCTGCGCGTGGCGGGCGTGCAGGCGGGTGACCGTGTGGCGCTGATTTTGCCGAACTGCCCTCAGCATATTGCGGCGTTTTACGCGATTCTGCGCCTGGGTGCGATTGTGGTGGAGCACAACCCGCTGTACACGGGTGCGGAGTTGCGCCACATGTTTGAAGATCACGGCGCGAAGGTTGCGATTGTGTGGGATAAGATCGCCTCGCATATTACGGGTCTTCCGGCAGATATCCGCCCGAACCATATCTATTCGGTGAACATGATTTCGGCGATGCCCGCGCTGATGCGTACCGCGCTGAAGCTGCCGTTGAAGAGTGCGCGTGCTTCGCGTGAGAAACTGACCGGGCCTGCACCGGGTACGGTGTCGTGGGCTCAGCTGGTGAAGAGTGAGCGTATTGATCCTGCGCATCGCCGCCCGACCGCGCACGATATTGCGCTGCTGCAGTACACCTCGGGTACGACCGGTCTGCCGAAGGGCGTGATGCTCACGCACCGCAACCTGGAGTCTAACGGCCGCATGGGTGAGGCGTGGATTAACCCGGGTGATGACGAGGTGATTTACTCGGTTCTGCCGCTGTTCCACGCGTACGGTATGACCCTGGGCGTGACGATTGCGTCGCTGTGCCGTGCCCGCCTGGTGCTGTTCCCGACCGTGGACATGGACCTGATTTTGAAGGCGATGAAGAAGACCCGCCCGACCATTCTTCCTGCGGTTCCGCCGGTGTACCGCCGCCTCATGGATGAGGCGAAGAAGCGCGGTGTGTCCCTGGAGGGCATCCGTTACGCGGTGTCCGGGGCAATGAACCTGCCGCCTGAGCTGGTTGCCGAGTGGGAGGAAGCTTCCGGCGGTTTCATGGTGGAAGGCTACGGCCTGACCGAGTGCGCGCCGCTGGTGTCCTGCAACCCGCTCAATGACACTCGCCGCGCCGGTTTTATTGGTGTTCCGTTCCCCTCCACCGATATTCGTGTGGTGGACCCGGAAACCGGTGAAGACGTGCCCGATGGCGAAGAGGGCGAGCTGTGGGTGAAGGGCCCTCAGCGTTTTGCCGGCTACTGGAAGCGTGAGGACGAGACCGCGAAGACCATCACCCCCGAGGGTTGGTTGCGTACCGGCGATATTGTGCGCCTGGATCAGGACTACTTCATCCAGATTGTTGACCGCATTAAGGAAGTCATTATTACCGGCGGTTTCAATGTCTCCCCGACGGAGGTTGAGGTCGCCCTCAAGCAGCACGATACGGTCGCGGACGCGGCGGTGGTCGGCATTCCGCTGCCCGCAGGTGGCGAGATGGTCGTTGCCGCTGTGGTTCCCGCCCCGGGCCGAGTGGTGGAGGAGCACACTCTGCGTGAGCACTGCTATTCGAAGGTGACCCGCTATAAGGTTCCGCGCCGCATCGTGGTGGTAGATGATCTGCCCCGTTCGATGCTGGGTAAGGTTCTGCGCCGTAAGGTGCGTGAGCAGTTGATTGCTTCGGGCGAGTTCGATTAGTAGCACTGGTTGCCAGCAGCACCGGTTGACTGCCCGCCCGCCCGTAACGGGTGGGCGCTCCCGTAATGGGTGGGTAATATGGACGCCGGCTTGGGTTTTTGTACCCGGGCCGGCGTTTTGTGTGCGCCTGAATACACCGTCGGTGGCGCTTTGTGACCTAGAAATAATCACTACATGACGAATTGTGACAAAATATGACGACCTTGACGTTCTGTGTCTCATGAATGGCTCTTAACTTCCACACCCGCCCCCGCCCGTGCTGTAATTGTCCCGTCATCATTCCCATCGGATGTGCTAGTACCAACGTCAGCACCCGGCGGAACGCATCATCATTCAACAGAAAGATTCATAGCCGTGAAGAAGTTTGCTGCTGCTCTCGCAGTTGTCCCCCTGGTCATTGGCCTGGCAGGCTGCGGTTCCACCAACTCCTCCTCCTCTTCCTCCAGCTCCAAGAAGGTCACCATTGGTGTGGTTGGCTCTGAGAAGTTCAACAAGACCCTGAAGGAAGAAGCTAAGAAGCAGGGCATCGACATTGAGTACAAGGAGTTCAGCGCGTACACCGAGCCGAACCCCGCACTGGACGCCGGTGACATCGACATGAACCGCTTCCAGCACATCGCGTACCTGTCGAACTACAACGTCAGCGCCAACAAGGACCTGCAGATTGTCGGCCCGACCGTGATCTACCCGATGGCTCTGTTCTCCAAGAAGCACTCCAAGCTGGCTGACATCCCCCAGGGTGGCGAAATCGTTATCCCGAACGACACCGTGAACGAAGCACGTGCACTGAAGCTGCTGAAGACCAACGGTCTGGTCACCTTCAAGAACGCTGACGTTGACGCACCCACCATCGACGACGTTGACACCTCCGCATCTAAGGTGAAGGTCACCCCCGTTGACGCAACCCAGACCGTGGTCGGTATGGAGTCCGCTGACGGTGCTGTCGTCAACAACGACTTCCTCAAGGATGCAGGCCTGAAGCCTGCAGACGCTCTGGCTCAGGACGACCCCAAGAGCGACCCCTCCGCTATCAAGTACGTGAACCTCTTCGTTGCTCAGAAGGACAAGGCAGACGACGAGACCTACAAGAAGATCGTCGAACTCTTCCACACTAAGGCCGTCATGGACGTTGTCCAGGAAGAGACCCGCGGCACCGCTGTTGAGGTCAACGTAAGCACCGACGAACTGCGTCAGTCCCTGGCTAAGGAAGAAGCCAAGCTGCGCGCTAAGAAGTAATCTTCTGAATACACGCCTCCTCTAGGCATACGCAAAGGCGGTAAGTCTAAGCACCCGAAGCGGGTCACGAAAGGCTTACCGTCCTTTGCGTACCGGCGTTAAGGCCCTTTAACGCCCCAACCACGACATATACGGATACAAATTTATGAGTGAACTGGTACAGAGCTTCGGTGACAGCACCGAGCCCATGGTGGTTCTGGACGGAGTCTCCAAGGTCTTCGGCAACGGCCCCAAGGCAGTAGTTGCTGTCGACAATGTCTCCCTCACCATTAACCGCGGTGAAATTTTTGCAATCATCGGCTACTCCGGCGCCGGTAAGTCCACCCTCGTCCGCCTCATTAACGGTCTGGAAACCATCACCAGCGGCACCCTGACCGTTGGCGGCTTCGAGATTTCCGGTAAGCGCGACTCCGAACTGCGTGAAGCACGCACCAATATCGGTATGATCTTCCAGCAGTTCAACCTCATGAACTCCCGCACCGTGCTCGGTAACGTTGAGTTCCCGCTGAAGATTGCCGGCTGGTCTAAGAAGGACCGCCGCGCTCGCGCCCTGGAAATGCTCGAGTTCGTGGGTCTTGCCGACCGCGCGGGCCACTACCCGAACCAGCTTTCGGGTGGTCAGAAGCAGCGTGTGGGCATTGCTCGTGCGCTCGCAACTAACCCGCCTCTGCTGCTGGCTGATGAGTCGACCAGCGCGCTGGACCCGGAAACCACCCATGAAGTGCTTGCACTGCTGAAGAAGGTCAATCGTGAACTGGGTGTGACCGTCGTGGTTATTACCCACGAGATGGACGTGGTCTCTAGCATCGCTGACCGTGTGGCAGTGATGGAGTCCGGCCGCGTGGTGGAGCAGGGCAACGTGTACGACGTCTTCTCCAACCCGCAGACCGATGTGGCGAAGCTCTTCGTGGCAACTACCGTGAAGCTTGCTCCCACCGGCAAGGAAGCGGCTGAACTGCGCGCAAACCACAAGGGTTACCTCATCAACGTTGAAATCGTGGAGGGTAACCAGGAGCTCGGTAAGGTGCTGTCCTACCTGGGCGCCCGTAACGTCCGCTTCAACATTGTGGGCGGCGGTATCGAGACCCTGCAGGGTAAAGCGTACGGCACCCTCACCCTGGAACTCCTGGGTGAAATCACCAGTATTGATGCCGCCGTTGCCGAGCTGAAGACCGTCACCCGCGTGCAGGAGGTGCGCTAAATGTTTGCTACTACTCTTCCGCTGGCTACCTCGAAGACGGACTGGTCTGAGTTCCTGCCCGAGAAGCTGATTCCGGCTATTGGCGACACCTTCTACATGGTGTCTATTACGATGCTGTGTGCAGGTCTGGTTGGCCTGATTGTGGGCGCTCTGCTGTACACCACCCGTGCAGGTAATATCTTCCAGAACCGCTTCGTGTACACGGTCCTGAACATTCTGGTGAACGTGATTCGCCCGATTCCGTTCATCATTTTGATTGCGGCTCTGGGCCCGCTGACTAGCGCTGTGGTGGGTACCCGCCTGGGTGTAAACGCGGCGGTCTTCGCGATGAGCTTCGGTGCAGCATTCGCTATTGCCCGTATCGTGGAGCAGAACATGGTCTCCATTGACCCGGGTGTGATTGAGGCGGCTCGTGCGATGGGCGCTTCGAAGATGACCATCCTGTTCACCGTGATGATTCCGGAGGCGCTTGGCCCGCTGATCCTGGGTTACACCTTCCTCATCATCGGCGTGGTGGATATGTCCGCTATGGCCGGTTACGTGGGTGCTGGCGGTCTGGGTAAGATCGCGATCGTGGATGGCTACCAGCGCTTTAACGATGAGATCACCTGGGCTGTTGTGGCGATTATTATCGTCCTGGTTCAGCTGGTTCAGTTCCTCGGCAACTTCCTGGCGAAGAAGGTTATGCGCCGATAAGCTCGTGCCCCTTGTAGGCCTACTGTAGGTACTGTAGGTACAGCTGATAAGACATAGAAGACCCCCGTCTGCTCCTCAAGGAGCGGGCCGGGGGTCTTTCTTCGTACCGGAGGGGGGAGAGGCGCTAATTGCTTAGCCCTGCGTTGCTTCAGATTACTGCGCCGCCTCAGACTGCTGCGCCGCCTCAAGCTTGGCGATCCAGGTGCGTGCCGCCTCCCAAAGCTGCGGGTCCTTGAACGAATCGAAGCGTCCAAAACCGGCCGGTGCCTTTGCCGGGTCGGTGCCTTCCGGAACATAAACCATGACCTTCGTACCGGCGTCACGTGCCGCCTGCGCGCCCGCGGGGGAGTCCTCGAACGCCAGCGCCTCGTGGCCCTCAAAGCCGAGGCGACGTGCCGCCTCCAGGTACATGTCCGGGGCGGGCTTGCCGGTGGGAACGTCGTTGCTGCTGACCCAGGTGCGCACCAGCGGGGCGTAACCGTAGCTTTCCATTTTCAGAGTCAGAATGTTCGCGGTGGAGTTCGACGCCACCGCAACCGGCATGTGCTCGCTCAGGAAGCCCAGGAACTTCTGCGCACCCTCAATCAGGTCCACGCCGGAGCTGATGACCTCGTGCTCGGTGGTGAGCAGATCCTTCATCACGCGTTCATGGTGCTCGGCGTACTCTGCGGAGGCGGTGTCCGGCTTCCGACCGTTCTGCGCCTCGTAGGAGAGCAGGGCAAGCTCCTCGGCGACATCGGCTGCCGCCAGGCCGGTGAGGCGATGCTCCACCTCTTCGGTGAAGGGAACAGACCAGCGGGCGAAAAGCTCACGCTGCACATCGTTCCAGACGGTCTCGGAGTCGAGGAGGATGCCGTCGCAGTCGAAGATTGCGCAGCGGGGGAACCAATCGGAGGGTACGGTGTGTTCAAACATAATGTCAGTCTCTCACAGGGTTTTAGGCTATGGAAGTGGTGGCCCGGTGCGTGAGAAAACATGCGGGGTTGCGCCTCGCCCGCAGAACGGAAAACCACATGAAGAAACCCTCCCGCCGCATCCAGAACGGACGCAACGGGAGGGCAGAAGCTAAAACAGCTTAGAGAGCGGACACCGGCTTATGGGTCACCTGACGCATAAACGGAATGGTCGCCAACAGGCCCACATAGACCAGTGCCAGACCCAGCGCAATAGCGCCGAAGGTCATACCGAACATCTTCGTCAGAATCTCACCGGAAAGACCCTGCGCCGCAATCAACGCCGTCAGCGGCAGACCCAGCAGCGCAGAAACCACGCTAATGAGCACCAGCGGACCGAAAACCACGGTAAGGCGCGAAGCCTGCAACATCCTCGTGGGGGTACCCATCATATTCAGCGAAGAGTACAGGGAACCACGCTCGTAAATGGCGGCACTCTGGTTCAACACTGCGGAGAGAGTGACCAGCAGGTACGAGAAGAACAGCATGAGCAGCATGCCCTGGAACATGTCCGACATGATGGTCATGAAGGGGCCGGCGGCGGGGCCTACCTCCTTCGCCGTTTTGTTCATCTCACCCGCCAGAATCAGGATGGGGCCGAAGAAGGTCACCAAGAAGGTCGACAGTGCCACACCCGAAACCTGACGCCACGCCCCGCGCGGGGACTCCAGCACCGCACGGTAACCGAGCAGAACCGATGCCTTCTGGGTCATACGCACACGAATCTTTGCGTACGCCCACACCAGGAAAGTACCGATCAGGTCGATAGCAACCATCATCAGCAGACCCGGCAGAGCAATGAAAATCGCTAGGTTCTTAATCGCGCTATCGGCACCGCCGTCCTGGAAGGGTGAGAACATGCTAAAACCCTTCGAGGTCGAAGCCAGAATCATCACGGCAATGACCAGAACAACACCGATACCCAGAGCAATGTAACCGGCGGAACCAGCCTTCGCGCGGGTACGCACACCCAGCGGGCTGATGCTGACCTTCGCCAGACCGAAGAGGGAGCTGAGGGCCGCCAGAACCATACAGCCCAGGAAGCAGTAGAAAATCACGCTCACCGGCAGGAGCATATTCTCAGCACCCAGCGGAACGTTCATGAAGTGCAGGGCGCCGAACGGGAAAATCAGCACCAGGTAAAGCAGCAGACCGATGATGAAACCCACAAGAGAGTACACCAGCGCGTCCGCCACCGACAGACCCACAATCAGGGTCGTGGAGGCACCAATCAGACGCAGGGACGCCAGACGCTCATCACGGCGGCGGGCACTCAAACGAGCAGCCGAAGCGCCCAGGGTAAAGAGGGGAACAATCAGCACCAGAGCGGCAACCCACGCCAGACCCATGTAGAGCTTCTGAATGCCCATCAGGTTGATCATTTCGTGGTCAACGTTGGCGTGCTCAAGCCACGTACTCAGCGCCTGAACACCACCGGCAACCGTCAAAAACAGTGCCGAGGAGGCGGCAAAAGCCAGCACGGGAAGAATCGCCTGCGAACTCCATAGGGTTCGCTTGGCGAGTAGAGCATAGATTTGCATTATGCACCTGCCTGAGACTGAGCGCCGAAGCTCTGAGCATGGTTCTGGGAAGCGGGAACACCGCCCTGGTTATTGCGCTGATCGCTCACAATCTGGCCGTCCTGCAGGTACACCACGCGGGAGCATGCCGCCGCCACGTTCGGGTCGTGAGTCACCACCAGCAGAGTCTTACCCTGCTGCGGAATCATGGTCAGCAGCAGAGCCATCACCTCACGCGCGGTCTTCGAATCCAGCGCGCCGGTCGGCTCATCCGCGAAAGTCACGGGGGCACCGTTCACCTGGGAACGGGCAATAGCCACACGCTGAGCCTGACCACCGGACATCTCACCCATACGGCGGTCCAGCATCTGCCCCAAACCCAGACGGTTCAGCAGGTCAGCCGAAATGGAGCGCGCCTGCTGGCGGGGAACACCGGCAATCATCGCGGCGAGGGAGACGTTCTCCTCCGCGGTCAGCTCGGGAACCAGCAGACCCTGCTGGAACACAAAACCAAACGAGTTAGCGCGCAAGGAGGTGCGCTCACGCTCGCTGAGGGACTCCACCGCCACCTGACCGGTCGGGCCATTGAACAGCACAGAACCGGCATCGAGCTTGATAATGCCCGAAAGTGCGTGCAACAGAGTGGTCTTACCGGAACCGGAAGGACCCATAATCGCCACGGACTCGCCGGGGTAAATATCGAGGCTCACGTTACGTAGCACCGGGTTATTGCCGTACGACTTGTGCAGGTTACGGGCAGAAATAATCGCACCGCGTGCAAAGGGCGCCTGCTGCATCTGCTGAGGCGCCTGAGCCGGGTAGCCCTGCGGCTGACCCTGATAGTAGCCCGCCTGGCTCTGCTGACTCGGCTGACCGGACTGACCCTGCTGGGGCTGACCGGGCTGAGCGGAATACTGACCGGCAGGCTGCGCCGCCTGCGGAGGGGTCATTGAGTACGGGTTCTGAGCCTGGAACTGCGGGTTCTGGGATTGAGGATTCTGCGTCATGACAACCTTCATTGGGTATGAACTAACGGAAGTACATTTCTATCATCTCAGCTTCTTGGCGGCTCAACCCTCCGTCTGGGGGCTGAAAAATATGGGAAAACCCTGTAAAAATTCGCCCGACCGGGTGCTCAACCGCCCCGCACCTCATACCGCGGTATGAGCAAGCCTCAGCAGAAGGGATAAGCCGCGCACCCCTTGAACTGCGCGGCGGCCTTGAACTGCGCGGCGGCCTTGAACTGTGCGGCGGCCTTGAACTGTGCGGCGGCCTTGAACTGCACCGAGGCAGTGCCATACTAGAAGGATGACCGACGCACAGAACACCCCCATCATCACTCCGGTAGCCAACCCCGAGGCAGGAACCCGCATCATCTTCCTGCGTCACGGCCAGACCGACTGGAACATTGACCACCGCTTCCAGGGCGGCACCAACATCCCCCTCAACGACACCGGCAGGGAGCAGGTCCGCACCGCTATCGGCGCCCTGCAGCAGGCAGCGGCTGAGGGCACCACCGTGGACGCTATCGTCTCCTCGCCCCTTTCCCGCGCCGTAGAAAGCGCCGAAATCGTAGCCGAAGGCCTGGGCGTACCCTACCGCGGTGCCGTTGACGGCTTCCAGGAACGTTCCTTTGGCGACCTGGAAGGCCAGGTCGCTACCCGCGAGCTGATTCTCGCCTCCCGTCAGTCCAATAACGCGTACAACGTGGAACCCAAGAAGGACTTCCTCGCCCGCTCCCTCGGGGCGCTGAACCGCGTCCGCCGCGAATACGAGGGCCAGACCGTTGTGGTCGCCGCGCACGGCATGCTCATTGCCTTGACCATGACCGCCCTGGTCGCAGACCGCCACCCCGAACTGCTCAACGAAGACGGCATCTACCCGATCCCGGTGAACGCCTCCCTGACCGAGGTGCCCCTGCAGTACCTGGACGAGGCAATCGACCGCCTGCTCGTGCAGCACCTGGAACCCGAGCTGGGCCCCGAAGAGGTCCCGGCGGGCGCCGAGAACACGACCCTCACCCTGATCCGTCACGGCCAAACCGACTGGAACAAGGCGAACCTGATGCAGGGCATCACCGACATTCCGCTCAACGACACCGGCCGCGAGCAGGCACGCACCACCGGCAAGAAGCTTGCCGACATGGGCCTGGAATTCACCGTGCTGGTGTCCTCGCCGCTGTCCCGCGCCCACGAGACGGCGCAGCTGGTCGGCGAGCACTTCGACCTGCAGGTGCACAAGACCTACCCCGAGCTGGTAGAACGCGCCTACGGCGCCGGCGAGGGCCTGGACATTCCCGCCCCCGAACGCCGCGCCCCGGAACGCTACTACCCGAACGTGGAATCCGAGCGTGACGTGTACATTCGCGCGGTGCGTACCCTGCGCAATATCGTGCGTGAACTCTCTGAAGCCTCGAGCGACCAGAAGATTGGCGACCAGAAGATTATTGCCGTCAGCCACGGCAGCTTTATCCGCCGCGCCCTCTCCGCCGCAGCCGGCGAAGAGTGGACCGTGACCGTGCCGAACGCCGAACCGCTCACGATTGACGTGCCGGGCCTGTTCGCGTGGGACTCGACCAAGCAGTTCGATGAGGCAGGTCGCCTTGTTTGGTAAAGCACAGTTTGGTAAAGGACAACCCGGTAGCGGTCGCTCCGGCGCTCGCGTGTGGCGGCTGATTCTCTGGCCCGTCACGGCGCTGTACTGTGCGACGGTGGCGAGTATCGTGTTCGCCCCCGTGCACGTGGACGATAACGAGATGGGCGGCCGCCTGGCGCAGTTTTTGGATACCGGCCACGCCGAGGGCTGGCTACCTGCGTTCATTACCTATTCGAGCATCGAGCAGCTCTCGAACGTCATCATGTTTATTCCGGGCGGTTTTCTTTTCGCCCTGCTGCTCAAGCCGAAGGTTCGCCCGCACGTGCTGTACTCGGGATTTTTGGTCAGCGCCTGCATTGAGACGATTCAGAGTTTTATGCCTGATCGCACCGGCGACCCGGTAGATGTGCTGATGAACGGTTCGGGTGCCCTGCTGGGTGCGGCGGGTGCTTTGGGTGTGCACCGTTGGCGTCGCGTGCGTCGCGAACGTACAGGTAAATAAGGTTCTGTGCTCGGTGGAGGCGCTGGTTTCGAGGGTTCTTGGCGAGGGTTTTCGTCGAGGGTTCTCGGAGCCGGCGCCTCCACTTTTTGCCCTGTTAGGGCGCTGCGTAGGTGCTTGGCGCTGTGCGGATGATGGGGAGTGGGAAAACCCAACAGTTCATTAGGTCAAACAGACATAAACAGGCAGTGACCTCCAACGTAGTGTGGTTTCGGTAGGGAACATTCGGGTAATATTCCGGTAAATACAGCGTTTTATATTGACTTACCCACAAAAACCCACATAAAATCAAGTATTACCCTCAAGCGCTCTGCCGGCTCACTGAAACCATGTCTCTCACGGTCATAAAAGCCGAGCAGAACGCAGAAAAGAACGCACAGATTTCCTCCCACTAGTCCAAAGGAACACCAGATTTATGTTCGCAGAAGAACGCCGTGCCGAAATTGCAAAGCTTGTTGCCTCCGCACGTCGTGTCAACGGCGCTGACCTTGCGCGCCGTTACGATGTGACCATGGAGACCGTGCGTCGTGACCTCGCCGCACTGGAAGAAGCAGGTAAGCTCCGCCGTGTCCACGGTGGTGCCGTCACCATTGAGCAGTCCACCTCCCTGGAGTCCTCCATCTCCTCCCGACAGGGCATGAACACCCCCGAGAAGCGCCGCATCGCCACCAAGGCATACCAGATGCTGCGCGATTCCGAGGCAGGCTCCATCGTCCTGGACGCAGGCTCCACCATTGAGATTCTCGCCGACCACATCGGCGCCGAGAACTTCAGCCTCAAGACCGGCAACGACCGCATCATCATCACCCACGCACTGCACATTGCAGTCAAGCTCGCCGAAGCCGAGGGTGTCACCCTTGAACTGGTTGGCGGTCAGCTGCGCAAGATGACCTGGGCTGCTGTTGGTGCACGCGCCGCAGAGCACTTCGGCACCATGCGCCCCGATATTGCTTTCATCGGTGCCAACGGCATTGAAGCCCACTTCGGCATCTCCACCCCCGGCATGAACGAAGCTATCGTCAAGACCGCAATTTGCAAGGCAGCCCGCCGCGTGGTCTTGCTTTGTGACTCCGCGAAGTTCGGTCAGGAATCCCTGGTCCGCTTCGCCGGATTCGAGGATATTGACACCCTCATTACTGATCGCGAGCCCGAAGGTGCCCTCCGCCAGGCACTCGAGGCCGCAAATGTTGAGATTGTGATTGCCTAATGATTATTACTCTGACCGCCAACCCCAGCCTGGACCGCACCATTGAACTCGGTGCACCCCTGGCTCACGGTGCCGTGCAGCGTGCTGTCGGTGCCGTACAGGATCCCGGTGGCAAGGGCGTAAATATTTCCCGTGCTCTGCAGGTTTCCGGCGTGCCGACCCTCGCCATCGTGCCCGGTGAAGCCACCGACCCGGTGCTGACCGCACTGCAGGCTGTGGACGTTGAGTTCGCTAACCTGCCCACCGGTGAGCCGATTCGCTCGAACATCACCGTGGTTGATCCGGACGGCACCACCACCAAGCTGAACGCCCCCGGCACCGTTTTTGATGCCGAACTGCGTCAGAAGCTGGATACGCTGGTGGTTGAGCGGTCCAAGGGTGCCGACTGGGTGGTTCTAGCTGGTTCGCTGCCTCCGGGTCTGGAGCCGACCTACTACTCCGAGCTGGTGGCGGCACTGCGTGCCTCCGGCTACGAGGGCAAGATCGCTATCGATACCTCTGAGGCGCCGCTGATTGCGACCGTCGCCGGTGATCACAAGCCCACCCTGATTAAGCCCAACTCGGAGGAGCTGGCTCAGCTGACCGGCAGCGATAACTGGGAGGAGCTGGAGGCTAGCCCCGAGCTGACCGCCCGCACCGCCCAGAAGCTGCTCGGCGACGGCATCGAGTACGTGCTTGCCACGCTCGGCGGCGGCGGCGCAGTGCTGGTCACTGAGCAGGGTATCTGGCACGCTGTGCACGAGCCGATTCAGGTCCGTAGCACTGTGGGTGCAGGTGACTCGTCGCTGTCCGGTTTCTTGATCGCTCACACTCGTGGTGAGGACGCCCCCGGTTGCCTGGTTCAGGCGGTAGCTCACGGTTCGGCTGCTGCTGCTCTGCCGGGTACCCGTATGCCTTCGTTGGAGCAGACCACTCCTGAGAAGGTCACTGTTCGTCAGCTGCAGTTCTAAAGCTCTAATTCGGGCTGTTTCCGCACCTCCAGCTTTTATTCCCAGAAGGGAATATAAGCCGGGGTGCTACCCCAGCAGCCCACACGTACACGAACGCAACACACACAGCACACACTTTGAACTCATAGGGGAGAAGCCCGGCACCACTGAGCGAATCCCCGCCCCAACACATACCCGAGGAGGGAATATGTCTAATCTGATCACCGCAGATCTCGTCCTGCTGGACGAGAATCTCGGCGAGACCCGATTCGACGTAATTGCCAAGCTCGCTCAGGCAGTCGTAAATGCCGGACGCGCTACCGACTTCGAGCAGCTCTACGCGGCTGCCGAGGCACGCGAATCTAAGACCGACACCGGCATCCCCGGCGGTATTGCGATTCCGCACTGCCGTAGCGCCGCCGTCACCGAGCCGACCCTGGCAATGGCACGCCCCAACCCGGCAGTTTCCTTCGGTGCAAAGGACGGCCCCGCCGACCTGATTTTCTTCATCGCTGCACCCGATGGCGCTGACCAGGCTCACCTGAAGCTACTCTCCACTCTGGCACGCTCCCTGATGAAGAAGAGCTTCACCGCGTCCCTGCGCGAAGCCTCCTCGGCTGAAGAGATCGTTGAGCTGGTCAACGGCGCGCTCGGCGTGGGCGAGAAGAAGGCAGAGGCTAAGCCCGCCGAGGCTGCACCTGTCGCCTCCGCTCAGGAAACCCCCGCTGCTTCGGCTCCGGTGAAGAAGATTGTTGCTGTGACCGCATGCCCCACCGGTATCGCTCACACCTACATGGCTGCGGATGCCCTCAAGTACGCTGCTGAAGAGCTCGGCTACGACCTGAAGGTTGAGACTCAGGGCTCCTCGGGTAATGAGAAGCTGACCCAGGCTGATATTGATGCCGCAGACGCCGTGATTTTCGCGGTGTCCGTGAACGTGCGTGAGCGTAACCGTTTCGCGGGTAAGCCCTTTGTTGAGTCTCCCGTCAAGCGCGGTATTGACGAGCCTAAGGAAATGATTGCGGAAGCTCTGGCTGAGGCTGAGAACCCCAATGGTGCACGCGTTGCCGCTGCCGCATCCAGCGGTGAGGACAGTGCAGGCGCTACCGAAGGCGCTTGGGGATCGCGCATCTACAAGGCCGTGATGACCGGTATCTCCTACATGATTCCGTTCGTTGCTGCCGGCGGTATTCTGGTCGCCCTGGGCTTCGTTTTCGAGGCAATTACGGTGCCGAACCTTGGCGATGTGAATACCAAGGCGATTCTCGACTCGGCAACCCTATTCAACCTCGGTGATGTGCACTGGACCCTGTACCTGGGTGCTGTTTTGCAGACCATCGGTGGTTTCGGTCTGAGCCTGATGGTTCCGGCTCTTGCCGCGTACATTGCGTACGGTTTGGCTCAGCGTCCCGGTATCGCTCCGGGCTTCATCGCCGGTTCGGTGGCTCTCGCCGTGAACGCGGGCTTCCTCGGCGGTATTGTTGGCGGTATTCTCGCCGGTCTGATCGCGTACGCTCTGGGTACCCTGAAGCTGCCCCGCTGGCTTGGGTCGATGATGCCCGTGGTCATCACCCCGCTGGTGACTTCTCTGGTTGCCGGCCTGGCAATGTACCTGTTGCTCGGTGCGCCCCTGGCGTGGGTTATGACCACCCTGCAGGATTGGCTGACTTCCATGTCTGGCGGTTCCGCTCTGGTGCTGGGTCTGATCCTGGGCGCCATGATGGCTTCTGACCTGGGTGGCCCCATCAACAAGGCTGCTTATCTCTTCGCAACTGCTGGCCTGTCTTCGGGTGCGACCGTGAACCAGGAAATCATGGCTGCCGTCATTATTTCCGGTATGGTTCCGCCGCTGGCTATGGCTCTGGCAACCACCCTGCGCCCCAAGCTGTTCAACGAGAACGAGCGTGAGAACGGTAAGGCTGCGTGGCTGCTGGGTGCATCCTTCATCTCTGAGGGTGCTATTCCCTTCGCCTCGGCTGACCCGGCTCGCGTGATTCCTTCGACCATTGTTGGTGGTGCCATCGCCGGTGCAATCTCCATGGGTGCGCACGTGGCTTCCCCGGCTCCGCACGGTGGTATTTGGATTATTGGTCTGGCGCAGAACCCGCTGATGTTCCTGGCGGCTGTTGTTGCCGGTACCGTTGTTTCGGCGCTACTGTACGTGGTGCTGAAGTCCCTGGGTGCCCGTTCTAAGGCATCCGCATAAAGGCCGTATAACCTCACCTTCATTTGATCGTCTGTTTGCAGGCGCGAGCGTGAAAAAACACGTTACACTGTAGACAAACCACAGATAGGACATGAACTCTATGACTACCTACAAGGGCGTCGGCGTATACGCCGGCCGCGTTATTGGCCCCGTTCTTCAGATGCCTAAGCCCATCGAGGAACCCAAGGACGGTCTGCGTCTGAGCGGTGAGACCGCTGAGGCTGCAGCACAGCGTATTAAGGACGCGTCGGTCCGCGTCAAGGAAGACCTGCTGGCTCGCGCAGAGAACGCAAGCCGTGACGGTAAGGCTGTTCTGAAGTCCACTTCTCAGATGGCTACCGACCGTGCACTCATCAAGAGCGCTATTAAGCTGGTTGAGACTCAGGAGATGGCTCCCGAGCGCGCAATCTGGGAGGCCGCAACCTCCTTCGCAGACCAGATGGCTGCTCTGGGCGGCTACATGGCTGAGCGCGTCACCGACATCCACGACGTGCGTGCCCGCATCGTTGCTGAGCTGACCGGCCAGCAGGCTCCCGGTATCCCCGTTTCTGACGAGCCGTTCATCCTGGCTGCTATTGACCTGGCACCGGCTGATACCGCAACCCTGGACCCCGAGAAGGTTATCGCACTGATTACCTCTGACGGTGGCCCCCAGGCGCACACCGCTATTCTGGCTCGCGGCTTGGGTCTGCCCGCTATCGTTGCGGCTAAGGGCGTGACCGAGATTGCTGACGGCACCATCGTCTACGTGGACTCTAACGAAGGCATCGTTGACACCGAGCCCACCGATGCTGACCGCGAAGCAGCAATCAAGTACGCAAACCGCAAGCCCGTCGCTGACTTCGACGGTCAGGGCGTGCTGGCTGACGGCACCCGCGTACCGCTGTACGCAAACGTTGGTGACGGCAAGTCCGCTGAGAAGGCTGCAAGCCTGAAGGCTGAGGGTGTTGGCCTGCTCCGCACCGAGTTCGGCTTCCTGGGCCACGACGCTGAGCCTTCCATTGAGACTCAGGCTAAGACCTACAAGTCCGTGTTTGACGCATTCCCCGGCAAGCACATTGTGGTCCGTACCCTGGATGCTGGCGCTGACAAGCCCCTGCCGTTCCTGAACGTGAACCCCGAAGAGAACCCCGCACTGGGTGTTCGCGGTTTCCGTACCGACTGGACCGTTCCGGGCGTTCTGACCCGCCAGCTGGAGGCTATTAAGGCTGCTTCGGAGAACTCCGACGCTGACATCTGGGTTATGGCTCCGATGATTTCGACCACCTCCGAGGCACGCAACTTCGCGAACATGCTCAAGGAGATCGGCCTGCCCGTTCACGGTGTGATGGTTGAGACCCCCGCAGCTGTGATGAACGCTGAGGCTATCCTGGGCGAGGTCGACTTCGTGTCCATCGGCACCAACGACCTGACCCAGTACACCATGGCGGCTGACCGTCTGCTGGGCGACCTGGCGCACCTGAACAACCCCTGGCAGCCTGCAGTGCTGAAGATGATCAAGATGACCGTTGAGGGTGCTCAGCGTGCATCGGTCACCGCGGGTAAGAAGAAGTACGTGAGCGTCTGTGGTGAGGCTGCGGCTGACCCGGCTCTGGCTGTTGTTCTGATTGGTCTGGGTGTTGACACCCTGTCCATGAACGCTGGCGCTATCCCCGCTGTGGCTGCAGTTCTGAAGTCCGTGACCAAGGAGAAGGCACAGCAGATTGCGGCTATCGCTCTGCAGCAGATTTCTTCTGCTGAGGCGAAGGAGAGCGCACGCAAGGCTCTGCCGATTCTGGACGAGCTGGGCCTCTAAGCCTTAAAACAATTCCGGGGCTGCCCGCCGCCCCTTGATGGGGTGTGCTGGGCGGTGCCTGAGTCCATGAAAATGCCGGGTGTAGAGTTTTATTTCTGCATCCGGCATTTTTGTACTTGTTAGCGTATGGCTGAACGGTACAATTTATAGAGTAAGGGCGGGTCCTGAAGCGCCCCGTTCATTTAGAATAGGTACTGATATATTTTCGGTTCCTTAATCAAAGGAGAAACATAATGGCAGAGCGCGAAGCCACTATTGCAAGCCGTGTTGGCCTGCACGCACGTCCGGCAGCTATCTTCGCTGAGGCAGCTGGCGACCTCCCCGTTGAGGTAACCATTGCTGCTAAGGGCGAGCCCGCAGATGAGGCTATGGACGCTGCATCGATTCTGTCCCTGATGTCCCTGGGTGCAAAGCACGGCGACGTTGTTGTCCTGCGCGCTGAGGGCGAAGGTGCTGAAGAGGCTCTGGACTCGCTGGTTAAGATCCTCGAGACCGACCACGACGCTGAGTAATTGACTCTCGCCTCTGAGGTGAACCCCTAAGCGGTGCGCTTCGGATGCTGTGAAGGCTACCGCCTTAAAGCGTGAATATCCCGTCACTTCGGTGGCGGGATATTTTTTATTATGAATAATTCATGTTTCATTGCGTTATGGGTGGAGGCATAAGGGGGTTATTTTCCCGCTAAATCTTAATGTATAAATAACCTTTATTTTTTCCTCGAAATACCCGCAAAAATATTCCCCACAATATTTTCTGTACAGTAGCGACCCCGCTTTCTCATCATTTCAATGAAGCTATCCAACGCAGGTCACACATGGTGCCGTTAGTGCAGAAAACAACACCTAGAAAAACAGTATTTTTGCTCCCCGGTGCTACCGCAGAATCGCGCCCTTGTTAGACTAAAAAGGCACTGTCTATCTGGGAGGGACATTGGCAGAATCGAGGAACACCCCCGCAGCCCCCAGCTCGCGGGAAGCTTCGCATGCAGGCGAAGCAAACACTGCCGCAACGGAAGGAAGCGAGCAGAACACTACCGCGGGCTACATTGCCGGTAAACGCGGTTTTCCCCTGGTTTCACTAGACCAGGTCACCGACGAGAAATTGCGCCGTGTGTTGGCTCAGCAGGCCCCTGCCGCGAAGGCTCAGGAGGGTACCGTCGCAGCGGAAGCTGTCAGTGAGGTACTGCAGGAAGCCGCAGCAGACATGGGTATCCCCGCTCAGGAGGTAGAGCCCACCGGCGACCCCGAGCTGCGCCCTAACGGTCACGGTGCGCGCACCGTCATTGACCCCTCCCTCGTACCTGACGACGACCTAGACGCATACCGCGAGGACCCGCACCCCACCACCTCCAGCAATATGGTGACCGAGGAGGCGCTGACCCGCCCCTCCCAGCCGGTGCCCATGACCGGCATGATTCCGCAGGTGCCGAACTCTCACGCAGCCCGACGCTACGGCGCGGATCCTGCCGCAATGCCGAAGACCGGGCCCGTCTCGATGCCCACCACCTCCGTACCGCTGGTCGATAGGGGCTCCCGAGGCCTCCACGGGCGCGGTAGTGGCGGCCGTTGGGGTTCGCGTCGCCTCCGCTCTTTTGTGCGCACTGAGGAGGCGGCACCCGCCGCCCCGCGCGGCGCCCAGCGCATCGCTCAGCGCCAGTTTGTGCCGACTATCCGCTCTGACGAGCATGAGCGTCGTGAGGCGTTCCGCCGTGAGAAGGAGTACGCCCGCGATACCCTGAACTTCACCCTGCGCCTGGCTGAGGCCATGTTCCACTACGGCGCGGACGCCATGGACGTGGACTCGGCGATTATTGCGGTCTCTTCGGCGTACGGGCTGGACTCGGTGGAAGTCGATATTACGAACCAGTCGGTGACCATCAACTACACCTCGGACCCCGATATTTACATGGAGTCCCGCATCGCCAAGCGCAATGCGAACGCTGATGAGCGTTTCACTCACACCCTGGTGCGTGTGGTGCGTTCCTCCACTGAGAACTACGAGGCGCTCTCCGAGGTGTACGGCCTGATTTATAAAATCACTCGCGGCGGTATGACCCTGGAAATGGCTGATTTGAAGCTGAACCAGATTACGCACCGCCCCAAGCCGTTCCCGCCTCTGGTGGTGTGGGCGGCGAACCTGGCGTGTGCTGGAACCCTGACGGCGGCGCTGGGGGCAAGTTTTGCGACGGCGTTGAGCGCGGTGATTATTTTTATTCCCGTGTACTTGCTGATTCAGTGGTTGAGTTCGATTGGTATTCCGGCGTTCTTCCGTATGGCTGCTAGTGCGGGTCTGATGACCTTCTTGGCGATTTGGCTGGGCGGTGAAGGGTCCATTCTTTCGGTGCTGCAGCGTCAGGGTGAGCCGATTTCGGCGCCTCTGGTGGTTGCTGCGGGCATGATTATGTTCTTGCCGACTCCGCGTCTGGTGGGTGCCGTGCAGGATGCGATTAACGGCTTCCCGGTGACGGCTGCGGGTCGTTTCGTGTCGACGGGTATGAGCTTCTTGGGTCTGGTGGTCGGCATTGCGACTGCGGTGAGTGCGATCAATATTTTCAATGGCCCGACCCTGGATATTGAGCAGCTACGTTTTGAACCGACGACTCCGCTGGCGGCGTCTTTCTTCTTCCTCGTGGCGATTGCAACCTTTGCAATTACTTTGCAGACGAAGCTGGTGAAGGTCGGTTGGCTGATGCTCATTACGGGTTGCGGTTTGGCGGCGTATTACGCCTATGAGTTGCTTGCCGGTCCGAGTACTGGTCGCGGTCCGACGGCGTGTGCGGCGGTTGTGATTGGTGCGTTGAGCACGTATTTTGCGTACCGTCTGCATGTGCCTCAGGCGATTTTCTCGATTCCTGCGATTACGTTCTTGCTGCCGGGTCTGTCGTTCTTCCGCGGCATGTATCTGCTGACGGTTGAGACGGATGTGATTCTGGGTATGCAGAATATGATTACGGCGGTTTCGATTGTGGTGGCGATGGCTTCGGGTGTTGCTCTGGGTAATTACACGATGCAGTATGTGCTGCAGAATTTTACGACTCCGCGGAATGTGGAACCGGTGGATTCTTAACCCTCTTTTCAAGGTTATATAGCCAATATTGCATATATTGGATGTAGGGAAGGGGCGGTAGCTTGCGAGTTCACCTCGCAAGCTACCGCCCTTTTGGTATATCCATTGCGCCAGCTCTTGCTCCGGCTCTTGTGCTGCGCCTAGCGGACCGTCCAATCCACCGGCTCCGCACCCTGCTGCACCAGCAAAGAATTCACGGTCGAAAACGGGCGCGAACCAAAGAAGCCACGACGAGCAGACAGCGGCGAAGGATGCGCCGACTCCACGCTCGGGTACGGCTGCAACATGGGTGCGCACTTGCGTGCATCCGCACCCCACAGCAGACCCACCAGCGGCTGGTTGCGCGCCACCAGCGCACGGATAGCGCACTCGGTGATCTCCTCCCAACCCTTGCCGCGGTGCGAACCCGCATCAGACTCGCGCACCGTCAAAACCCTGTTGAGCAGCATGACGCCCTCATCAGCCCAACAGGACAAATCGCCATGATCAGCCGGGGCGATACCCAAATCGTCCTCAAGTTCCTTGTAAATATTGTTCAGCGAACGAGGCAGTGGCATACCGCGGTGCACAGAGAACGACAGACCCATCGCATTACCCGGGGTGGGGTAGGGGTCCTGACCAATAATGAGGACCTTCACCCGGCTCATCGGGCGGCGGAACGCATTGAAAATATCGGCGGCAGGCGGGAACGTACGGTACCCCGCCGCGTGCTCCTCACGCAGAAAAGTGCCCATGGCGTGAATCTGCTCTTCGACGGGGGCGAGTGCTGCCGCCCAATCCTCGCTCATAATGCTGCTGAGGGGCTGGTTCATAAATCTCCTCGGGGAATCTCCTGGTGCTGATGCGACCCGGACGGTGACGGGGCCGGGCGCGGGATGAATGTGTCTCTTCTTAGACTGGGTTTCTCTTCTAGACTAGGGGATGACGAATACACACGCTAGGAGACGCCAGCTGCGGCAGGCGAGCTGCAGACAGGAGGGAACGTGTCAGGACAGGAACGCGCTGAAACCGCACAGAGCCAGCCAGAAGCACAGAGCCAATTGGAAGCGCAGAGCCAGGTGGAAGTAGAAAACCAGCCGGAAGCACAGAGTCAACCCGGCGGCCTAACCCCGGTGGAGCGCCGCATCCTTGAGGTGGAGCGCCGCCGCTTCAAGCACCAGGGTTCCAAAGAGAAGGCGATTATCGCCGCCGGTTTCACCCCGATTGCCTATTACCAGCGCCTGAACGTGATGCTCGATGATGAGCGGGTACGCGCCGCAGCGCCGCAGATTATTGACGTTCTACGCGCCCGCCGAGACGCTGACTAGGGGCTCGAATTGCGGGAGCCGCGCGAGCTCTCCAACTTATGTATCCAACCCCGCACACCTTAGGTTCAACCAGAGATTGAACACTGTGCGGTGTCCGTCTCTTTCGCAGCCGGTTGCGGGGCGTTCACATTGGTTCTCGCTAATTGAGCCGGTACTCTAGGTACTAGAACACCAAGACCGCACCTTCCGCAGCTGCGCCCGCGCGCCAGACAGGGAGGCACGGTACCAGCCGGTAAACAGAGACCCGTGAAATGAGGATAAATGAGCTACCCCCGCGACGAATTTGACGAGGTAGACGAAAATACCGCCCGCCGCGGAACCTACCGCGCGGTCAATGCTGACCCGGCAAAGAGCCCCAAGGGTGCTATCCCCCTGGTGGCTGCTGGCGTAGTCGGTCTGCTCATCGGCGGCGCGATGTACGTGTACGCGCCGCGCACCGCCTCCCCGCAGTATTCGGCGTCCACCGCGAAGAGCAGCTCCGCCCCCGCAAGCGCCTCTGCGTCCTCTGCGCCGGCTAAGGCTTCCGCCTCGGCAAGTGCTACGAAGACCGGTCTGGCTGAGTCCATCTCTGTGGCGGTCTACAATGCGGCGGCTCCGGCGGGTAGTGCATCTCGTGCGGCGGCTCTGCTGACCGGCTACACCATCAACGAGACGGCAAACTACACGGGTGCGGCACCGGCAACCAGCGTGGTCTACTACGCTGAGGGCTACCAGTCGCAGGCGCAGAGCATCGCCTCGAAGCTGGACATTTCGCAGGTGCGTCAGGCAACTTCCGATGTGCAGATGGGCAACCACGAGGTGATTGTGGTGCTGGCTTCCGATTACACCGGCTAGGCCCCGGCATCCGCCGCTTTGTAATTACAAACTTTCATCAACCCCACCCGTGCGATCCCACCGATGCACAGGGCGGGGTTGATGCTTTTAACACCCCTCTCGCACTCCCGGCGGGCACACCGGTAACGCCCCTTTTGACGGGGTTGATGAGCGCAGATTAAGCACTGGGCGATTAACCCTTCAACCTTGGGCATAAACGTTTGCTCCATGCCGGTACGGGTGCCACAATTGATGTAGCGTTCGGGTGTTTTATGTCCTGCTCTGCCCGCGCCTCCGTAACGGGGGCGTTGTGGAGGGGTAGCCACCCGATTTTAGATGTACCGCACCCGCAGGGGTGAAGGAAAAAATCCGATCGTCCAGGAGGACACTTATGGCAAAGCTCATTGCTTTTGACGAAGAGGCACGCCGCGGCCTTGAGCGCGGTTTGAACACCCTCGCCGATGCAGTGAAGGTGACCCTCGGCCCCCGCGGCCGCAACGTTGTGCTGGAGAAGGCGTGGGGCGCCCCCACCATCACCAACGACGGTGTCTCGATCGCGAAGGAAATCGAGCTGGAGGATCCGTACGAGAAGATTGGTGCGGAGCTCGTCAAGGAAGTTGCTAAGAAGACTGACGACATCGCAGGTGACGGTACCACCACCGCTACCGTTCTGGCTCGGGCACTGGTCCGCGAGGGCCTGCGCAACGTGGCTGCTGGCGCTGACCCGCTGAGCCTCAAGCGCGGCATTGAGAAGGCTGTTGAGGCTGTGACCGAGGCTCTGCTCTCCTCCGCAAAGGAAGTTGAGACCGAGGAAGAGATCGCTGCAACCGCGTCTATTTCTGCTGGCGACGCTGAGATCGGCAAGCTCATTGCTGAGGCAATGGAGAAGGTCGGCAAGGAAGGCGTCATCACCGTTGAGGACTCCAACACTTTCGGTCTGCATCTCGAACTGACTGAGGGTATGCGCTTCGACAAGGGCTTCCTGTCCGGTTACTTTGTGACCGACCCGGAGCGTCAGGAAGCAGTCCTGGAGGACCCCTACATCCTGGTTGTGAACCAGAAGATTTCGAACGTTAAGGACCTCGTCCCCGTCCTGGAGAAGGTCATGCAGTCCGGCAAGCCGCTGCTGATTGTTGCTGAGGACGTTGAGGGTGAGGCTCTGGCTCTGCTGGTGCTGAACAAGATGCGCGGCTCCATCAAGTCTGTTGCTGTGAAGGCTCCGGGCTTCGGTGACCGCCGTAAGGCTCAGATGGCTGATATCGCTATCTTGACCGGTGGCCAGGTCATTACCGAAGAGGTTGGCCTGTCCCTGGACGCAGCAACCCTGGATATGCTCGGTTCCGCTCGCAAGGTCGTTGTGACCAAGGACGAGACCACCATCATTGAGGGTGCAGGCGACGCAGCGGCTATCGAGGGTCGCGTTGCTCAGATTCGCGCAGAGATCGCTAACTCCGACTCTGACTACGACCGTGAGAAGCTGCAGGAGCGCCTGGCTAAGCTCGCCGGTGGTGTTGCTGTGCTGAAGGCTGGTGCCGCAACCGAGGTTGAGCTGAAGGAACGCAAGCACCGCATTGAGGATGCTGTGCGTAACGCTAAGGCTGCCGTTGAGGAGGGTATCGTCCCCGGTGGTGGCGTTGCTCTGATTCAGGCTGGCGTGAAGGTCTTCGACAAGCTGGAGCTGACCGGCGACGAGGCGACCGGCGCGAACATTGTGCGCGTGGCTATTGACGCACCGCTGAAGCAGATCGCTGCTAACGCTGGCCTGGAGCCGGGCGTTGTGGTTGACCGCGTTCGTTCCCTGCCTGCTGGTACCGGCCTGAACGCTGCGACCGGCGAGTACGAGGACCTGATGGCTGCTGGTATTGCTGACCCGGTGAAGGTGACCCGTTCGGCTCTGCAGAACGCTGCGTCTATTGCTGGTCTGTTCCTGACCACTGAGGCTGTTGTTGCGAACAAGCCGGAGCCCGCTGGCGCGGCTGCTCCCGGTGCGGACGCAATGGGCGGAATGATGTAATAACTTTTTGTCCCTGATGGGGCAAAAAGTTATGGAATCCGAAGGGCACGAAGTGACCTTCGGTGGTGAGATGCCGCTGGAAACTAACCCGGCATAATCACACCGCATCCGTATGAGGCGGGGGCGGCTACCCATGAAGGGTGGCCGCCCCCGCTTTTGTGTGCCCGTGCGTCCTGTCCCGGCGGTGGAGGCGGTAGAATGGCTCCTTATGGAATGCGCCTATTTTCGTGATGACCTCTGCTCCTCCTGCCCCAGCATTGAGACCGCCTACACCGCGCAGGTGCAGGCGAAGCAGGAGCATGCCCGCGCCCTGCTCGCTAACTACCCGCAGCTACAGTGGCTGGACCCGGTGACCAGTGCGGAGGCGGGCTTCCGCAACAAGGCGAAGCTCGTGGTGGGCGGTTCGGCGAAGAACCCGACCCTCGGCATCGTGGATTACCGCACGGGTGCCTCCACTGATCTTGGCGAATGCCCGCTCTATATGGAGCCGATTCAGGCGGCTATACCGGTGCTGCGTGAGCTGATTCAGCGTGCAGACCTGACCCCTTATGACATTCCGAACCGTCGCGGTGAGCTGAAGAATATTCTGGTGACTGCTTCGGCGGCGGGTGAGCTGATGGTGCGTTTCGTGCTGCGTTCGAAGAAGCTTCTGGTGCCGATTCGCCGCCAGATGGGCTGGCTACAGGAGCGGCTGCCGAACCTGGCAGTGCTGTCGGTGAACCTGCTGCGTGAGCCGGTGGCGCGCGTTGAGGGTGATGAGGAGATTATTCTCTCGGAGCGTCAGACCCTGCCGATGCAGGTGAATGACCTGACCCTGCATTTGCGTCCGCAGAGCTTCTTCCAGACGAACACGAAGGTCGCTGAGGCGATGTACGCGCAGGGTCGTGAGTGGGTGCGTGAGGTGGCTCCGCGCTCGCTGTGGGATCTGTACTGTGGCGTGGGTGGTTTTGCCCTGCATGCCGCTTCGGTGATGGATGGCGGCTCGGTGACGGGCATTGAGATTAGTGCGGAGGCGGTTGCTTCGGCACAGCGCACGGTCGCTGAGTACGGTCTGGAGGGCGTGGACTTTTCGGCTCAGGATGCGCCGGAGTTCGCGGTGTCTTCGGGCGCGGTGCCGCAGATGCTGGTGGTGAACCCGCCGCGCCGCGGTATTGGTGAGAGCTTGTGCGCGTGGATTGAGGGTTCGGGTATTGACCGTGTGGTGTATTCGAGCTGTAATGCGGTGACTTTGGCGAAGGATCTGGGGCGTATGCCTTCGTATGCGCCGGTGCAGGGCCGCGTGCTGGACATGTTCCCGCATACAGACCACTATGAGGTTATGACGTTGCTGAAGCGCGGGTAGGTTTCTCGGGTCAAGCGCTCATTCCTATCCCAAGTCCGCGAGCAGATACATAACACTAGGGCGCGAGCAGGTGATTTTTGGCCGAGCAGGTAGTATTTTTCCTGCATGCTCGGCCAAAAATCACCTGCTCGCGGTGTTATCAGGGTTGCCCGCAACGTGGCGGAGGTGAGGCGATGATGCCCCGAGGCGATATACAGAGCACAGTCATGCACCCGCACGGCTCTTTGCCTCATTCCGCGATTCCTGCGCCCGTATCGCTCGCGCAGTCGGGCCGAGAATGAACGTGAATACGGTGGCGATGATGAAGAGTGCCCCTCCGGTAACAATGGTGTTGATCGCGCCGAACGCTGGTACCGCCCATCCGGTGATGAGGTACCCGACCATACCCGCTAGGGAGAAAACCACACCCATGAAGCTGTAGACGCGCCCGCGCATGTGTTCGTCGATAGCGTCTGCGAAGAGGACTTGCCCGAGCACTTCTTCGGGTCCGTAGAACATGCCCCAGATGAACCAGAGCACGAGTACCGCCCACAGCGCCGGGTGTAGTCCCATACTCAGACAAACGGCGCCGTAGCCGAGTCCGGAGATGCACATCCACCCGCGTTTGGTCATACGCACCCGCCCGGCGCCTGTACCGACGCCGAGTTTGGCTGAAAGCCAGGAGCTGATCACGCATCCGGCGGCGTAGACGGAAGTTGCGATTCCGAAGGCGGTGTAGTCGTGCCCGAGGCCGCGGGTGAGGTATTCGAGCATGGGCAGGGTGGTGATGGGTACGGCGGCGATGGAGAGGAACCAGAAGGTGAGCATACCGCGCACGATGGGGTTGTGTGCGGTGTAGGCGGCGCCTTCGCGCAGGAGTCTGCCGGTGTGGTGTTCCTGCACGGTGGCGGTGCGTTCGGCGTGGGTGAGGTCGTAGTTGCGTATGGTGGCGACGGTGAGGGCAGCGAGCAGGTTGAGGGTGCCTGCGAATCCGACGGCGAGGGCTGGGGTGGTGAAGGATGCGACGGCGGCTGCGATGGTGGGGCCGAGGGTTTGGGCGAGGAAGATGAGGCTGCCGCGGCGTGCCATGTATTTTTGGTAGTCGTCGCCGAGCAGGGAGGGCATGGCGGCGGAGGCTGCGGGGGATGAGAAGGTGCCGAAGGTTGAGACGAGGAATGCGATGGTGAGGAAGGCGGGTAGTCCTGCGGCGGCGTAGAGGGCTGGGGATGCGATGAGTAGGGCGGCGCTGGCGAGCCTGAAGCTGACGGTGAGGGTTTTGCGGTTGAATTTGTCGGCGATAGCGCCTGCGAATGGTGCGAAGAGGATGACGGGGACTGCCTCGACGACCATGACGATAGCGGAGTGGGCGAGGTCGCCGGTGGCGCCGTAGGTCAGCAGGGGCATGGCGATAGCTTGGATACTGGACGCAAGAGCATCAGAAACCTGCGCGGTCAGGAGCGTGAGCTGCCCGCGTGCGTTCAGCGGCGTTGCTGATGTGGGTTTTGCGGTCGCGTCTGGTGTGTTTGTTGGAATGCGCGACGCAGGTGATTCAGGGTGCTCAGGCGAAGGGTCTGTGGTGCGTCTCATAATACTGTGGATTCTATCACGGGTAAGAACGCTGTAACCGAGGCGAAACAAGACACAAGATGCGCGAGCAGATAACAGTCCGTTATCTTCTCGCCGAAATATTATCTGCTCGCGGTGTTATCGGGGTTGCCCGCAACCGGGCGGTGGCGTCTCGGGCTGGTTGTGTCCGAGGCGCCACCGCTTTTTCGTTCCCCTCTAGCGGGCGTGAAATTCTATCCCTGCGCCGCGAAATCCTGTGCCGCGAGAATACCCGCCGCGTACGCCGCCTGGCCTACGTGCTGGGCTGCGTCGTCAATCAGGCTGACCAGGCGCACACCGCGAGTCACCGCCGGAGTCCACGAACGGTCAATAACCTCGCTCAAATCAGCCTCGCTCAGCGTCTGCGCGTAGGCCGCGAGCGCCTCGCCGGTTGCCACAAGGTACTCCACCAGCAGGGCAGAATCTGCAACCACGATGGAGCGTGCCTGCTCGGGGGTGTGGCCGTAACCTATGGTGTCGCCAAGCTCGCCCAGGTTGAAACGTTCCCTGAAGCCCTGAGCCTCCCAGACCTGCGGCTGACCGTTCAGGGCGGAAAGCTGCATGTCCATCTGCCGTCCGGCGTGCCAGAGTAGCCACGCAATAGAGTTCGGGTGCCCGCCCGGGTGGGCGTTGAGCGCCTCAGCTGATAGCCCCTTGACGGCTACGGCGGCTTCGATGCCGGGGCGGCTGGCGGCGTCACGCAGAATGTCGTGGGTTTTCATGGAATCCTCCTGAAGATGCTGGCTCCTCGCAGGGAGCCGGGTAGTTTCAGTCTACGCCCGCGTGTTCGCTGCCTTGAAAGAGTCGCCTTGAAAGAGTCGGTTTGGAAGAAAAAATGTGGCGCGCGGGAATAATACTTATTTCTTCCCGTTGAACTCTGTGAAGACATCATCATCTAAATTTCACAGGAGAATATTATGACCACCCCCGCTCAGTTGCACTTTGACATGGTCGTCATCGGCTTCGGCAAGGGCGGCAAGACCCTCGCCGGTGCATACGCCAAGACCGGCAAGAACGTTGCCCTCATCGAACAGTCCACCGGCATGTACGGCGGCACCTGCATCAACATCGGTTGCGTGCCCACCAAGGCGCTGGTTCACCGCGCCGACGAGTTCCGCGCCAGCGGCGAGCGCACCCTAGAAGAGGCAAACGCCGCCTACGAATCCGCCGTGGTTTTCCGTGACAAGCTGACCGGCATGATGCGCGCCAAGAACCGCGAGATCCTGCTGTCCAACGAGACCGCTAAGCTCATTGACGGTCACGCACGTTTCATCTCCGACACCGAGGTTGAGGTCACCGCGGGCGAGGACACCCTGCGCGTTACCGCCGACTACTTCATTGTCAATACCGGTGCCGTGTCGGTTATCCCGCCGATTGAGGGTATCCGCGAATCTGAGCGTGTGCTCACCTCCACCGAGCTGCAGAAGCTCACCCCGCGCCCCAAGCGTCTGGGCATTATCGGTGGCGGCCCCATCGGTGTTGAGTTTGCCGGTATTTTCTCCTCCTACGGTACCGAGGTGACCATTCTGGATGGTGCACCCGCCCTCTTCGGCCGCTACGACGAGGACGTTGCCCAGGTTGCCCGCGAGATTATCGCAGATCAGGATATTGCCGCTCATACCGGCGTGCGCGTGCAGTCCTTCAAGGACGGCGCTGACTCGGTGACCGTGACCTACCTCGACTCCGAGGGCGCTACCCGGGAGCTGGAGGTGGACTACGTGATGGTTGCGACCGGCCGCAAGCCCGCCACCGAGGGTCTGGGTCTGGAGAATACCAGCATCGAAACCAACGACCGCGGCGCAATTGTCGTGGATGAGCACCTGCGTAGCACCGTGCCGAACATTTTCGCACTCGGTGACGTGAACGGCGGCCCGCAGTTCACCTACATCTCCATGGATGACTACCGCGTGGTGCTTTCCCAGCTGGTCGGTGACGGTTCCCGCTCCACCAAGGACCGCAAGGCAGTGGCTTCGACCATTTACATGAACCCGCCGCTGTCTTCGGTGGGTCTGACTGAGCGTGAGGCAATCGAGGCTGGCCACAAGGTGAAGGTCGCTTCGAAGCCTGTTGCCGCGGTTGCCGCGATGCCGCGTGCGAAGACCCAGGAGAACCCGCGCGGCATCATGAAGTTCGTGATTGACGCGCAGACCGACCAGATTCTGGGCGCCCAGCTGCTGGTAATCGAGTCCATGGAGGTTATTAACCTGGTGGCTCTGGCGATGCGCCACGGCATTACTGCTTCGCAGCTGCGCGATGAGATTTACACTCACCCCTCAATCACTGAGGGCCTGAATGAGGTTCTTGCCGTCGCGGCGCCCGTGAACTAGTTGAACTAGAATCGCGGCTGAATTCGCGGTTCGTATAGCGTTTCTGCTTGTCCGAGTGCTTCCCTGCCCGTTCCGCCCGTTGTGCTGTCAACGGGGGTGCGGGTGGGGAAGCATTTTTGTTAAAGTTCAGATATACCTTGTTGCTAAGCATGCCCTAAGATGGTTATGAGATAAGCGCAAGCTCACTGATTGGGTGGTCAGCGCGAGAGGGCTCGGAGGAGACACCCACTCGCTGCTACACCCACCACAGCGCACCGCCTGCGCCGCGCATACAACCGAAAACCAAAGGCACGAACCGGGAGAATCATGGCACTGCCCAAAATTAAGCCCTACACCTACGTCGACCGTGAACACAGCAACCGAGTGAGCTGGCCCGTGGACCCCTCCCGCGCTGTACTGCTCGTGCACGACATGCAGGTACACTTCGTCCAAGCTTTCGAAGGGGCCAACCTGGGTGAGGGTAACGACAACCCGGACGCCCAGATTAACATCGCCATTCGGAACCTGCGCCGCCTCATTGACGCCGCCCACGCCGCCGGAATCCCGGTCTACTACACCGCGCAGCCGCCGCGCCAGAACCCCGAAGACCGCCGCCTGCTCATCGACTTCTGGGGCGACGGCCTGCAGAACGACGAGTCCGCCCGCGTGCTTGACGAACTGGCACCCACCGACCGCGACACCGTGCTGACCAAGTGGCGCTACTCCGCGTTCGTACGCAGCCCCTTCGAGGACCTGCTCAAGGAGTCCGGTCGCGACCAGCTCATTATCGGCGGCGTGTACGCGCACATTGGCTGCCTGACCACCGCCCTGGAGGCGTTCATGCGTGACATTCAGCCGTTTATGGTTGCGGATGCGCTCGCCGACTTCTCGGAGGAGGAGCACCGCATAGCGTGCGAGTACGCTTCGGGTCGTTGCGCCCGCGTGCTGAACACCGCCGATGCACTCGCCGACCTGCATGCTGCAGAAGGTGCTGAGAAGGCTGAGACTGCTGAGGAGGCGCGCGCATGAGCTGGGTCATTGTGACCGGCGCGAACGGCGGTATTGGTGAGGCAACCGTCCACCAGCTCATTAAGAACGGTTATTCGGTGTTTGCGGCTGACCTTGCAGAGCAGCCCATTGCCTCCTTCGGTACCTACGGAGACGCAATCTTCCGCTACCGCGCTGTAGACGTTACGAGTGAAGAGTCCGTCATCGCCCTCGCCAACGATGTAGCGGCACTCGACGAACCCATCACCGGCGCGGTGCTCGCCGCGGGCATCGCCCACAGCCAGCCGCTACTGGAAACCAGTTTCGCCACATGGAAGCGTCTGCACGCGGTCAACTCCGACGGCGTGTTCCTGTGCCTGCGCGAATTCGCGCGCATCATGATTGACCAGCAGGAAACCGACCCGACTAACAGCCGCTCCCTGGTGACGGTCGCCTCCAACGCGGCGCGTGTGCCCCGCGCGGAGTTTGGTGCCTACGGTGCATCGAAGGCGTCGGCGGCGCGCGTGAGTTCCAGTTTCGGTCTGCAGCTTGCCGCGCACGGTATTCGCGTGAACTCGGTCTGCCCCGGCACCACCCGAACCCCCATGGTTACTGACGCCTGGGAGGGTGAGGACCGCTCCGCCCTGCCGGTTGCCGGTAACCCGCAAACGTTCCGTCTGGGCATTCCGCTGCGCCGTATTGCCGACCCGGCGGATATTGCGGCGGTCAACGCTTTCCTCATTTCTGAGGCGGCACGCCACATCACCATGCAGGAGATTGTCGCCGACGGCGGCGCGACCCTCTAACGGCACCCCGCGTCCGGCGTTTAGATGCCCGGCGCGAACCCACACACCACTGATAGAAGTACGATGACGAACCTTCCTGACTTTATCTTTTCCACCGGCACCCGCGTTCTGCGCGCATCCGGTGCGATGACCCCTGTCACCTTCGATAATGCCCTGGACGAGGCAAAACGCACCGGTAGCGCCGTCGTGGGTCTGATTCCTTTTGACCCTGATATGCCCGCTTACCTCTTCGTGCCCGAACGCCTGGAGGAGCAGCAGGTGCCGGTCCCCGAGCACACAGTGAAGCTGGCCGAACCGGTGTCGGTGACCGGCCGCCAGAACGACCGGTTCCGTGCCGCCGTGGCGACCGCCGTGGAGCGTATGAAGGCGGGCGAGCTGAGCAAAATTGTGCTCTCGCGCGTGCTCACCGCCCGCTACGCCCCCGGCGCACTGGACCTGGAGGCGCTGTACAACAACCTGCGCGCCCAGCAGCGTTCCGCATTCAACTTTGCGGTGCGCCTGCCCGACGGCGAGCGCGGCATGAACGGAAGCTACCTGATGGGTGCCTCCCCGGAGCTGGTGTTCCGCACCGAGGGCCGCGCCTTCAAGACCCACCCGCTTGCCGGTAGCGCCCCGCGCATTGCCGAGCCCGGTAGCGCCGAGGACGAGGCGATTCGTGACCGCCTGTTCGCCTCGCCGAAGGACCGCCACGAGCACGCCTACGTCATCAACGACATTGCCGAGCGCCTGGCACCCATTGCCGAGGAGCTGAACGTACCGCAGGTGCCCTCGCTGCTGCAGACCCCGCAGCTTTGGCACCTGGCGACCCCCATCGACGGCGTACTGAAGGAGGGGCTGACCTGCTTGGACGGTGCCCGCGCGATCCACCCGACTCCCGCGATTTGCGGTGCCCCCACTGAGAAGGCGATGGAGCTGATTCGCCAGCTGGAGTCTTTCGAGCGCCGCTACTTTGGCGGCCTGGTCGGCTACATGGACGCCGAGGGTAACGGCGAGTGGGCGCTGGTGCTGCGTTGCGCCCAGGTCAGCCCGGACGAGGCGGTGCTGTACGCGGGTGCGGGTATTGTGGCTGAGTCCGACCCGGAGCTGGAGCACACGGAAACCGGCACGAAGCTCGGTAGCTTTGGCCGCGCTCTGGGCGTGGAGACCCTGGGCGAAGATACTCCTTAGGTTCTGCCTCGAACGCCTTGACAAGGCAGAACGAAACTGCAGAATACAACGACTGAATAAAACGACGGGACGTGCTCGCTGGCATGGCGGGCGCGTTCCGTCGTTGTATGAGTTGTTAGGGGATTGAGCGCGGCTAATCGGTGAGCAGGCGCTTGAGCTCCAGGGGAGTAGCCACCGGCAGAAGCTGAGCCTCAACCTGCACGGGCTCACCCTCGGCAGGGTTCTCCACTGCCAGGGTGATGAGCATCTTCTGCGCGTGCTCGGGGTTCTCCGCGTCGGGGAGCGCCACGGGTACCCACTGCAAGCTAAAGCTCCGCTCGATAGCCTCGCCGCCGCCCTGAGGTGTGGGCGCGCTAAAGGTCGCTTGGGCGGTCAAGCTGTCCTGAGTCAGTACGCGCAGGGCGGTCGGCTCGGGAGTGTTACTGCCCAGAAGGTCCCCCGGGACCTCCTCGTTCATGGCAAGTTTGAGCGCATCCAACAGATCATCGGTGAGCTGCACCCGAACCAGGGAGGGCACCACGCTCAGGCCGTGGCCGGTCGCCTTGAGCACCGCCTCCTTAGCGGTCCACAGCGCCACAGAGAACAGGTGCAGTACGGGCGCGGGGCGCTCCTGCGCCACTCGTTCATATAACGAGCGTTCTTCATTGGAGAGTGCCAGACGCGCAAAACCGGAGAACAGACGCGCATCCAGGGTCTCAACATCCACGCCGAGCACCGCCGAGGAATTACGACTAAACGCACCCACGACCAGCGGATTCACCTGCGACATATTGAAATTCACGCCCGCAATACGCGGCTTACCGTGCTTCTTGCCGCTGGTGCACAGGGTGCAGGAACGATCCACCTCAATCTCAGAAGCGGCGCTCGACGGCACATCCAGACGAGCCGCCGCCATGGCACGCATGAGTGCCTGAGTGCTCAGGTAGCTGACCGCCGCCGTGGAGGTCGGCAACTGCGCCGCATGCTGCTGCTCGGCAAGACCCAGGTAGCTCAACCAGCTAAAACGCAGAGAACCGTACATCGTGCGGGTGGGAAGAGCGAAAATCTGCACGCGCTCGCTCGGACGGGCGGTAGGGTGCTCCGGGCGCTGTGCGCTGGGTGTTTCGGGGGCAGAATAGCTCATAGGTTTAGTGTACCCGCCCGGCATTACGGCAATGAGCGCGTCCGAGGCTACTTGAGGTTATCCACAGTGGCGACCGTGCGCTACGCACCCTCGCCGCCGGTGCGGTAAAGTCATCACAGACATCTTTACGGACAGCCGCCCGCACGATAGAGCGGCGGCACAGAAAGAAGGTACCGTGAACAGCACGCAAGAGATCATTGCCGCCGCAGACGGCTCGGCGCTGGGCAACCCCGGACCGGCGGGCTGGGCATGGTATATCGACGACGACCACTGGGCGAGCGGCGGCTGGGCGCACGGCACCAACAATATGGGTGAGCTCAAGGCTGTTCTGGACCTGTTCGAGGCGACCGCATCCCGCCCGGAGGCGAAGCTGCGCGTGTACTGCGATAGTCAGTACGTCATTAACTCGCTGACCAAGTGGATGCCCGGCTGGAAGAAGAAGGGCTGGAAGAAATCCGACGGTAAGCCCGTGCTCAACCGCGACCTTCTGGAGGCGCTGGATCAGGCGCTGACCGGCCGCGACTACGAGTTTATTTGGGTGAAGGGCCACGCGGGTCACGAGCTCAACGAGAAGGCAGATTCCTTGGCGAATGGTGCCGCGCGCGCCTACCAGGAGGGCCGCGAACCCGCGCACGGCCCCGGCTTCGGTGCGGCTGCTGAACCCACTACTGCGGCTGAGCCTGTGGAGGCTCCGGCTGTTGAAGTGCCGATTGTGAACGCTCCGGTTGCAGAACCTGCCCTCTCTGACGTTGCGCTCTCTGATTCGGCGCCCTCCGAGTCTTCCGCGGACGCCCACCTGCCCATGCAGGAATTCACCGCAGCCGAGATCGAGAACGCCCAGCGCGGCGTGGAGAGCCTGCGCCTGTCCGGTCTGTTGCGCCCCGCCTCCGCGGTGAACGCCCCCGACCCGGAGGCGGTCCGCACCCGCAAGGAACAGCTGGCGCTCGCGGCAGAGCGTGCCGCTGAGCGTGACGCAAAGGCACTGGCACGCCAGCAGGAGGAGACCGCTCAGCAGGCATCGAGTGCCGCGCAGGCGGAAGAAGAGGATGACCTGACCGGTCTGGAAGAGTTCGCAGGTCTGGACCCGAACGATGTTGACCCGGCGGAACTGCTGGGCGAGACGGAAGCGCACGCAGAAGAGCAGGCGGTAGAGCCCGCCGCGGCGCCCGCACAGACCGTAGAGCCCGCTCAGGTTGAGGCACCCGTGAAGGACGCACCCGCTTCTGCCCCTGCGGCACCCGCGGCACCCGCTCTGAACCCCGAGGAAGCCGCCGCCGCAGAACAGCTACTCGAAAGCCGCGGCTCCGTCATGGAGGCACCGCAGCTGGAGTCCATGCTGCACGAGCGTCTGGTGTGGGTGACCGCCACCGGTAAGTCGGTGTCCCGCTCCTCGGTGCTGCAGTACCGCGAACGCGCCTTCACCCAGCAGGGTGCCCCACTCAAGCAGGGTATGCAGGTGCTGGATTCTTCCAGCGTGCTGGTTATGGCGGCGGTTGCGACCGCGCGTGGTCGCGTGAGCCGTTCGAGCATTTGGCATTACGATGCTGAGCGCGGCCTGTGGCGTCTGCGTTTCCGCCAGGAGACCCCTGCTTCCTAAAGCTCAGCTCCTAAAGCTCAGCTCCTAAGGAATGGGCTCTTGGGCGCAAAGATTTCCGTGCAATAAAACCCCGCCGCATCCTCATTCTCGAGGATGCGGCGGGGTTTTCTCAATAGATGTTCGCCGCCTTCTGGCAAATCTGGCGGGCGGTGTGCCGTGCGTCCGGGACCTTTAAACCACCCGGCCTGCTGCCTGGCTGCGGGTGGGGTTTTGGGCTTGCCGCCCTGACCCCTTAGCCGACGAACATGGAGGCGTTAGCCTGCTCGGTGTCTGCGTAGTTCACGCCTGCGCGGGTGAGTGCCTCGTTGATCTGGGTGATGGATGCTTCGACCTGGCGCTGGGTTGCGTGCCACTGGTCCAGTACGCCCTGGAAGTTGGCGGATGCGGAGCCGGTCCAGGAGCTCTGCAAATCGTGCAGGGATGCGGTCATACCGTTGACGTCTGCGGTGATGGATGCGACGTAGGATCGTGCCTGTGCGCTCTTGGCTGCGATGACTTCGGAATCGACATTGAACTGTGCCATGGTTTTTCTCCTTTGAGATATGTGAGATAGGTGGGGCGGTTGCCCCGTGGTGGCGCTTGGGGTGTGGATCTCTGGAAGGGTTGAGTTCCTGACCGGAAGCTTGTTATCACTATATCTTTCAAAATGCATCAAATGAGCTAAAAAGTGATTATTAAATAAATCTGTGGATAAACCCGCCAGATTCACTCCACATCTCGAAAAAATCGAAAGCCCTCCCGAAAATGACGCCGCCATGACGCGCGCTAGGTTGCTCCCGCGTTCTTTAGCCGTGCCGCTACTCGCACTCTCCTCACTTGTACCGCCGCGAGCCATAGTCCCGCCTCCGGCGCACAGCAAAATCCCCGAACTGTAGAACACTCAAGTTCCACAATCCGGGGGTTTATGCATCAGTGCTACTTCATTAGCTGATCATCCGAGACGGGCGGCGGATAGAACGGCAAAGAAATCACGAAGGTAGCGCCGCCACCATCGGTCTCTTCAATGTGAATCCTGCCCTCGTGCTGCTCGATAATCGCAGCCACAATGGACAGACCCAGACCCGTACCACCAGTCTCACGCGAACGTGAAGCATCGGTACGGTAGAAACGCTCGAAGACGCGCTCGCGGTCCTCGCCGTGAATACCGGGGCCGTGGTCGCGCACCTCCAACACGGACAGCGGGAAGCCGTGAACCTCTTCGCGTACGCCCACCGCAATCTCCAGGGGAGAGCCGTCGGGGGTGTAGCGCATGGCGTTGGTCAGCAGGTTTGCCACGACCTGACGCAGGCGCGATTCGTCGCCGAGCACGGTTGCGGAGGTAGGTGCCACCTCTTCGTTCAGACCCACCAGGGACACCGCACGGTCGGGTGCCGTAGCGTAGGCGTCGTTACTTGCGTCCACCGCCAGGTTGAACAGGTCGAAGGGTGCCAGCTTGGATTCACGGCGCTCATCAATACGCGCCAGGGTCAGCAGGTCTTCCACGAGCTGACCCATACGCTTGGACTCCGATTCGATGCGGCTCATCGCGGTAGCGACGGCCTCATCGGTCGGTAGCGCGCCCTGACGGTACAGCTCCGAGTAGCCTCGAATACTGACCAGAGGGGTGCGCAGCTCATGCGAAGCGTCACCCACGAAGCGGCGCATTTTCGCCTCGCTCTTCTCGCGGGCTTTGAAGAGCATTTCAATCTGGGTGAGCATCGTGTTCAGCGAAACCGCAAGGTTACCGATCTCGTTGCTGGGGTTGTAGTCCTCAATACGCTGAGAGAGGTCACCGGCAGCGATCTTGGCGGCGGTCTGCTCCACGCGAGCCAGCGGCTCGAAGGTGCGGGTCACAATCACCCAGGTCATTGCAATCGCGGAGGCGAGGGTCGCCAAACCAAACGCGAAGGTCAGCACACCTACGAGGGCGACCACCTGGTTCGTTTGTTTCAGCGGCATGGCAATAACCATGGATGCCGCCTCCGTCAGCCCAGAAGAATCTTTCGATTCAATGGGTACGGCGAGCACGCGCCAATCGGAGGAGCTGCCCACCGAATTGACGGTGACCGCCTCTTCGTTTTGCTTGCGAACCTTCTCTTCGGTCCAGCCTTGCAGTGCCGGCTCGCTGAACTGTTCGCTGTCCTCGGACTTGAGCGAGTACAGTACGTTGCCGTCCTTGTCGAGCAGGTACAGGCGGTAGGTGCTCAGGGATTGTTCCTGATTGCCGGAGGGGCGCACGGTCGCCAGCTGCACGAGTGATGGGGCGCTGTTCTTCATCTCTTCGTCCAGCTGGTGCACCATCTGGGCGCGCAGAGCGGAAATCGCCACCAGGCTCGTCACCGCAATGGAGAGGGCGATGAGCATGGAGGTGATGAGCACCAGCTGGGTGCGAAGGGAAAGAGACTGGGGGATCCGGTCGAGGGGTTTGAGCGCCACGTTAGCCTCGAGAACCGCGAATCATGTAGCCCACACCGCGCTTGGTATGGATGAGCGGCTCGTGGTTTTCACGGTTGTTGTCGATCTTGCGGCGCAGGTACGAAATGTAGGACTCAACGATGGAGGAGTCGCCGTTGAAATCGTACTCCCACACGTGGTCGAGAATCTGCGCCTTGGACAGCACGCGGTTGGCGTTGAGCATCAGGTAGTGCAGCAGGTTGAACTCGGTGGGGGAGAGGTCAATCTCTTCGTCACCGAGGAACACTTCGTGGGTGTCCACGTTCAGGGTGAGGGCGTCAACGCGCAGTACGGCGTCGTCCTCGTCCTGGACGCTGCGGCTACGGCGCAGAATGGCGCGGATGCGGGCGATCACCTCGTCGAGGGAGAAGGGCTTGGTGACATAGTCGTCACCGCCGGCACCCAGGCCGGTGACCTTATCTTCGGTGGCGTCCTTTGCGGTCAGGAAGAGCACGGGGGTGGTGGTGCCGTTTTCGCGCAGGCGGCGGGTCACCTCGAAGCCGTCCATGCCGGGCATCATGACGTCCAGGACAATGAGGTCGGGATTTTCGGCGTGTGCCTTTTCGAGGGCTTCGCGGCCGTTGCCGGCGGTAACTACTTCAAAACCGGCAAAACGCAGGGAGGTGGCGAGCAATTCAAGAATGTTGAACTCGTCATCGACGACTAGGAGTTTTGCTTCAGCAGACATACTCTATCTTTCTCTCTGAATGGCAGGCTGTATTTGATAAGTGAATGATGTGTGTGAGCTTGCGGCTCAAATCTTTATGCCTTGTTGCGGCGCATGACCGACAGGATGAGTGCGGCCATGAGTGCAATAAAGGCGACGGGTAGGAGGACCAGCGGAATCTGGCTCATGAGGGCGGGCGGCGTTGCCCCAACCCACTTCATCACGAGCATGGCAACTCCGGTGAGCAGACAAAGCAGGGCGAGAATCGCGCCGCCTGCACCGAGCCAGCGGATGGCTCCGGCGTAGGGCAGGGGTGCAGGGGTCTGCTCTGCAGTGTTGCGCTTATCCTGTGCGGGTTCATTACTCATGGATTTAACGGTATCAGCTCACACACAGCTGTTCGTGGGCGAAGCCCCAGATTCAGCGGTTTGAGACCCAAATTCACAGCGTATGTGAAGCTTGGGGGAGCGGCCGCACTGTTTGCGCACGCGAGATGCTTTAATAGGGGTATGTCTGAACAGGTTATTGAACTGCTCCCCGAAACTACGCCCGCTACTGACGCGCCCGCAGAGTCCGTTGTGCCTTCTGCCGCGCCTGAGAGCGCTGACGAGGGTAGCGCTGTACCTGCTGAGACTCAGCCCTCCGTGAACGATTCCGTGAATGCTGAAGAGACTGAGGCGGCTGATGCGCCCGCCGAGGAATCTACCTCCGAAGAAGCTGAACAGAACGAAGACTCCACCCCCGACCCCTTCACCCCGCTGGATGAAGAGGTGGGTACCCCCTCCCTGGGTGTTCCGCACAAGCTGCGCCGCACCTCCAAGGTGGATGAGATTCTTGCCGCCGCAAAAGATGTGGCGTTGCAGGGCGTTCAGGAGATCGCCCCGGCACACGCTATCGGCCTGGTGCACCACGTGCGCGCCGAGGAAGAGCGTCTGAGCACGCACCTTTTCGAGTGCACCCTGCCCGGTTACCGCGGCTGGTTCTGGTTCGCGACCCTCTCGCGTGCGCCTCGCTCCCGCGTGGCAACCATTTGCGAGGTTGGCCTGCTGCCCGGTGACGACGCACTGATCGCGCCGGATTGGGTGCCGTGGGCTGACCGTGTTCGCCCGGAAGACCTGGAGGAGAACGCTGCGCAGGAGAACGCAGAGTCTGATGCACCTGCTGAGGAATCTGCTGGTGAGCCCGTAGAGAACAACTCGGCGGAGAAGGAAACCGCGCAGAACGCTTCTGCCGCAGAGGAAACTGCCGAGGCTGAGTCCGCAGAGTAAGCCTACCGTCTACTCCTCTTAATAAGGGGTGGGTTAGCAAAAGCGTATATATAAGGTGTCTTGAGTCGTCCAATGAGTTTTCATTGGGCGACTCAATGACTTAAGCCGTGGCAAAAGCCGCTGAAAAAGTACATAATAGATTATTGAATTAAGTAACGACTTAGGCAGTGCTATCTAAGCACTGTTGCGGTGATAGCTGGGAGAGATATATGACAGACCTCATCGATACCACAGAGATGTATTTGCGCACCATCCTCGAACTGGAGGAAGAGGGCATCGTCCCCATGCGTGCGCGCATCGCTGAACGACTCGAGCACTCCGGCCCGACCGTTTCCCAGACCGTGGCACGCATGGAGAAGCACGGTCTGCTCACCGTTGAGCCGGACCGCCACCTCGAACTGACTGAGGAAGGCCGCCACAAGGCGGTTGAGGTCATGCGTAAGCACCGCCTGGCTGAGCGCCTGCTCTCCGACATTATTGGCTTGGAGCTTGAGTACGTGCATGAAGAGGCATGCCGCTGGGAGCACGTCATGAGTGACAAGGTGGAGAAGCGCATCCTGGAGATGCTCAAGGACCCCAAGTTCTCCCCGTACGGTAACGCTATCCCCGGCCTGGAGGACCTGGGCCACGTGAGCGAGACGAACGACGAGCGCACCGTGCCCATGTCCCTGGCTGCACGCGACTCTGGCCCCGAGGATCGTTTCACCATTTCTCGCTTCCCCGAGTCCATTCAGACTGATGTTGAGCTGCTGAAGCTGCTGGCTGACGCTGGTATTGTCTACGGCGCTTCGGTGTCCGTGGTTGCTGGCCAGAACGATGACGTGATTGTTCACGCCGATGGCGAAGAGGACACCCTCTCCCTGGATATGGACGTAGCAAACGCAATCGTGGTAAAGCGCGGCGGCAGCCTCTAAGCTCCAGTTTTGAGAGTCTGCTAACCCAGTTCACACTCTAAACGGTGGTATCGCTTCCCTTTATGGAGGCGGTGCCACCGTTTTGTGCACTTGTTGGGGTTGCACAGCCTTGCGGGTAGGCTTTGGGAAGCTGATACGCCTAGTGGACGGGATATTTCAGAGTTTGGTCATGTGTGCGGGCGCATATACTCCTCTCTCAGGGTTTTAGCAACTGCGCTTGAGTGCATTTTTCGCGTTTTTCGCTTAAATCTGAGGTTGAAACTGAGGGAAATGCCGGTACTTGAACGATTTCTGAGAATGGACACTTAAGAGACGAGGCTCATTTTTAAGAGTTTTGAACCCTGTCCTTAAGGGGTGCTGGCGCATTAAAAGCGAATGTGCATCCTTGTGAAATGCCTAGTCAAACGCCTTAAGTTGCTTAAGCTCTCGCAAATAAACGGGGTTCTGGTTGACCAAACTCGTTCCGTTCCGCCGGGGGTGAAAGTCCAAAATTTAAGCCCGAATGAAGTGACAACTGGGAGTTTTCTGTGTATTCTCATTTCTGTGCCCAAATCCTAATCGTAAGAGGGCACCGTCGAAGCGGTTCCGCTGAGTTCTGCCAACGCTTCGATGAACGTCTACCCAATCTGGCAGAAGCGGGGGACCCAATCCCCAAGCTGGGATACGGCTTCTCAATCGAGAAGCCTCGGGGCTAAGTCACTTCGGTGGCCGAGCGAATCCATGCTCGAGCCCGACAGCTCACCTCGTCAGGCAATGGAGGAATTACCAATGGCTAAGAAGATCGTACGTACCGCAGGTGCAACCCTCGCAGCAGGCGCAATCCTGCTCGGCTCGACCGTTCCCGCGAACGCATTCGCACAGATCCCCGCTGCAGCTGATCTGTCCTACGACTACACCAACTACGAGTTCGACTACACCAGCTACAACACCCCCGCAACCACCTACGTTGCACCCCAGGCTCAGGCACAGCAGACCTACGTTGCTCCCGCAGCAGCTCCGGCTCCTGCAGCTGAGACCTCCTACGTAGCACCCCAGGCTGAGGCACAGCAGGCTTACGTTGCACCCGCTGCAGCTCCGGCTCCCGCTGCTTCCTCCGCTTCCACCGGTAACGCATCCCGCGACGCAATCGTTGCAACCGCAATGAGCGGTCTGGGTGGCGCATACGTTTGGGGCGGCAAGACCTTCGGTGCATGGGACTGCTCCGGCTTCACCTCTTGGGTTTTCGCTCAGCACGGCATCAAGCTGACCGCTTTCACCTACGCAATGAAGAACGAGCTGCGCCCGACCTCTAACCCCCAGCCCGGCGACATCGTCTTCCAGAACGGCTACAGCCACGTTGGTATCTACCTGGGCGACGGCAAGATGATCTCCGCTCTGAACCCCACCAACGGTACCCTGGTGCACCCCACCTCCTGGATGTCCGTTGACGGCTACTACACCGCTCTCTAAGCCTTAGCGCATAAGAGCTGGGTCTAGCCCAACATACTTCTCAAAAGGCGCTTACCCCGCACGGGGTGGGCGCCTTTTGCGTACCCGAGAGATTCCACGAAAATACCGCCGAGAACGCACCTTAGTACGGGTGCATTCTCGGCGGTACGTGTTTTAGGTGTATGCGGCTAGGGCGCGAGAGCCTGCAGAAGTCCCTGCGGGTTCTGCTCCCACTCGCTGAGCTCTGCCTGCAGATTAGCCTGCGCGGACTCCTCCCAAAGCTGTAGACCCTCCTCGGAGAGGAAGATGCGCTCGCGACCCAGGATTGAACGCAGGAAGGTCGTACGACCGGTACGGAACGCCTCATCGTCAAAATGGGAGTACTCGCTACGCACCCCGCGCAGGTAGCGGCGGTAGCGTGCCGAATCAGCCGCCAGGATAGCCATATCGGCATCGAGGAAAAACTGAATATCCGCCGGCTCATAGCCTGCCGGTAGATCGGCAGACTCGGGCAGCTCGTGGGTTGCCGTGGCACGCACCAGAAGGCCCACCATCTGCAGCTCGTCACCACTGAGCAGACCCGCGGTAACCAGCGGCTCCAGGGAGATGCTCGCCAGCTGCTCGCTACGGCGCTCATCCTCACCCGGCGCGCCCTCGTACACCGCGTCGTGGAACCACGCCGCCAGAACCAACGCCAGGGGAGTAGAACCCTGCGTGCGGTGTGCGTAGAGGCGGTCCAGATCGGTGAGCATCTGCGAAAGGTGCCCGCTGTGGTGGTAGGTGCGGTGCGGCTGCTCCCACGCCTGTAGCAGGCTCTCACCCAGTTCCGCTACCTGCGCCGTGAGTTGAGCTTGGCTCATGGCAGGAGCCTCCACATGCTTGAGACGGGGTGTATTAAGGCGGGGCGCAAATGCCGCTTCCCAGGCGCGAAGCAGGCGCGGGCGAATCTTCTCGGGGCGTTCCTTCAGGGGAATCCGCAGACCGCTGGCAATGAGCGTGCGAGTCAGCTGTGCACCGCTGAGTTCCTTCGCGCCCGCCCGCACCAGCTCGTCGTAGAGGTGCGCCGGCACGTCGTAGTGGTCGCGGTCGAAGGCACGCTCACTGATGCCCGCCGCGGCGGCGAACTCGTGCAGTTCCGCCAGTGACACATCGGAGATGAGGTGTGAGAAGACGGTGCCGTGCGCGGGCCAGATGGGCGGGTCAATGTAGATGCTCATTCGTACATTGTAGGAGCGGTTCTGCCGCCGGGTGCGGGTGTCCTCAGGCGGTGAACACAGGGCGGTGAACACAGGCTGTGCGGACTCGCGGTGCGGGGTGCCTTATACTGGATAGGTACGCCCTCGTAGCTCAGGGGATAGAGCACTTCTCTCCTAAAGAAGGTGTCGGACGTTCGAATCGTCTCGGGGGCACACAGAATCGGTAGTCACGCCGGTACGAGAAAACCGCCCGTCGCTTGCATTGGCAGGCGCGGGCGGTTTCTCTGTTTCGGCACGTAACGAGCACTCAAGAAAACACGTTGTTATAGCTGAGACAGGTCAATCTTGCCCATCAGCAGGATCTTCTCGCGAGCGGCCTTATCCGCCATCAGCTCAGCAATATTGTGCGGGACAACCTGCCAAGAAATACCCCAGCGATCTACACACCAGCCGCAACGCTCCGCCTCAGGTATAGCCGAGAGCTGCTCCCAATAGTAATCAATCTCCTCCTGAGTACGGCACGAAAGAACTACCGAAACCCCCGGCGTGAATGTGAAATCGTGGAAAGTACCGGAATCAGTAGCCGCCATCCAGGTGCCATGCAGGTTGAAGTCGGTAAACATGACCGCATCTGCCTCAAAGGGGCTACCTTCCGGATAGTGGTACAGGGTGCCGCGGCGGGCATCATCAAACATGGAAATCCAGCCGTTGGTGGCTTCCTCTGCATTGCCGTGATTCGTGCCGCCAAACATGAAAGAAGGCACGACGAAGGGTCGCGGGTCGCCTGCAGGATTGGTAAGCATCAGCTGCCAGGTCATGCCGAAACGATCACGCACCCAGGCGTAGCGTGGGGAGAAAGGATACTCACCCAGTTCCATCAGCACACCGCCGGTACTTAGCTCTTCGTAGAGTTCATCGAGGTATGCTCGCGCTTGCGCCTCACCACCGAAGAGGAGCGGGTCAAAGTTTAGGATGCAACTGATGGACTGGTTCGGGACGTACCGGTCATCACCGTTAATGAGCGAGAGCTGGAAGCCATGGATGCTTAGAGTCGTGAGTCCGGGCACCTGTTCCATGATGGAAGCATCGCGAAAAACCCTGGTATAGAATTGTGCGGCTTCGTCGGCTGAGCCATTGCACCATAGGGCTATTGAGAGGCTCGGAGGTAAGGTCTGGGTCATGCGGTCATCCTAGCATGACTATTCTGCGCCACCGGTGTGCCGTTGCCGATATAGGACGTGCGGCGGATGACCGAGCGGGTGGGAGCCGCGGAGCAAATGCGGTAGCATGGAATATCGAACGTGTATTCTAGGCAGCGAGGTAGATGATGAGCGACAAGCCCGAACAGCAGAAGCAGCCCTTCACCGAACAGGACGGCCTGTTCGCCGCCGAACTCGTCACCCCCGCAGCACCGGTAGCGGATGACGAGCCGCCCTTCGACCCCTACTACGACGTGCCCCCTGCCGAGGACGACTACTACGCCCCTCCCATGGACGCCGCAGTGATGAATGCTCCGGTGATGGAGGAACCCGCACAGGACGTACCCGCCGCCCTGCCCACCGGCATGCCCGCCTACGGTACCCCTGCTACCAGCGCGCCCGTTCCTGAACCCGGCGCACCCGCAGCCTTCACCGCCGCAGACCCGCTCGGCGACTTCATGCCGCCCGCCTACCGCGTCGGTGGCTACGGCGATGACTTCGACCCCGCCGACCCCTACGGCGAACGCGCCCACAGCCTCAACGCCGTGGACCCTACCTCACTCACCGCAGGGCTCAACGAACGCCAGGAAGAAGCCGTGCTGCACTCCGGCTCGCCCTTGCTCATTGTCGCGGGCGCCGGCTCCGGCAAGACCCGCGTGCTCACCCACCGCATCGCCTACCTGCTCGCAACCCACCGCGCGACCCCCGGCCAGATTCTCGCCATCACCTTCACCAACAAGGCTGCCGCCGAAATGCGTGAACGTATTGAGGCACTGGTTGGCCCGCGCGCCAAGCACATGTGGATTTCTACTTTCCACAGCTTCTGCGTGCGCGTGCTGCGCCGTGAGGCCGCCGCCCTGGGTTTGAAGTCCACCTTCACCATCTACGATTCGACCGACTCGCAGCGCCTGCTGAGCCTCATCATTAAAGAGCTCAACCTGGACACCAAGAAGTTCACCGCCAAAGCCGTGGGCAACCGTATCTCCGCGCTGAAGAACGAGCTGGTCAGCGCCGAAGCGTACGCATCCCGCGTGGCGAGCGATAACCCGTACGAGAAGACCATCTCGCAGATTTACACCGTCTACACGCAGCGTCTGCGCGCCGCCAACTCCCTCGACTTTGACGACCTGATTGGCCGCACCGTCTTCTTGCTCGAGAAGTTCCCCGAAATCGCGAACTACTACCGCCGCAAGTTCCGCCACATCCTCGTGGACGAGTACCAGGACACCAACCACGCCCAGTACCAGCTGGTGCGTGAACTGGTCGGCGCCCACACGAAGGCACCGGCTGACCGCGGCCCCTACCCGGACGCCGTGCCCCCTGCCGAGCTGACTGTGGTGGGTGACTCCGACCAGTCCATCTACGCCTTCCGTGGCGCGGATATCCGCAATATTACGGACTTCGAGAAGGACTACCCGAACGCCCACACGATCCTGCTGGAACAGAACTACCGTTCCACGCAGAACATCCTCTCCGCGGCGAACGCGGTCATTGAACGCAACCCCGACCGTCGCCCCAAGAAGCTGTGGACCGCCTCCGGCGCGGGTGCGAAAATCATCGGTTACGTCGCCGAATCCGAACACGCCGAGGCGCGCTACATCACCCGCGAAATTGACCGCCTTGCCGATGAGCACGGCGTGCAGCCCGGTGACGTCGCAATCTTCTACCGCACCAACGCGCAGTCCCGAACCCTCGAGGACATGCTCATGCGTGCCGGCCTGCCCTACCGCGTGGTCGGTGGTACCCGCTTCTACGAGCGTAAGGAAATCAAGGACGCGCTGGCGTACCTGCGCGCCCTGAGCAACCCCGATGACGACGTGAACGTGCGCCGCATCCTCAACGAACCCAAGCGCGGTATCGGTGCCAAATCTGAGTCCGTGGTGGCGGAGTACGCGAGTGCGAACCGCATCTCCTTCTACGCCGCTGCACGCCAGGTAGCCGACATCCCCGGCCTGGGGGCCGCCGCGGTCAAGAAGTACGCCGAGTTCGTGCGCCTCATGGACGACCTGGCGCAGATTGCCCGCACCGAACCCGCCGCAACCTGCCTGGAAGCAGTCCTGGAGCAGACCGGGTACCTGGCGACTCTGCGCGCCTCCAAGGACATTCAGGACGAATCGCGCGTGGAGAACCTCTCCGAGCTGCTTGACGCCATGGTCGAGTTCGAGACCGAGAACCCCGGCGCCGACCTGGAGCAGTTCCTCGAACACGTGGCTCTGGTCGCCGACGCCGACTCGATCCCGAACCGCCCCGCCAGCGCGGAGGGTGAGAACGCCTCCGCCGCACAGATTGCCGCCGAAGCCGCCGAGGCGAAGGCGCAGGGCATGGTCACCCTCATGACCCTGCACACCGCCAAGGGCCTGGAATTCCCCGTGGTGTTCCTGACCGGCATGGAGCACGGCCTGTTCCCGCATCAGCGTGCCCTGACCGATGAGAAGGAAATGAGCGAGGAACGCCGCCTGGCGTACGTGGGTCTGACCCGCGCCATGGAGCGCCTGTACCTGACCCGCTCGGAAACCCGCACCATGTGGGGTAAGAGCCAGTTCAACCCGCCCTCGCCCTTCCTGGAGGAAATCCCGGAGGAGCTCATCGAGTGGAAGCGCACCGCCGGTTTCTCGGGCTTTGGCGCCTCCGGTATGGGTGCGTATGGCGCTCGCGGCAGTTCCTATGGTGGCAGCTCCTACGGCAACTCGTACGGTGGCGGCTATTCGGGTGGTTCCCGTTCCGGCTATGGTTCCGGCGGCTACTCGGGTGGTTACAGCTCGGGCGGGTACAGTTCCGGTGGCTCGCGCGGCTCATACGACCCCTACGAGTCTCGCCCCGCACGCCGCTCCGAGCCGTCCACCGCGGATATTAACGGCTCGGCAAGCTACGGGCTGGCGGCGGCCACCTCGAAGGTGACGAACCGTTCCCGCGTGCACCAGAGCAAGGAAATCCCGACTCTGGCGGTCGGCGATACCGTGCGCCACACCAAGTTCGGTGAGGGCCGCGTGCTCGCCGTTGAGGGTAGCGGCGATAAGACCGTGGCAAAGGTCCGTTTCGGTTCGGAAGAGAAGCGCCTGCTGCTGCGTTACGCGCCGCTGGAGAAGGTGAGCTAACGCGTCAGGCGTGCGAACCTGACAACGCCGATGGAGGGGCGGGTACCTGAGGGTGCCCGCCCCTCTTTTGTGTGCTGTGCCGGGCGTGTTGTCCGCCTGCTGAGAAGGGTGCAGCGGCTCTTCGGCACCAGGTGGTCAAGGTGGCGTGTTCGCCGGTATTTCGCGGCGGATGGGGGAGTGCTAGTTCGGGTTAGTTACCCGGTGCACAGCCTTTGGGTGGAATGTACCCAAAATATTTGTGAGCTGAGTCGCTAAAATCTCAGATTTGGGGCTCTGTGAGTGCGAGCTCACGCCGAATCCGATAGAGTAGAGACGAGAGAAATTCCCCGCGTCAATGATGCGTGTGTGCCGGGTGCGAGAGACACCTATCGCACGTACCGGACACACAGGGGAACCTCCTCTAATGACCAAGCCGAGTGCACCAGTACTCGGCACCACTTCGAAGAAGAAGGACACCTGTGGACCTTTTCGAATACCAGGCGCGCGAGCTCTTCGCAAAGCACGGTGTACCCGTGCTCAAGGGCATTGTTGCGACCACCCCTGAAGAAGCAAAGGCAGCAGCTGAGGAAATTGGCGGCCTGACCGTCATTAAGGCTCAGGTTAAGACCGGCGGCCGCGGTAAGGCTGGCGGCGTTAAGCTCGCAAAGTCCCCCGAAGAAGCTTACGAGCACGCTAAGGCAATTCTCGGCATGGACATCAAGGGCCACACCGTTCACCGCGTGCTGGTCGCTGACGGCGCAGACATCGCCGAAGAATACTACTTCTCCCTCCTGCTGGACCGCGCAAACCGCTCCTACCTGGCAATGTGCTCGGTAGAAGGCGGTATGGAAATTGAGCAGCTCGCTGCTGAGCGCCCCGAGGCACTGGCAAAGATCGAGGTTGACCCGCTGGTCGGCCTGGACCAGGCTAAGGCTGAGGAAATTGCTAAGGCAGCAGGTTTCTCCGCAGAACTGCAGGAGAAGGTTGTTCCCGTTCTCGTCAAGCTGGGCGAAGTCTACACCAAGGAAGACGCAACCCTGGTTGAGGTTAACCCCCTCGTTCTGACCCCCGAGGGCACCATTCTCGCCCTGGACGGCAAGGTCTCCCTGGACGACAACGCAGAATTCCGCCAGCCCGAGCACGAGGCTCTCGTGGACAAGTCCGCTGAGAACCCGCTGGAAGCTAAGGCAAAGCAGTTCGACCTGAACTACGTGAAGCTGGACGGCGAGGTCGGCATCGTTGGTAACGGTGCAGGTCTGGTTATGTCCACCCTGGACGTCGTTGCATACGCTGGTGAGAACCACGGCAACGTCAAGCCCGCAAACTTCCTTGATATTGGTGGCGGCGCGTCCGCTGAGGTTATGGCTGCCGGCCTGGAAATCATTCTGGGCGACGAGCAGGTCAAGAGCGTTTTCGTGAACGTCTTCGGCGGCATCACCGCATGTGACGCAGTGGCAGACGGCATTGTGAAGGCTCTGGAGATTCTGGGCGACGCAGCAACCAAGCCCCTGGTTGTGCGCCTGGACGGCAACAACGTTGCTGAGGGTCGCCGCATCCTCTCCGAGGCGAACCACCCGCTGGTTGTTCTGGCTGAGACCATGGACTCCGGCGCTGACAAGGCAGCAGAGCTCGCTCACAAGGCGTAATCGCCAGCAAAGGATTTCAAGGAAGTAATATGTCTATCTTTGTGAACAAGGACTCCAAGGTCATCGTTCAGGGCATCACCGGTGGCGAGGGTACCAAGCACACCGCACGCATGCTCGCAGCAGGCACCAACATTGTGGGCGGCGTGAACGCTCGCAAGGCTGGCACCACCGTCACCCACAAGGCGAAGGACGGCTCCGACATCGAGCTGAACGTGTTCGGTTCCGTAGCTGAGGCTATGGAGAAGACCGGCGCGAACGTCTCCATCGTCTTCGTTCCCCCGGCCTTCACCAAGGCAGCAGTTCTCGAGGCTATCGAGGCTAAGATCGGTCTCGTCGTCGTCATCACCGAGGGCGTTCCGGTTCAGGACTCCGCAGAGTTCTGGGCAGCCGCTAAGGCATCCGTGGACGAGAACGGCAAGCAGATCACCCGCATCATCGGCCCCAACTGCCCCGGCATCATCTCCCCCGAGGAGTGCCTGGTTGGTATTATCCCGGCGAACATCACCGGCAAGGGCAAGATCGGTCTGGTCTCCAAGTCCGGTACCCTGACCTACCAGCTGATGTACGAACTGTCCGACATTGGTTTCACCACCGCTATCGGTATTGGTGGCGACCCCATCATCGGCACCACCCACATCGACGCTCTGGAAGCTTTCGAAGCTGACCCCGAGACCGAAGCAATCGTCATGATTGGTGAGATCGGTGGTGACGCTGAGGAGCGTGCTGCAGAGTACATCAAGGCAAACGTGACCAAGCCCGTCGTTGGTTACATTGCAGGCTTCACCGCTCCTGAGGGTAAGACCATGGGCCACGCAGGCGCTATTGTCTCCGGTTCCTCCGGTACCGCTCAGGCAAAGAAGGAAGCTCTGGAAGCAGCAGGCGTGAAGGTCGGTAAGACCCCCTCCGAGGCTGCAAACCTGATGCGCGAAATCTTCGCAGCGAAGTAGTTATAGCCTAGCTATATAAATGACCCCGGTAGATAAACATTCGATGTTTGTTTGCCGGGGCTATTTTATCCTCAATTAGTCTTTAGATATAAGGAATATAGAAATGGATATTAGTGTAGAACGCTATCATTACCCGATTGGGCAAGGTACTTTTAGCGCCCAAATAATCCGTACTTCTGAGAAGCGGTATGTATGCGTTTATGATTGTGGTTCATCCACCTTTGGGAATAATATAGAAAAGTATGCTAAAGAATTGCATGGAAAAACTTCTGGGATTATTGATTTATTGGTTATATCTCACTTGGATGATGATCATGTGAACGGGATTAGAACCCTATATAAAGAAGGTTTTTTTATTAAGAAGGTTATAATGCCCTATATGACTAAATGGGAAAGAATATTATTTTTTCTTGATAAGTTTAATAATGATTTATCCAAGGGTAGTAATATGTTTTTAGAGCCAAGGGAACTATATGCGTTTCTTTTAAATAATGGAGGTGATGGTGAAAGATATCTTGAAGTGTCTGACGAGACGGAAGTTGTATTTTCTGGAACTGATATAAGTGTAGAATCTGTTTCCCTAAGGGAGGGGGTAATTTGGGCACCCAGATGGGAATTTGTGCATTTTTCTCTTTTTTCTAATAAGGGGGATGCTTTTGAATGCAGTGTCATTAATGATTTTATGGCTAGGGTTAGAAAAGACTATAAAAATTGGGGAGAACTTCAGTCTAAGGAGACGTTCTCTAAAGAAGAACTAAAGAAGTTGAAGGAGATTTATCATAAAGTCTATGAATCGCATAGGAAAAATAGTGGTGGACGAAGTCGTAAAATACTAAATTCTAATAGGTCGTCTATTATCCTATATAGTGGTTTTGAGCGTGAATCTTTTAGAGGTTATGTAGGGGCGTTTCGGCGATTTAATTTCTCTCCCCTAAAAGGTGTAAATTATAGTTGGATCGCCACTGGTATATTGTGTACCTGTCATATAGGTATATCCAGGCCTATGATAGGACTATTCCATGGTAACTGTTGCAAAAATTATAGTCGTTGTTTTAATTTTAAATACCATAAAATTTGCAAAAAAGAATCATATGAAGATACCGTAATGAATCAATCGGGTAAAATTCCTATTACTGGGTGGCTCGGGACTGGAGATGCTGAATTAAGCAGTACTGATAATTGCTGGGAACTAGTGCATAAATTAGGGATGTGGCGTATGCGCCATGTGCGAGAGATAACTGTCCCGCACCATGGGGGGCATGATGGATCATGTCCGTTTTTATTTAGTCTTCTTAATGAGCAATATGAAATCATCTGCATAATACATTCTCAAATTTCTGGAAAGCATATGAGGCGCAATAAGGTGATTTATGGAAAATATGGGCATCCTATCCGAGAGGTAAGTAAGAATATATGGGAAGCAGGCAATCTTGAACCTGTACATGTTACGGAAGATGCACGTACTAAATATCAGTCAACCACCTGTATTGATATTTCCTGGTAACTAAAATCTGACCAAGCCCGTTGTTGGTTACATTGCAGGCTTCACCGCTCCTGAGGGTAAGACCATGGGCCACGCAGGCGCTATTGTCTCCGGTTCCTCCGGTACCGCTCAGGCGAAGAAGGAAGCTCTGGAAGCAGCAGGCGTGAAGGTCGGTAAGACCCCCTCCGAGGCTGCAAACCTGATGCGCGAAATCTTCGCAGCGAAGTAAACAGCATAGTATTGCGGCAGATGCCGGTAGTCGAAAGACTGCCGGCATCTGTGCTTTTAACGCCCCCCGCTGGCACCCGCAAATATTGCACTAGAAAGTAAGCTTGTGCACACAGTGCCACAAAAAGATGTAAGTACGACCTCAACCTTTGTATACTGGAGTGCATTGAGCCTAGTCAGAATCATTTTGAGCGGCTCCAAGAAACACCAAACACTAACAGGAGATCACTACACTCATGACTCAGCCCATCTCTCGCCGCACTGTCGCCAAGGCAGGCGTCTGGTCCGCACCCGTCGTCGCAGCCTCCGCAGCAGTACCTGCCTACGCAGCATCCAAGGAAACCCCCGGCGTGCAGTACGGCGTGTACGTCAGCGTGCAGAACAACGGCGGCTACGTCGGCTACGCATCCTCCAACAACACCGGCACCATCAACCCGGCAAGCCCCGAGGCGCACTTCACCGCCTCCGGCACCCCCGACTCCGACATCAACTGGGACGACGCAACCTCCAAGCCCAAGAGCGCAACCTACGTCAACGGCGAAGGTAAGTTCACCCCCGTCACCAACTCCCAGACCGGCGCAAACGGCGCCTACATGTCCTCCAGCGGCTTCTGGTGGTCCGTACCGACCAAGGACACCGCAACCGGCACCGGCTACATCCCCGGCAGCAGCGTCACCCTCGCAGCGGGCGCGACCTTCGTGACCGAGGTTGAGTACACCGTCTCTGCCAGCGCCCAGTCGCTCCTTAAGTTCGGTAAGATCAACGGCCAGGCATGGGCCCCCTCCGGTCGCAAGCTGACCGGTAAGACCACCGAACTGGTAGCCTCCGCAGGCCAGGCAAAGTACCTGTCCGTCGCGCAGACCGCCGGCACCTGGACCGCAGAAGTACCGACCGTCACCAAAAACTCTGACGGCACCTACACCTTCAAGGGTCGTATCGTCTACACCACCAGCAAGGCGTACACCATGAAGCAGTCCGGCACCAAGTACTACAGCCAGACCAACTTCATGCCGGCGCAGCTGCGCTTCCCTGCAAATGACGGCTGGGTCTCGTACAAGCAGACCTCCAGCGTGCAGGTTGCAAACCTGACCTACTCCGGCAATGGCGCAACCGGCTCGGAGAGCGTTTCCGGTCAGGCCACCACCGCGGAGATTCACCCGTAATAGATCAACCCCTCATGCAGGGTAAGAACATATAGAAAACCCCCGGCGGATACACTGAATGTATCCACCGGGGGATTTCTGCATCCGAATAGTTCTCAAACGCTTGAAAACAAATTCCAGAGCGGCTATATACACTTGTCGAGAGCTTATTGGGGGTGTTGTAACTAGCCGACCGTCGTGCCGAACGCCAGACCCAGCAGGTAGGTCACGAACGCAGCGCCAAAGCCAATTAGAATCTGACGAACACCGCGCTTGAGCGGGGAAGCACCCGAAAGCAGGCCCACCACGCCGCCGGTGAAGCCCAGCGCCGCACCCACAAACAGCAGGGACAACACCATCGCGAACACACCCGACAAGCCAAAGATATACGGCAGAATCGGAACCAACGCACCCGAAGCGAAGAACGCGAACGACGCTGCGGCGGCACCAATATCGGTACCCAAAGCCACATTCTCCTCACGATCCTCTTCCTCGCGGTGAGACAGCGACGGATCGCAGTCACAATCCAGGTAGCCGAAACGCTCCATCGCACGGTGATGCGCCGCGTCCGGCTCCATGCCGCGGGCACGGTAAATGAGCTCCAGCTCGTTCGAATCCAAATCCAAATCGTGCGCAACACGCAGGGTCACCTGGGTCGGCTGGGAGGCATCCAGCAGCTCACGCTGAGAACGCACCGACACGAACTCACCCGCCGCCATCGACAGCGCACCCGCCAGCAGACCCGCAATACCCGACAGCAGAACCATCGAACTGGACGCGCCCGACGCGGTAATACCCATAGTCAGCGCCAGATTCGACACCAAACCGTCGTTAGCGCCAAAGACCGCCGCACGGAAATTACCCGAAAGCTTCTCGCGACCGTTAGTCGCCAGGGCGCGAATAATCTCCTCGTGAATCGCCTCGTCAGCCGCCATTTCCTCGGTGGCGTCCGGGTCCTCAGCGTAGGGGGAGCGGGACTCGGCGCGCTGAGCCATCGCAAGAATAAACACCGAACCGAAGTTCTTCGCCAAGAACTGCAGTAGCTGCGATTGCAGGGACGGGCGCACGTGTACATCCGCGTGCTCGCCGAGCATGTCACGCCAATGCTGCTGGTGACGCTTCTCCGCCTCAGCAACCTGCAGCAAAATCTCACGGTCGGTACCCTCGGCACGGCGAGCCAGGTAGCGGTAGATGCGCGCTTCCGACTCCTCATCGGCAAGGTAGCGGCGCCAACGCTTAATCTGCGTGGGGGAGGGGGAGGTAACGGCGCTATGGCGGGTGGCCTGCGGAGCCTCGGTAGCGGTGTTTTCCGGCTGAAGTTTCTCAGTTTCTTCGCCGTGCTCGTGCTGGGCGTGCGTGCTCATATCTCTCTTTCCGCCGGATGCGGGTCGCGCCGGGTATCTCCCGGGCGCGCAATCATGCGTTTAATCTGTGTGTTCTGAGTTGATCAGTGAACCACTGTAGAGCACTCCGAACAGAAAATCTAGGACGGCCTAACCCGGTGTTATTGTTCGCCTCAACGTACTTTGTGATACCGCACGGGCGAGGACTCAAGTGCCGGGAAAGGTAAAAGTGGTTGGGAATAAGCGGGGCAGCTTCGAGTGTAAAAAGCCGGGCGGGTGCACCCTCCATAAGGAGAGCGCACCCGCCCGGCTTGTGACTCTAAAAGCTAACGCCTACATGACGTGCCGCTATAGGTAGGCTACAGTTTAGAGGCCACAACTTAGATGGTTGCGGCTTAGATGTTGCCTTCGCCGTTTTCCAGGAACGCGCGGATGAACCACTGGAACTTCTCCAGCTCAGCGGTCTGGCCAATCAGCAGGTCCTCGGTGATGGGGTCGGACTCGCCAGCGAATGCAATCGCCTTGCGGTGAGCCTCAATCACGCGGGTGTACACGTCGTTCAGAGCGTGCAGGTGGTCAGCAACGCGTGCGCGGCCGACGGGGTAGTCTTCAACGGTGCGCTGTGCGACCAGTGCGCCAGCCAGGCCGTTGGGGGTTGCGCCCAGGGTTGCCATGCGCTCTGCGATGGCGTCGACGAACTCGCGGACGGTGTCGACCTGGGGGTCAATCATTTCGTGAACGGCGATGAAGCCGGGGCCGGTCACGTTCCAGTGAGCGTGCTTCAGCAGCAGGTGCAGGTCGTTCAGGTCGTGCAGACGTGCCTGGAGAACCTCGGAAATGCCCTTGCCTTCTTCGAGGGTCAGGCCGGGTGCGGTGTAGTTTGCGAATGCCATGATGGTCTCCTTCATGATGCTGTGATGTTTGTGGTTCGGTAGGATTTGTCGCCCCACCGAATCGTTATTATGAGTAAATCATTTTAAGGAACTGCTGTCAAGGTTATTTTGAGTAATTCGTAATAAATTGTCATCTATGTGTCGCACCAACCTTAAAAGCCCCCGCCCAAAAGCCCCTGCTCACCCCCCCCCACGGCTCACCGCCCAGGCGCGCACAAAGGGTGGGATGCGCGATATCTCATCTTGTGCATCCCACCCCTTTACGGTGAAGTGTATTCAGTTTTCTGTAGAGCTTTCAGCCCGCAAACTACGCGGCTACGCCAGCGCGCGAACCGCCTCCAGGGTCAGCTCCTCATGCTTGAGGCGCGCGGTGCCCAGCTCCGCCGGAACCTCCAGCTCGCCCGGAACAACAATGACGCGCATGCCCGCCGCGGTCGCGCTGCGCACGCCCGAAGGGGAATCCTCGAGAGCCACGCACTGAGTCGGGTCAACACCCAGACGCTCCGCCGCCAAAAGATAAGGCTGCGGGTCCGGCTTGGGGTTGGTGGTCTCATCGTTGCCAATAACCACCGAGAACGTGCCCTCGGGTGCCGCGTTCGCGGTGCGGCGAGCCACGGAGGTGGTGGCGTTCGTGACGATGGCGGCCGGAATCTGCGCATCGCGAACCTCCGAGAGGAAGCGCTCAATGCCGGGTAGGAACTCGACCGGCTGCTGCGCCAGCGTCTCGCGCACCTTCGCCACCAGTCGATCGTTAATCTCCTCGTCCGGCAGGTTCACGCCGCGCTCGCGCAGACGATCCAGGGTGAACTGCATGGATAGGCCCAGGCAATCGAGGGTGTCCTGTTCGGTCCAGGTGCCACCAAATTCTGCGGTGAGAGCAACCTTTGCGGCAGCCCATACGGGTTCGGTATCGACGAGGGTTCCGTCGTGGTCGAAGAGAATGGCGGCGGGGAAGGTGTTCGTAGTCGTCATGTCATTAAGCCTACCGGTTTATTTCTGGCGCGAGCGTAGGGCAACGTCCCCAATCGTCACCAAAAAATCTGTGCCCGCGTTCTGGGGGTTCTTGGCGATAGTAAGCAGCGCATCGGCAACGTCTTCACGGGCAATCGTCGGAATGCCCGGAGTTCGCTCGACACTCGCCATATCAAACACCTTCACCCCGCCCTTACCTGGCTTATCGGTCAGCCTGCCCGGATGTGCACGCGAAATATACGGCTGATATTCGGCAACCAGGGCGTCCGCCTTAACCTTGTCGGTAAAAATGCCGCGCATGATGACCTTGCATACCAGGCGCATGGGCAGGGACGCGGTCCGTACCGTATCGCCCACACCGTAGGCGCTCATCAGAACGCAATGCTTCACGCCTGCGCCCGTGACCGCCTCCATGATGAGGGGCAGGCGCTCCTGCATGAACGTGGAGGAGAGAAACTCTCGTACCGTGGCTTTCTGGCCCAGGATGCTGACCATCACGTCTTGCCCGGAGGATGCTGCGGCGAGCTGCTCGGCATCGTTCAGGGCTCCCGGAACGATAGTGAGATTTTGGTGCGCTCCCAAAAGTGTTAGCGCCTTGTCGGGGTTGCGCACGTAGGCGGTGACGGTGTGCCCCTCCTCTAGGGCTTTGCGGGTGAAGAAGTAACCGGTGCGGCCGGTTGCGCCTATAACCAGTATTTTCATGTGGGTCCCCATCCGTGACTGTGATTGTTGTGGGAGCCCGCAAGCGCCCAGCCTCGCAAGTACCCAATCCGGTCAGTATAACAATGCGGTTTTGACTGGGGCTTTTGTTTGGGGGTCAGGGGGTGTGAGGTGGGGCGAAAAATACGAAAATTTTTTTGCAGGAGGCTTGCGAAACATAATTGAGTGGAGTAGACTCAAGTTATGTAATGCAGGGGCGCATAGGATAAGCCCCTCGAAACACGAAAGGAACACCATGGACAACAAGTTCACCACCAAGAGTCAAGAAGTCATCTCGGCGGCAAATACTAATGCTCAAACCGCCGGCAACCCCACTATTGAAACCGCACACATCCTCAAGGCCCTCATGGACCAGCGCGAAGGCGTCGCCGTAGCAGTCCTCAAAGCTGCAGGCCTGGATGTGGACGCTATCTCCGAGGCGGCATCCGCTGAAATCAAGAAGCTGCCGAAGGCATCCGGTGCCTCCGTGCAGAACGCCTCCCTCAGCCGTGCCGCGCTCTCCGCTCTGCAGGCAGCACAGACCCGCGCCCAGGGATTCGGAGATACCTACGTTTCTACCGAAATGATTCTGCTGGGCATTGCCAGCGGAACCGATAGCACCGCTGAAGCAATGCACAAGCTCGGCGCTACCGCAGAGCTCATCGCACAGACCATCCCCAACGTCCGAGGAGACCGCACCGTGGACACCCCCGACCCCGAGGGCACCTTCCAGGCTCTCGAAAAGTACGGCACCGACCTGACCGCCATTGCCCGCGCAGGCAAGCTTGACCCGGTCATCGGCCGCGACTCTGAGATTCGCCGCGTTGTGCAGGTGCTCTCCCGCCGAACCAAGAACAACCCCGTTCTGATTGGTGAGCCCGGCGTCGGTAAGACCGCCGTCGTGGAAGGCCTGGCACAGCGCATGGTTTCCGGCGACGTGCCCGAATCCCTGCGCGGCAAGACCCTCATCAGCCTGGACCTGGGCTCCATGGTTGCAGGCGCAAAGTACCGCGGTGAATTCGAGGAGCGCCTGAAGGCAGTCCTCGAAGAAATCAAGAAGTCCGAGGGCCAGATCGTGACCTTCATCGACGAGATTCACACCGTCGTCGGTGCTGGCGCATCCGAAGGCTCCATGGACGCAGGCAACATGCTCAAGCCCATGCTTGCTCGTGGCGAGTTGCGCCTGATTGGTGCCACCACCCTCGACGAGTACCGCGAGAACATTGAGAAGGACCCCGCCCTGGAGCGCCGCTTCCAGCAGGTGTACGTGGGCGAGCCCAGCGTAGATGACACCATCGGTATTCTGCGCGGTCTGAAGGAACGCTACGAGGCACACCACAAGGTGCAGATCGCTGACTCCGCGCTGGTTGCCGCAGCAACCCTGTCTAACCGTTACATTCCCTCCCGTCAGCTGCCTGACAAGGCAATTGACCTGATTGACGAGGCAGCATCCCGCCTGCGCATGGAAATTGACTCCGCACCGGAGGAAATCGACCAGCTGCGCCGCGCCGTGGACCGCCTCACCATGGAGGAACTGGCACTTGCCGACGAGACCGATCCCGCATCGGTTGAGCGTCTGGAAGCACTGCGCAAGGACATGGCTGACAAGAAGGAACAGCTCGACGCCCTCAACGCTCGTTGGGAGGCCGAGAAGGCTAGCCTGAACCGTGTGGGTGACATCAAGACCCAGATTGACGAGCTACGTTCCCGCGCAGAGGTTGCACAGCGCGAGGGTAACCTCGCTGAGGCATCCCGCCTGCTGTACGGCGAGATTCCCGCAAAGCAGGCTGAACTGGAAGAAGCACAGCGCGCCGAGGACACCGCCAAGAACGAATCCATGGTCTCCGAAGAGGTCACCGCGGACGATATCGCCGAGGTGATTTCCTCCTGGACCGGTATTCCCGCAGGTCGCATGATGCAGGGCGAATCCGAGAAGCTGCTGGAAATGGAGAAGCGCATCGGTGCCCGCCTCATTGGCCAGGAAGCCGCAGTGGTCGCTGTCTCTGACGCTGTGCGCCGCGCCCGCGCCGGTATTTCCGACCCGAACCGCCCGATTGGTTCCTTCCTGTTCCTGGGCCCGACCGGTGTTGGTAAGACCGAGCTGGCTAAGGCACTGGCTGAGTTCCAGTTTGATGACGAGCGTGCCCTGGTGCGCATCGACATGAGCGAGTACTCCGAGAAGCACACCGTTTCCCGCCTGGTCGGTGCCCCTCCCGGATACGTCGGCCACGAAGAGGGCGGTCAGCTGACCGAGGCTGTACGCCGTCGCCCCTACTCGGTGGTCCTGCTCGACGAGGTTGAGAAGGCGCACCCCGAGGTCTTCGACATCCTGCTGCAGGTACTCGATGACGGCCGCCTGACCGACGGCCAGGGCCGCACCGTGGACTTCCGCAACGTCATCCTGATCCTGACCTCGAACCTCGGTTCGCAGTACCTGGTCAACCAGGACCTGCCCTTCGACGAGCGATCCGAGAAGGCGCTGGAGGTTGTTCACCAGGCATTCCGCCCCGAGTTCCTCAACCGACTGGACGACATCATCATGTTCCAGCCCCTGTCGGCTGAGAACCTGGGCCAGATCGTGGGCCTGCAGATCAAGAGCATGGCTAAGCGCCTGGAGGACCGCCGCCTGACCCTGAACGTGACCGAGGCAGCCCTCGAGTGGCTGGGCAAGACCGGCTACGACCCGGCATTCGGCGCCCGCCCGCTGCGCCGCCTGGTTCAGCGCGAGATTGGCGACCGCCTGGCTCGCGGCATCCTCTCCGGTGCCATCCACGACGGCGACACCGTGACCGTGGACGTGAACCCGGACGTTGCCAGCGATGGCCTGTCGGTGACCTCCGAGCGTGAGCAGAAGGCTGAGGACTAAGCTCAACCGGTTGGCTGGGCGGACTTAGCCTGTGGCTGAGTTTGCACATTCGAAACCATAAGAAATAGGCTGTGGGGTACCCTCGAAAGGGGGTGCCCCACAGCCGTTTAACGCACTAGAACCGCACTAATACACAGAGCATTGAGGAGAAGAATGGACCGCTGGACTGACCACCAGAACTTCGCCGCCGCCGGTGAGCAGCGCGAAGAAATCGCCTCCGTGCACCGTGCCGCAATCCGCTCGATTCAGCGCGTTGTCTCTGAGAACGCCACCCCGCACGACGAAGAATACGCCTCCGCGGGTATTGCCAAGCTACTCAAAGCGGGTAAGGTTCTCGTGCTCACCGGCGCGGGAGTGAGCACCGAATCCGGCATCCCCGATTACCGCGGACCCGGCGGCTCCCTGCACGACCACCGCCCCATGACCTACCAGGAATTCCGCTACGATGACGCCGCCCGCCAACGCTACTGGGCGCGCTCCTACGTGGGTTGGCGCCGCATGCGCCGCGCCGAACCGAACCGCGCCCACTATGCGCTCGCCGAGCTGGAGCAGCTGGGTGCCGTGAGCGGCGTGATTACGCAGAACGTGGATGGGCTGCACGCCCGTGCTGGAAGCTCCCGTCTGCTGGCGCTGCACGGCGACCTCTCTCGTATTGTGTGCCTGGACTGCGGGCAGGACGAGAGTCGCGAAAGCCTGGATACACGCCTGGATGCTGCGAACCTCGGCTACCTGGCGCGCCTTGAAGACGAAGAGCTGCGCGTGAACCCTGATGGCGATGTGGAGTTGGACGACCGCTATATCCGCGATTTTCAGATGGTGCCCTGCCTTGGCTGTGGTTCGACCCGCCTCAAGCCGGATGTGGTGTACTTTGGTGAGTCCGTGCCCGCCGAACGTAAGGCGCTCAA